>NZ_JBYTBS010000012.1:0-133543 GCF_058789495.1 Paenibacillus sp. FW126-R14 | reverse complement strand
CTCCCACCTCCCGCGCGCGTTGCTTCGCCGGCGTCCCAGACAGCGCCCAATCCGCCTGCTCACCACCCCGCAGCCTCCACAACGCCTTATCCATCACCCGATACCAGCTCATCCCCGCCCGCAATAATCATCTGCCCAGCTAATAATCATCATCTCACATCCCCTGTAGAACTGGGCTAAATGAGTAAATGATTATTTCGGTACCTATATAAGACCCTTTACTGTAGAAATTGTAGCAAACAAACAATTCACGGAGGTCAAACAAATATGAAGAGAAATTTAGTCTCGATTCCACTTGGCATTCTGCTCGTATCCAGCTTCGCGCTTGCAGCTTGTTCAGATGGGGGCAAGGCCACTCCAGCAGCTACGAACGCAGCAGCCGGTACAAAGGCGCCGCAAGCAACAGCTGACAACACGCCAACATCGATCACAATCATGGCGCCGCTGAACACCGCTCAAACGCCACCGGATACGATCATTAAAGAACTCGAAAAATTAACGAACACGAAGCTGACGTATCAATTCTTCCCGGCGGATACGTACGAGGAGAAATTGAATACAACGTTCGCGACAGGCGCGCTGCCGCAAGTAACGTACCTGAAAAACCAAGCGACTTTCATTCAGATGAAATCCGCCATCCGCGACGGTCAATTCTGGGAAATCGGACCGCTCTTGAAAGACTTCCCGAACTTGAGCAAGCTGAAATCCACAACGAATGACAATACAAAAGTAGACGGCAAGTTGTACACGCTGTACCGCGGCGTAGAGATCGCCCGTCAAGGTCTCATCTACCGCAAAGACTGGGCAGATAAGCTGGGCCTGAAGCCGCCGACAAATATGGAAGAACTGTACGCCATGGCGAAGGCATTCACGGAGAACGACCCGGACGGCAACGGCAAAAAAGACACGATCGGCCTAACGGATCGTAACGATCTTGTCTACGGCGCTTTCAAAACCGCAGCGGCCTGGATGGGCGTTCCGAACAACTGGGGCGTTAAAGACGGCAAGCTGCAACCGGAGTTCATGTTCCCTGAATACGTGAAAACGATGGATTACTTCAAAAAGCTGCGCGATGAGGGTCTGATGAACAAAGACTTTGCAGCAACAAGTAAAACGGACCAACAGAAACTGTTCACGAACGGTACAGCAGGCATGTACATCGGTGCGATGACAGACGTCTCCTCCCTGAATAAAGATCTGATCAAAAACGTACCAACAGCCGTTGTAGACGTACACAGCATGGTTGCAGGTCCTGACGGCAAATTCGCCGCATGGGCGCTTCCGGGGTATGCGAACGTGGTGCTTTTCCCTAAATCCGCGATCAAAACCGAAGCTGAGCTGAGAAAAATATTAGCTTTCTTTGACAAAATGATGACGCCTGAAGTAGCGAACCTGGCAAACTGGGGCATCAAAGACGTGAACTACAGCGTTATCGACGGCAAAGCGAAAAAGCTGGATGAAGAGAAATGGACGCGTGAAGTGAAGCCGTTCACAGACGCAGCGATTGGTGATGAAGATACAACTGGAAGATATCTAGGTATTCCGACGATCCCTGCTCAAGGCAAAGCGGATGAGCTGAAAATCGCGAATCTGAAGTTCGCGGTGCAGGACCCTGTAGCGGCGCTTGATTCCAAAACAAACCTGGAAAAAGGCGTTCAACTGCAAGACGTGATCAAAGATGCAACGAACAAATACATCTACGGCAACATTGATAAAGCCGGCTTTGATAAAGCCATCGAGGACTGGAAAAATCGCGGCGGCAGCAAAATCATCGAAGAATACAACGCACAATACAAAAAATAAGGCGTGACCAAGAAATAAAGAAAATAAAGAAATAAAGAAATCATACTGGTTTCTAAGCGGGATGGCTGCTGGTCATCAGGAGCAGCCTTCCCGTTTTAATGAAGCATCGGGAAAGGAAGAGAATTATGCAGGAAGTACAAGCTGTGCAAAGCGTGGTGGAAAGGAAGCAGAGCAGTGAGCTCAGCAGGCGGCTATGGAGGAACAAATGGATCTATGTCATGCTGCTGCCGGGCATTTTGTATTTTATCGTTTTTAAATATATCCCGATGTACGGCTTGATCATTTCGTTCCAGAATTATAAGCCCTTCAAAGGGGTAAGCGGGAGCGAATGGGTAGGGCTGGAGCATTTTCAGAGGCTGTTTACAGAGCCTGATTTCTTGAATATTTTGAGCAATACGTTAATTTTGTTCGTCATGAATCTCTTGTTCTATTTCCCGATTCCAATCATTATGGCGCTTATGCTGAATGAAGTGAGAGGGGATTTTTTCAAAAAAACGTTCCAAACGATCGTCTACCTGCCGCACTTTATGTCATGGGTTATCATCGTTTCGATCTCTTTCGTTATGCTGACTATGGATGGCGGGATTATCAACGATATTATTGAATATTTCGGATTTGCGAAAATTAATTTCCTATTAGCTCCGGAATGGTTTAGACCGATTTACATTCTTCAAGTCATCTGGCGCGAAGCAGGCTGGGGGACGATTATTTATCTGGCGGCGATTGCCTCCATTGATCCTGGGTTGTATGAGGCTGCGCGTATGGACGGGGCAGGACGACTTCGTCAAATGTGGCATATTACACTGCCGGCTTTACGCAGCGTTATTATTGTTTTGCTAATTTTGAAAATTGGTGCGGTTCTCGAACTCGGTTTTGAACATGTGTACTTGCTGCTTAACTCTATGAACCGAAATGTTGCGGAGATCATTGATACTTATGTATATACAGCTGGTTTAAAACAAGGCCAATTCAGCTACAGCGCGGCAATCGGGTTGTTCAAATCATTTATCGGACTCGTTCTTGTCATGATTGTGAACCGCATTGCGAAGAAAATGGGCGAAGAAGGCGTGTACTAGAAGATTTACGAAGTTCGTTTTGCTGGGGCAAAACTTTTAGGAGGATTCACCATGGTAGAAGATAGATCATTAGCCGGGCGAATGTTTAGCGCCATTAACTATTTGTTGTTAACCCTTATTGGATTGGTCACGGTGATTCCTTTTGTGCATGTCGTAGCAGGGTCGTTTACAACCAGCGCGGAGATGGCAGCGAAAAAGTTCGTTATTATTCCAACGGAATGGAGCATTGAGGCGTACCGGTTTATTTTTTCGACGAATACGATTTTTAAAGCGATGGGCGTTTCCATTTGGACGACGCTGCTCGGAACGTTAATCTCGATGTTCATCACCGCCTTGATGGCGTATGGTTTATCCCGCAGAGATGTGGATGGCCGTAAAGTGATCATGTTTCTGGTTGTTTTCACGATGCTGTTTCACGGCGGTTTGGTGCCAACGTTCTTGGTTGTAAAAGAATTAGGAATGATCGATTCCTATATGGCATTGATTTTACCGACGGCCGTCTCAGCGTTTAACTTGATTATTTTGAAAAACTTCTTTCAAAACATCCCGGAAGGACTTGAAGAGTCCGCGAAAATCGATGGCTGCAGCGACTTTGGTATTTTGTTCCGTATTGTTCTGCCTTTGTCGCTGCCGGCAATCGCTACGATTTCCCTCTTTTATGCAGTGACGTATTGGAACACTTACTTAAGCGCGATTCTCTACTTGAATGAGAGTGCCAAGTGGCCGATTCAAGTTCTCCTCAGACAAATTGTCGTTCTCGCGAGCGGCATGGATCACAGCATTGACTTGGACAGCGTGACTCCGCCTCCTGCGCAATCCATCAAAATGGCGGTTATCGTCGTAGCGACAGTACCGATCTTGCTGGTGTATCCGTTCTTGCAAAAGCATTTTGCTAAAGGAGCTATGATCGGTTCCATTAAAGGGTAAAAGAAAGGAATCCCAACATGCAGACGCATACGCAGCACATCGAGAGTATCCGCCAGCTACTTGCTGACATGGATGAATTGTTTACCGGCTTTAATGACTGGCTGAAAGGCCAGTACGATGCGGAAAACGGCGGATTCTATTACGCAAAAAGCTCCAAAGAGCTGTCCGGCGATGGGCCTGACATGGAATCGACGGCCCAAGCGCTCAATATTCTTGAACGCTTGGGTTTACTAAACAGCCTGCCGGAAGAGATCAAGCGGGGGCTGATCCGCTTTTTTCAGAACAAGCAGGATGCCTCCTCGGGTTATTTCTATGATGCGAATCCGCTTATGCGCGAGGATGAAGTGATGGTGTCGCGGGCCATCTCCTACAGCGTGGGCGCGCTTAGGAAGCTAGGCGGGCAGCCGCTGTATCCGCTGCCTTACGAGGCGCAGCAAGCGCCGGCTTACATGGAGTCGCCGCAAAGCTATTTGGCCTGGCTGCAGTCGGTGCCGCTCGTGAACAGCTGGCGAGGCTGCGACCGGCAGTCCACCTCCAGCGTGTACGTGCAGCAGGTGGAGCCTGCGGAGCGCAGGGCGGCTTACGCGCGGACTGCGTTCGATTTCTTCGCGCAGACGCAGGACCCGCAGACCGGCCTATGGGGCGAAGGCTCTTACTATGTGCGCATATCGGGGACGTTCAAGCTGCACATTTTCTATGACCGCTTCGAGGTGCCGCTGCCGAGAGAGGATCGCATTTACGAAAGCATCCTTAAGGCGCTAAGGCAGGAGGAAGCGGCGGATATGTGCTATATCCGCAATCCGATTCATTTGCTTTCCTATATGAAGCTGGACATACCGATAGAAGAGCTGCGCGAAATCATTGGGATTACGCTGGCGAACATGAAGAAGCTGCTGCGCGCAGACGGGGGCTTCTCCCGTGAGCTTGCCCATTCGCCGACAGCGCCGAATGTGGCTCAGGTCAAGCCGGGCGAGCATTATCCCGGCATGCCGAAGGCCGTACACATTGGCGGCGGCAAAGTGGAAGGCGACATGAATGCCGGAACGCAGGCGCTGCTGATCCGCTCCGTCTGCTACCGGCTTGCCGGCCTTGAAGCACCCCGCCTGCAAGCTGACGGCTTCATGAGCATGAAGCTGTAGGACGGCGGCATGACGGTAAAAAGCGAAAAGCAATTATCCCTGCAGGCCAAAAGCACTCTGCTCAATCATGGCATCTATCAGTTCGGCAATGCGCTGGCCGGCGTCTTCATCTCTCTTTATTTGTGGAAGCTGACCAACGACCTTTGGATCAACGGCGCTTTCCAGCTGATTATGCTCTTATCTGCGCCGGTAGCTACGATCTACATTGGCAAAATCGCCAAAATCAGAGACCGCTTATATGCTTACAGAGCAGGCATTTATTTAACCGCCTTATTATACATTCTCATTCTTGTCGCTCAGGAACGCATGGTGGATTACTATATTTGGTTTGCTGTGTTAAAAGGGGTTTCTACCGCTTTCTACTGGCTGGGCAATTTCACCATGATTTCCGATGTTACGGATAATGGGAACCGTCACAATTACTTGGGCTGGAATGCGATGGTTACGCATGTGGCGAACTTATCCGGGCCGGCGTTGGCGGGCCTGATCATTGCAAGCTTTTCAGCATGGAACGGGTACATGTTCGTCTTTGGACTTTCCTCTTTTATGTTTGTCCTGGCGTCACTGCTCAGCTTGCATATTAAGAAGAAGCCAACCCATCATACGGCTTATTATCTCAAGTACACAGGGTTGATGCTGAAGAAACGCCCTGATTTCACCAAATCGTTATTAGGCTGGTTTATTATCGGGCTGCCTCAAGGCATCATGATGTACGTGCCGGCCATTTTACTTTTTCAAGTGCTGCCTCAAGAATCTTGGGTGGGGTATTTAAACGCATTTTTTCTAAGCTTATCGATACTTTCAAGCTATGTGCTGTCGAAGACGGGAAGCGAGTCCTCGACCCGGTCCTATTTGTCCATATCCGCTTGGGGATTCGTGGTTTCCTCGGTTTTCCTGCTGTGGGACATCTCCCTGTGGACCGTGATTGTGTTCATGTGCGTGTCCTCCTTGTTTAAACCGCTGCAGGCCAATTCCTACACCGCACATTACTATCAGTTGATCGGGGAATTGCCGCTTAAAGAGAACTTCCGGATCGAATCGATCGTCATTCGCGAGAGTGTCATCAATATGGGGCGTGCGGCGGGAGTGCTCCTTTTCATGGGGATGGCCAGCGGAGCCGATCATGTCTTGCTGCCTTGGATCCTCGTTTTCGTCATGCTGATGCAAGTTGGCATTCGTCCGTTAATTCACAAATCCATATAGGAATAGAGAGAGGGAAACTTACTATGACTGATGTTTATGCAAAATCGCCAATGGAATGGGCGCGGGCTGCCTGCGATTCCATTATGAGCACGTACGCACCGATGGAGCTGCCGCCTGCCGGGCGTTGGCATTATCATCAAGGTGTATTTTTATGCGGGATGGAGATGCTGTGGGAAGCCGAAAAGGACGATCGCTATGACGCCTACATTCAGGCTTATGTTGACGGTTTGATCGACGAGAACGGCAACCTGTTCTTCGCTCGCGATGAGCTGGATGCGGTGCAAGCCGGTCTTTTGCTGTTCCGTTTGGAGGCCCAAACCGGGCGCAGCAAATACCGGATCGCTGCCGACAAGCTGAGAAATCTGCTGGACACGCTGAACCTGACGTCCGAGGGCGGATACTGGCATAAAGACAAGTATGCCTACAACATGTGGCTCGACGGCTTATATATGGCCGGTGTCTTTTCGCTGAAATATGCCAATGCCTACGGCGACCTTGCTTTGCGCGATACCGTGCTGCATCAGGAAGAATTGATGCGCAAATACATGAAAGACGATGCGACGGGGCTGCTGTACCATGCTTGGGACGAGAGCCGCAAAATGCCGTGGGCGAACGCTGAAACCGGCTGCTCGCCGGAGTTCTGGGGCCGTTCATTGGGGTGGTACGGCTTGGCTGTCGCTCAGTTTCTGGATGAGCTGCCTGCCGATGAGCCGGGGCGCGAAGCTTTGGTCGACTCCTTGCGCGAGTTCGTTCATGCCTTGATCCGTTATCAGGATGCGGAAAGCGGACTGTGGTATCAAGTCGTTGACAAAGGCGATCAGCCGGATAACTGGCTGGAAACCTCCTGCACGAGCCTGTTCGTGTATACGATTGCCAAAGCGATTAAGCACGGCGTTGTAGGCGGTGAGTGCGCGGAAGCAGCTGTGAAGGGCTATGAAGGCTTAATCCGCACGTTGAAATTCGATGAGCAAGAGCGGGTCATTTTGCCGCTAATCTGCATCGGAACGTCAGCCGGCGACTACGAGAACTATGTGACCCGTCCTACTAGCGAGAATGACCTGCATGGCGTTGGGGCTTTTGTTATGGCCTGTGTGGAAGTAGAGTCTCTCGTGAAACAGACGGTATAAGGAGCATCCTATGGCTATTTACAACATAACGGCATTTGGAGCTGTCGGCGATGGCGCGACAGATAACAGCGAGGCGATTGCCGCAGCAATTGAGGCGTGCGGGGCAAATGGCGGCGGAACCGTAGTGATCCCTGCCGGGACTTACGTAACGGGAAGAATTGAGCTTCGCAGCTATATGACCTTGGAGTTGGAGGCAGGCGCCCTCCTCGTCTTCCATACAGATTTCGAGAAGTATCCGGTTGTTCCGACCCGTTGGTCGGGGTATGAGTGCTACGGCATCTCGCCGTTAATTTACGGTAGAGGGTTGAAGCAGGTCGCCATTAAAGGCCAAGGCATCATCGACGGCCAAGGCCAAGCTTGGTGGCAAGTCAATCGTCAACTGCGTAAAGGCGAAACGGTGGAAAATGCGCTGACGCGGGAAATTTCGGCCAAGAATGCTGCTTTGAGGGAAACGGTAAAAAGCAACATCGTAGAGTGGCCTTCCCAGTTCTTGCGGCCGCCCCTGCTGCAGTTGATCGACTGCGAGCAGGTGAGCCTGGAAGGTGTGACGCTGCAGAACTCGCCTTTCTGGAATACGCATCTGGTATATTGTAAGGACGTACATGTCCATGGCGTTAAAATCAAAAACCCAAGCGATACGCCTAACGGCGACGGATTGGACATCGACTCCTGCATGAACGTGCGCATCTCGGACAGCTTCTTCGATGTTGGCGACGATTGCTTGTGCATCAAATCGGGCATTGACGAAGACGGACGCCGAGTAGGCAAGCCGTCGGAGAACATCGTGATCACGAACTGCACCATGCTCAGAGGGCACGGCGGCGTTGTGCTCGGCAGCGAAATGGCCGGAGGCATTCGCAATGTCGTGATCACGGGCTGCATTTTCCTCGGTACGGATCGCGGCATCCGCATGAAGACGAACCGCGCCAGGGGCGGATACATTAAAAATATTTTAGTCAGCAACATTTATATGGAGGACGTGTTCTGTCCGTTAACGATCAACTCGTTCTACCGGCATGGCGTGGATGAAAGCAATCCGCTGATCTCGAGTCCCGATGCGGTTGCCGTCACCGAAAGCACGCCTGTTATTGAGCATGTGCGCATCCATCAAGTGACGGCCAAACGCAGCCGCGCTTCGGCGGGCTTCATCTACGGCTTGCCGGAGATGCCGATCCGGGATGTGCAGCTAAGCCACGTACACATCGAGATGACGACAGATCCCGCCGAGCAGGGGGATGAGCCGGACATGGTGCGCGAGAAGCTCATCATGGCGGGAGACGGCATGCTGTGCAAGCACGTGGAGGGCATGGAGCTGCATCATGTTCGAATCGAAACGCGGCAAGGTCCCGCCCTTCGTCTGGAAGATGTCAGGGATATCGAAGTGAACGACCTGAAGATGAAGCAGCCGCATCCGGGAACGCCAGTAATTGCTGCGGCTCGGGCAGCGGACTTGTTCGTTAGCGGGCGGCAGTCGGCGCAAAGCCATTATTTACAGATCGAGAATGAGACCGTAAGCTCCCATAAATAGCAGCATGCAGCTGAGAGAAACAGACGACAATTAGCGTTTAGGGCGCCCGCAAGGGCGTCTTTTGCGTTTCAATGTACATTGTCAGCACGTAGAAGTTAACGCTTGCCTGCCTCCAGAATTTCCTGCTTGCAATGTCGGCTGAGAAATGCTTCGTTCAAGACAGGGAATCCCTATGATAAAATAGAATAAGGTAGATAGATTCATAGGGCATGAAGCATGACATCAGGGGGTGCAGTAGATGAAACGAACGTTAGTCGTAAGCGATATACATGGTTGTGTGGAGGAATTCAAGCAATTACTTGTAAAAGTCAATTTCAATGCTGAGGAAGACCAACTTGTCCTGCTGGGAGATTATGTAGACCGCGGCCCGGACAGTCGGGGAGCGGTGGAATACGTGATGAGCTTAGTCCGGGAAAAGGGAGCGATTGCGCTCAAAGGCAATCATGACCAGCGGTTCGTAGACGTGCTTGGCGATATAGATCCGCTGACGGAAATGAAATTTTTCGAACATGGCGGGATCCAAACGTTCAAAAGTTTCTGCGGAAGCGACGATCTTGATTTGAAGAAATCCAAAGAGCGGATTTTGGGAACTTGCGGCGATCATATAGCTTTTCTAAACAGTCTTCCGCTCTATCATGAGGACGAGGGACACATCTATGTTCACGCCGGGCTGAATCCCGCCTATACGGACTGGAAAACCCAGCCGGAACGGGACTTTTTGTGGATTCGGGCACCTTTTGTCCAGCAGCGGACAGTTGTGAAAAAAACGGTCGTTTTCGGCCACACCCCAGCCAGAGATATTCACGGGAAAGCGGATGTGTGGTTTGACCGCGATAAAATCGGCATTGACGGCGGATGCGCGTACGGCTTCCAAATCAACTGCCTGGAAATTAAGGACAATCAACAGTACACGACCCATTCGGTTGCTTCGAAAGGCAGCTGGAAGTGATCGCTTCGAATGACCGGCGTCCGGGCGGAGACTCTTTTTAGCAAGAAACGTCAAGAATAGATAGGTTAAATCACGTACACTGTGGTTAGCAGCTGGAGGGGAGAAGCGATGGGCACCGATTACGAGGCGCAGATTCAGGCGACGTTGGATCATATTGAGGAACACCTTGCGGAGCCTTTGTCCGTGGAGGGGCTCTCGCGTGTAGCTTGTTTCTCGGAGTTCCATTTTCATAGAGTCTTTCAAAGCATGGTGGGAGAAGCTGTGATGGACTACGTGCGCAAAAGAAGACTGGCGAGAGCAGCCTACCAAATCGCCCATACGAATCACAAGCTGATCGATATCGCCCTGAACCATGGATTCCAGTCCCACGAGAATTTCACCCGGGCATTCAAAAAGGTGTTTGAGCGTACGCCCCTTGCGTACCGGAAACAGGGCATTATGACGCCTTTATATGCCAAAGCGAATGTGCTGCAAAGGAAATTCAATCCCTATTTAGGAGGCATACGCATGGAATATCAATTGAAAACGAAGCCGGCTTTCAAGCTAATCGGGTATGAACTGAAGACGTCCTGCAAGGAGGGGCAAAATCACCGCGATATTCCCGCCTTTTGGACCTCGTATTTGCAAGAGAATAAGGGCGACCGTATCGGCAACCGCGTTCACACGGATTCACCGGTTGAGCTCGGGCTTTGCACGGATTTCAACATGGAAACCGGGGATTTAACTTATTTGATCGGGATGGAAGCTACGAGCTTCGAGGGGGTGCCCGAGGATCTGGTGTGCCGCGAATTTCCGGAGGCCAGGTATGCCGTATTTACGACGCCTAAGGTAACGCAAGATCAGTTTGTGGCATCCATTCAGAGCACGTGGAAGTCTATTTTTGAAGAATGGTTCCCTCATTCGGGCCTTGAGCATGCAGGCGGCATGGAGTTTGAGCTGTATGACGAGCGCAGCCACTCTTTCAAGCACAATGAAATTCAAATGGATATCTACATTCCGGTCAAAGAAAAATAACAGCTTGTAAACAAATAACCATCATTTGTAATGGAACTGCAATCTTGTTTTCATCTGGGCTTAAGGTTCGGAACCTATAATGAAATTCGACCCCCTTTTAATATATATATACTTAAGACCCGCAGCCCGTTGCTGTGGGTCTCTTTTTTTATGCTCATGTTAAAAGGATACGGACAGATAGCTCAGCGAACCGACTTCATAGCTGCGGTGAATGATTTGCGGCGTACGCGCCGGGTCGCCGCTGCCCATTGCGATATAAAGTGGAATGAAATGCTCCGGCCGCGGCACAGCCATGCGCGCATTTGGAGCTTCAGCCGCGTAGTTGAACAATGCGTCCAGGTTCTGCGCTTGCATGTTCTGTACGAGCCAGTCGTCGAAAGCGACAGCCCAAGCGTCCGGCTCGGTGGCATTCCAATTCAGCGCGCGCAGGTTATGCACGGTTGCGCCGCTGCCGATAATCAGGATATCTTCCTGATCGAGGCCGCGCAGCGCTTCTCCAATGCGGTACTGCTCCGCGGGAGGCAGGTAAGGATTCACGGATACTTGAATCACCGGGCACACGGGAGTAGGGAACATGCGCAGCAGCGGCACCCAGGAGCCGTGATCAAGCCCGCGATGGGAATCCAAGTTCACTTGGATGCCTTTGGCTTGGAACCGTTCGGCCAGCTTAGCGGCTAGCGCCTTATTTCCTCTTGCCGCATACTTGATTTGGAAAAGCTCCTTCGGAAACCCGCCGAAATCATAGATGGTTTCATACACATCATCCGTAGAAGAGACGGTGAGGACCTCTGTTTCCCAATGAGCTGTGAAAATAACGATCGCTTTGGGTGAAACCTTTTTTCCATAATCCAAAAGAAATTCGGTACACGCTGTATCTTGAATAGCCATCATGGGGGACCCATGCCCTACAAATATAGGTGAAATCATGATTTGTCACTCCTTTTAATTACATTAAATAATTTAATTACTTTATGTAACTAATACTACGTCATAAATTTCTATCGGTCAAGTAAGTTGTTTACTTTTAGTAAGCGCGGAAGAGGAGGAGGAACAATTGGCAGCAGATCAAGGCATAGTATTCCCGATAATGCGGATAAAACAAGCCATGCTTCTGTTGAAAACGGCAATGGAGATGTCCCTCTACCCCCGGGAACCATCAGCGTGCTTATATAATGCACTTAGTACAACATATAAGCGCTTCGTGCCTTGCTACTCTTACTCTCATTGTACTAAGTGCAATCATTTTATCCCAAATGGCTCGGAACCTGCTGATTTCGGCCCGAAAAGTTGTATAAAGTGCAGCATAGAGGAATGATTAGGGCATATCACGGTCAAAATAATGCACTTAGTACAACATAGAAAATAGTCTTACTGAACAGATCAAAAGGAAAAACCTGGCCATTGGCCAGGTTTCGTCATAAATCAATTATGCTTCGCAGGATCGGCCAATTCCAGCGCGGAAAAGGGATTCCCGTCTTCCTCGTCGTCCGACTCCACGAATCTTTTGAGCGCGTTTAATTTGTTTTCCCAATAACGCTCATAATAAGACAGCCAACGCTTGAGCTCCATCAAGGGTTCCGCTTCCAGCCTGTAACGGGTCTCGCGGCCGACTTTCCGCTCTTTCACCAGCCCGGCATCGGACAGAATGCGCAGATGCTTGGATACCGCGGTGCGGCTCATCGGGAAATGACCGGAGATCACCGTGACGGGCAGCTCCTGCTCACGAAGCAGCTTCAGCACCTGACGCCTGGTCGGATCGGCGATCGCTTGAAACACATCATGTTTCTGCGATGGGACTGCCATCTTACGCCTCGACGTAAGCGGTGAGCTTCTGAGCCAGCCCAGTCCAGCCTTGCGCCATGTTTTCGCGAATCGCTGTGTGCGGTTGGCCGAACTCAGTGACTTTATCCGCATCCCAGCCGGAGTGAATGAGAGTGAATTCCGTTTTGCCGTCCAGATCCGTCAATTCGAAAGTGAGCGACCAATCTTTGCCCCAGGAGAAAGAAAGACGGTTAGGTGGCGTAATGTCCGTTACTTTACAAGGGGAGTTGCCGAAAGGTCCGGCTACCAAGTGAAATTCATAGCCGGCTTCCGGCTTGAAGTTATTCGGCATGAACCAAGCTGCGATTCCTTCGGAAGTGGCAACGGCATTCCATACTTTCTGGATCGGTGCATTAAAGACTAACGTTTGCTTGATGTCTGGCAGTAGGTTGGTTTGGTTGCTCATTACAAAATACCTCCATTGAGTGATGGTTATGTGTTTTATAAAACGAAACCAAAAGGTTTCATAATGGATTATACGAAACCTTTTGGTTTCATGTCAAGGGGGGACAGAAAAGCGGCCAATCCTTAAGCGATTCAAAATGAAAACGAAATATGTCCCCGTCAGAAGGAATTTCTACCTCGCAAGCGAATTTCATTTGATATTTCGCCAAAATTCGTCGGCAGAGGGGGAAGAGCATGCCATGGCTGAACAGGTTGCCGATTAGGAAGCAGCTCGTTTTTCTGGCGGCCTCGACGTTTGTGCTGCTTGTGGTCATTTTTGCGGTCTTCTACACGCAGAATACGAAGATCATTAAGCAAAAAAACGAAGAGTACACGGCCAACATCATCTCGCAGATTCAGCACGACGTCGCGTCTTACCGCAGCAGCGTCGACAATATCCTAATGAACATCGCCTACAATCCCGATATGCAGGAATTTATGCTGGAGCAGGATTACGGCAAGAAATATGAAATCAGCAAAAAAATCGGCAGCGTCCTCAACAACGCCAGGCTGATGAAGGACGGGATCGTCGATGTTATCGTCATTGGCAATTCCGGGAACTTTTACAGCACCTTCGGCGGCAATGAGTACGTAACGCGCTATCAGTCCTTATTCAGCTCCACGCCGTTCATCACGGGGCTGAGGGAAGTGAAATACGGCTCGAACATCTCGGGCAGCAACTTCTTCATCGCCGGGCTGTCGATCTACTCCGCCTATGAGCCGGAAACGATCGGCACCCAGATCGGCTACTGCTATCTGGTCATTGACGCCAAAGAGGTCGCCCCGCTGTCGTTCCCGGCGATCGGGGGCGAGCCGATGAAATTTTATCTGATGGATCGCGACCATCAATTGTTCTCCACCAATGCCGGCACCCCCGGCAAGGACGTCGCGGACTTCCTGCGCACCGCTGAAGCGGCGCAAGGACAAACGACCCTGATGCTGGATGGCGACCGCCACATCGTCCAGACGGAGGCGCTGCCCGCGCTCGGCGGCACGATTATCAGCGCTGTGTCGGAGAAAGCGCTGTACGCCGAGATCAGGGCGCTTCGCATCAAGGTCATCTTTCTGCTGCTGACCGCCATGTTCATCCTCTCGCTGCCGTTTACCCTCATCATGAATAACTTGCTGAAACCGATCAGGCAACTATCGGGGTTCATTACAGACATCCGCACGCAGCAATCCGTTACGCTCAAGCAAAGCATTCATCTGGACGGTTATCTCGAAATGTCCATTCTTTCTCACAAATTAAACAAGATGTTCGGAGAAATCGATACGCTCACCCAGGATCTCATTCAAACCAACGTTCAATTATACCGATCCGAAGTGGAGAAAAAGAAGGCCGAACTCGGCTTCCTGCAGAGCCAGATCAATCCGCATTTTCTATACAATACGTTTGAAATGATTAAAGGCATGGCCGCGATCCGGGGCGTCCCGGAAATCAAGGACACCGTCCAGGATCTCAGCCGGATGTTCCGCTACAGCATCAAGGGCGCGGAAGAGGTGCCGCTCCGGCAGGAGCTGGATATCGCCAGCGCGTACCTGCGTATTCAGCAGGCACGGTTCAAGGATCGCTTCGATGTGAAGTGGGATATTCGGACGGATCCGACCTCCTGCCTCGTTCCCCGCATGATTCTTCAGCCGATCATCGAGAATGCGATCATTCACGGCTTGGAGCCGTTAACGGCCAGGGGCGAGCTGCTGATTCAGGCGGAAGCAGCGCCTGACGGCAAGCTCTTGCTGCGAGTGCGCGACAACGGCGCCGGCATGACAGAGGAAACGGCGCAGAGGCTCATCACCCCGAGCGGAGAACAACAGCTCCACGTCGGGGTCGTCAATGTCCATCATCGCATCAAGTTCGCATGCGGAGATGGCTACGGTCTGACTGTCGTCAGCAAGGAAAACGAAGGAACCGAGGTTCTCATCGTGCTGCCATACAAGGAGGGAGCTTATGTATAAAGTACTGCTCGTCGATGACGAAGAGTGGGTCATCCATAGCCTCAAGTCAAGCATCGACTGGGAGGCTTACGGCTTTGAGCTGGCCGGGGATGCCCGGAGCGCCGACGAGGCGCTGTCCATGATCGAGGCGAACAGGCCGCAGCTAGTGTTCACGGACATCAAGATGCCCGGCATGAGCGGCTTGGAACTGATCAAACGTGCCTCGGCGCTGGCTGCGGGCATTCAGTTTGTCGTGGCGAGCGGCCACGCCGAATTTGTGTATGCCCAGAAGGCGATTCAGTACGGGGCCATCGGATACTGCCTGAAGCCGTTCGAGGAGAGCGAGCTGAGGGACTGCCTGTTGAAGGCGAAGCGCAAGCTGGAAAGCGGCGAACGGCGCGAGACGCCGGAGCTGATCGACGCGATCTACGGCGAAACGGAGGAAGAGCTGGCGGTCGTTGCGGCTTGCCTGCGCCAGGAAGGCGTCGATCCCGAGCGGGAGCTGGCGGTATTTGAGGTAATCGGACCGGTCGCGTCGCCGCTGCCGCCGTATCCATATGCGGCGCTCAAGACAGGCCCGAGCAAGATGGTGTTCCTTGTGAATGGGCAGCATGCGAATGCTTTTCAGGCCCGGCTGGCCATGAACCCTAATGCGGCCATCGGCTGCGCCGAGCCGATATTCCGGCTGCAAGAGGTGAAAGCCGCCCTGAAGGCGGCGAATTTGGCGGCATTCCATTTTTTTATCGCCGGGGCCAAAGGATGCTACAGCGCGACACCGCCTTCCACAGAGAGAAAGCTCCCGGTCGGCCGGATTGCGGAAGCCGTCGCCAGCCAGGATCTCAAGCGGGTTGACGCTGCTTTTGAAGAGCTCGCCCATTTTCTTCAAGCGCAGAGTGCGACCATTAAAGACGCCTACACAGCGTATGCGCAGATTGTGTATATCGCCGGCGACAGGCTGGGCTTGCATCTCGACTACGAGATTGACCATTACGAGCAGCTCCCGTCCTTATTCCCGAACGTAAGCGACATGCTTAGCGTGCTGTGCCGCCAGATCAAGCAGCATATGACGGCAATGCCGACGAGCGACTATGCGGATATCGGGCACCAGACGATCCGGGAGATTGTGAAATATGTGGCGGAGAACTTTTATCGCGATGTGAACGTCGGAGAAATTTCGAAGCGATTTTACGTGACGCCGAACTATGTCAGCCACCTTTTCAAAAAAGAAATGGGCGTCAACTTCACCGAATACATCGCCAAGCTGCGCATCGATTACGCGACTTCCCTGCTCAGACAGCCGGAGCTTGCCATTCAGGAAATCAGCGAGAAATGCGGGTTTAACGACTATTTTTATTTTACGAAAATTTTCAAAAAGCTGACCGGCCTTACCCCGTCCGAATACCGTAAGCGCAGCCAGTAAGCCGGTTCTGACTTGCCAAGCTAAACATTCCGAGCCTAATGTCGACAATTCTTAACTCCGCTATGTACAATTCTACGATGTAAAAAAAAGGCATATCTACAAAGCTGAATGTCTCCATAGATCAGCCTAGATATGTCTATACGTCGTTAGCATGAAATCGCTTACCATGGGATTAAGGAATTGTAAAGACATTAACCGAAATGCAAGGAGGGCTCGTATGGGAACCACAACGAAACTTGTCTTGAACGCGCGTGCGGGGAGGCAGTCCGGTCTGTGGAGAAGAATCGTTTTTCACAAATATTTTTACCTCATGGTGCTGCCCATCCTCGCCTGGTATATCGTGTTCTGCTATGTGCCGATGTACGGGTTGACGCTGGCATTCAAGACCTACAGCTTCAGCAAAGGCATTGGCGGGAGCCCTTGGGTCGGGCTGCAGAATTTTAAAGACATTCTGAACGACAGCCAGTATCTGATCTCGCTCAAGAATACAATCATCATATCCTTTGGCAAGCTGGTGTTTCACTTCCCGATTCCAATTATTCTGGCGCTGCTCCTGAATCAGATTGCCAGACAGCGGCTCAAGAAGCTGTACCAGACGGTGTTCACGTTTCCGCACTTTATCTCCTGGGTCGTGCTTGGCGGGATCGTGACCAACATGCTGGGTTCGCAGGGCGTTTACAATCAGATTCTTGGCCTGTTGGGGCTGGATCCTTCCTCGCCGCTGACGAATCCGGAGCTGTTCCGCTCTGTCGTATACATCACGCACATTTGGAAGGAAGTCGGCTGGGACTCCATCATTTATTTGGCAGCGCTCGCCGGCATTAACCCGGAGCTGTACGAGGCGGCTGAAATGGACGGCGCCAGCGAGTTCAAGAAGATTCTGCACGTTTCTTGGCCCGGCATCAAATCGACCGTAGCCATCCTGTTCATTCTCACTGTCGGCATGATGATGAACGTCAGCTTCGATCAAATCTACAACCTGTACAGCGCACCGGTGTATGAAGTCGGAGATACGGTGGACACGTACATCCTTCGATCCACGCTGTCCATGGGCAGCAGCTTCGGCCTGTTGGCCGCAGCCGGGTTCATCAAGTCCGTGCTCAGCATGCTGCTGCTGCTCACCGCCAACTTCGTCGTGAAGCGTTTTGGCGAGCAGGGGCTATTCTAAAAAGGGGGAGAGGCCGTGAATTCAACCGCATCCGCATCTGCAACCGCACCAGCGATCACGCCGTCGTCCGCCAGACCCAAGCTGTCTTGGCTCATCGTCATCCGGCATGTACTGCTCGCCGTGTTCGCAATCATTTCGTTATTTCCGTTCTATACCGTGCTCATTTCATCTTTCGCTTCTTTCGAGGCCATTACGAGCACCAAAGTGTACCTGCTGCCGACCTCGTTCGTGCTGACGAATTACAAAACGATTCTGAGCGAGGATCAGTTTTTCAACGCTTTAGGCGTTACGGTGTTTATCACCGTCGTCGGCGTGGCTGTCAATCTGTTTTTCTCGGTTACAGGCGCCTATGCCTTGTCCAAAAAGAACATGCCGGGACGCAATCTGTTCCTGACGCTCATTATTTTTACGATGTTTTTCAATGGCGGGCTGATTCCCTGGTATTTGCTCATCAAGGATATCGGATTAATCGATAATCTGTTTGCCATGATTTTGCCGGTCGCCATTAACACGTTCTATCTCATCATTATGAAAAATTACTTTAATAATCTGCCGGAAAGCCTGGAGGAATCCGCCAAGATGGACGGCGCCAACGACCTGTATATTTTGGTCAAAATCATTCTGCCGATCTCCGCGCCTTTCATCGCGACGTTCGCCTTGTTCTACGCCGTGGAGCGCTGGAACGAGTGGTACAATTCGCTGCTGTTCATTCATTCGCCGAGCAAAGTGCCTCTGCAGATTCTGCTGCGCGAGCTGCTGATCAATTTTAACACCGACATCGGCTCTATCGGCGCCGCCATTCGCGACAGCAAGAGCATTTACGTGCAAGGCGTGCAGATGGCCTCCGTCATCGTAACAAGCTTGCCGATCATTCTCGTCTACCCGTTTCTGCAAAAGCATTTTGCCAGCGGCATCATGGTCGGTTCCCTGAAAGAGTAGCCCAGGGGTGTCAAGGGGCTGTGCCAACGCACAGTTTTTCCATATAAAAAAGGAGGTCATGTTCATGAACATGTTCAAAAAAAGTGCAGCGACGTCAGTGCTTGCCGTCCTCGTTGCTGCATCGCTTACCGCTTGCAGCGCAGGTAACGCCCCTAAGGAATCGCCGAGCGCGGCGCCAACGGCAGGAACGGCGGCCAACACGCCGGAGGCGGCGGCAGATAAGTACAAAGATCCGGTCGAGCTTTCGCTCGCAATCTGGGATGTCGAATCGGGCCTTGCCAAGGCGAAGGATGATGCCCTTTACCAATTCCTTTCCAAGAAATTCAACGTCACCTTCAAGCCAGTGGGCATCACCTGGGACGATTACGCGCAAAAAATCAATCTATGGGCGGCTTCCGACTCCTTGCCGGACATCTTCTCCATCGACGCGATTGGCACGCCGACCTTCTACAACTGGGTGAATCAAGGCGTCGTCAAAGCGCTGCCGAAGGATCTCTCCGCCTACAAGAACCTGTCCAAATACCTCGATGTCGCCGACATTCAAGCGACCAAAATCAAAGGCCAGTTCTACGGCATCCCGAGACGGACGTATCCGTCGCTCGATTACAACGCGAATGACCGCGTCATTTTTTACCGTTGGGATTGGGCGCAGGCGGCTGGCGTGACGAAAGAGCCGGATACGTACGACGAGTTCAAGGATATGATGGTCAAAATCGTCAGCGCCAATCCGGAAGGGAAAAAGCCGGTTGGCTTAACCGGTCTGCCGAAGACGGCCCCTGACGTATTCTGGACGTACAGCAATCCGCTCGCGACATCGGACGGCAGCGGCGCCGATTCCAAATGGATCAAGGAAGACGGCAAGTTCATTCCAGCTGTCTTCAGCAAAACGTCCCTGCCAACGCTGAACATGGCCCGCGACTGGTTCAAATCCGGCATCGTCGACAAAGACTTGCCGCTGCTCAAAGGCGAGCAGCACTACGAGAAATTCGCTTCCGGCAAAGCGGCTGCCATCGTCGTAAGCGGCGGTTACATCAACGGCTACAAGAAAATTCAGAAGGACCGCTTCGAGAAAGTGTATCCGGACAAAAAGTTTACCGACGCCGTCAAAGCGCTCAAGCCGCTCGTCAGCGCCGATGGAAACCGGTACCATCCGGTATTTAAAACTTACTGGTCGGAAAGCTACTTCAACGCCAAAATGAGCGACAAGAAGCTGGAACGCGTGCTGGATCTGTACGATTACCTCCTGAGCGACGAAGGCAAACGCCTGGTCAGCTTCGGTCTTGAGAATGTCGATTACAAAATGGACGGCGCCAAAATTGTGCCGACGGATCCGAAAGTCGCGATCAGCGAAAAGTATCCGAGCACGCTCGTTTTCAACACCTTAGCTACTTGGGAAACACCTTACACGGTGGACGATCCGAACGATCAAAGCTGGGTGAACAAGGACCTCCAGAAGAATGCTATCGACTACATGAAATTCGTCAAAACGCAAACCAAAATTCCAAGCTTCTCGCCGGAACTGACGCTGGTTTCCACGCCGGCCAAAGACAAATTCTCCGTCATTAACTCGGATATGTTGATCAAAATTATGCTCGGCAGCGACAGCGTCGAGTCGATGTTCAATAAGGAAGTCGATGCCTATAAAGGCAAGGGTCTCGACAAGGTCGTGCAGGAAGTGAACGATAAAGCGCAGCAAATGGGCATTAAATAAGATGGGTGAACCGGCCGGCAATGAGATGCCGGCCGGACATGTATAAAGGAGGTGCGGCATGACAAGCTGCGAGAGTTGGCCCTTTTACCCGGAAGTGAAGCGGGTCGAGGGAGAAAGCGGAGCATTTCTTTTATCCCGTTCGGGATTGGTGCTGCATGCTGGCAAGGATGCGATACCGGCAGCGCGCCTGATGGCTGCGTATCTGGAGACGCGTTGCGGGCTTCAAGTGGAATTCCGGGAAGAAGGGGAGTCCCGGCTGCTGCTGACCGCTGTTCAGAATAGCGGTCAGCATATCTTCCCGGATGAGGCAGTTGGGCAGCCAAGTATGCCGGTTATGCCGGTTCCAGACCACGCCGATGGTTATGTCTGTTCGGTTAGGCCGAGTGGGATGAGCATTGGAGCGAATACGGCACGCGGTTTTCTTTACGGCTGGTTTACGCTGGAGCAGTGGCTGCAGGCGTGGATGAGAGCGGCTGGAGCCAGTGATAACGAGCAGCGTGAGATTCCTGCCGTTACGGTGCAGGATTGGCCGGATGTCGCCCTCCGTGGGCATCATCTGGATTTTAAAGGCAGCGTTCCCCGAATGCCTTATGTGCAAGAAACGATTGAACGCTTAGCCCGGCTAAAAATCAACACTCTTCTTATCGAATATGAAGATCAATTCCCCTATGCGGACATTCCGCACGTCCACCGGTCTGACGGTTATACCCGTGAAGAGATTGGGGCCCTGCTGCAAACCGCCGAGGCTTATGGCATGGACATCATTCCCGTCGTCCAGTGCATCGGTCATCTGGATTACGTGCTGGAGCATGAGGCGTATGCGCATCTGCGCGAAGACGGTCTGACTTTTCAATTCTGTCCGAGCCACCCCGAATCGCTGCAGCTGTTTGGGCGAATGGTCGATGAAGTCATTCGCATGCACCCGAACTCCCGGTATATCCATATCGGCGCCGACGAGGCGCTGGCCTTGGGATGTTGCAAGCGCTGCCAAAGCTGGCTGGAAGCGGAAGCCGGGCGATCCAAGGAGGATCTGTTTCTCGACTACGTGAAGCAGGCGGCGGCGTATGTGCTTCAGCAGGGCAGAACGCCGATCATGTGGGACGATATGTTTCATTCGGAGAAATGTCTGGATCGCATGAGCGAGCTGCCGCAAGGAACGGCGGTCAGCGCCTGGAGCTACTACGAAACAGGCCGCAGCAATTGGGTCTGGTGGGGCGGGCGGTACTACACCTCCAAGAGGTGGCTGGTGAAAGACCCCGGAAAAATCCCGCAGTCCTATTGGCTGGAGGATTTGCCCGAGGCGGAGCAGGAACTGATCCGCAAGTATTGGGATGAAGGCGAGTATCCGCTGTATGGCAGGCTGAATCTGCCTTGGATCGGCGCGTATCGGGAGCATGTCGGCGAGGTATTCGGCGTCTCCTGCGTGCGCGGAGCGGATCATACGAACCAATGGTTCGCGCAGCAGGAGGAGCGCGTGAGCAATGTCGCTTCCTGGGCGGTGGCTGCCCAAACGGGCGGTTTGAGCGGCGTCATAGCCTCCGCTTGGACGCGTTTCTACTCGATGTCACCCTCGATCGAGCCATGGGAAACCGGCTGGTACCCGCAGTGGGCGCATGCCGGCTGCGCCTGGCATACGGCGATGGCGCGGGACGATTTGGATGCGCGCTGGACGCAGCATTTTGCCGAAGGCGACGCCCGGCTGCTGCAGGCGCTGCGCTGGATCGATCAGGCGGCGGCTTCCCGCAAGCCGCAGTATGCGCAGGCGGCGCAGCGCCTGCTTGACGCATGCACCCCCGCGAGCGAGCCGCTTCTGCGGTATGTGCAAGGGCTTCGCCTCGCTGCGCAGCATGGCGAGCTGGCCCTGGAGCTGGAGACGGCGCTCCGGGACGTCGAGTGGAAGCTGTTTGGCGGCAGGAAGAAGCCGCTGGCCAGCGATGTTATTTTGCAGCGGGGTCAGAGAAAGCTGGCGGAGTGGCTGAATAAGGCGGAGCTGTGGGAGCGCGAGGCGATTCTTTGGTGCGAGCCTTGGATGCGCACGGCGGAGGCGGAGGAAATTGTGCTCACCAAGCTGCATCCGCTGAAGGTGCGGGCGGCAGCGGTGATGCCGCAGTAAGGCCCCGTCGGTTGGAATCGAAAGGAGGTGAGGCTCGGATACGTGTCAGCGAACGAACGGAAAGGTCAGGGAGGGTTACAGGAAGCTGCAGTCAAAGAAAGGACGGGAATCATGATGCGTCAAATGATGATCCAATGGGCCAAAGGTAAAAAAGTGAAATTCATGTCGCAAGTCTGCTCGCTCGTGCTGCTGTCATCGGCGGTCAGCGGCCTGTTCACGCACCATCAGGCACAAGCCTACGATTATTACGGGCATGAGAACACAGGGATTTTCAGAGAAGATTTTAACGGCAATACGCTGGATCCGAACAAATGGCTCATTGCCTCCAAGCAGTGGGGCGGTCTTAAAAACAACGGCGTCGTGCCGGAGAATGTGAAAGTGGAGAACGGCAATCTGATTCTGGAAGCGCATGGGGATTTGTACAATGGCCCGGTGAAGGGCTTGTATAAGCCGAACAAGAGCAAAGAAGACGTATCGCCGTACAATCTCGCCTACAATGTGGACACCGTTCAGCGGGGCAATAAGCGCGTTGGCGCCGCCATTGCCACGAAGGCGTATTTAGGCTCGGGCCGCTACACGATGCGGGCGAAAATCATTCCCGATCTCGGCGTCGCCTCCACGATGTGGAGTTTCCACTACCAGGAGTATTACGGCTCCGTGACCAACGGAGTGGCGAAGGGCGATCCGGAATATGTCCGTGCGTTTAAGGAAGGACGCTTGCAGCCGGTTGGCGGCGTGTATCCGGAATACTACGCATACAACCATGAAATTGACATTGAGCTTCCGGGCAGACCGGGCGGCGCACATACGGGACAGACGTACGACCGCGCGCTGCTCAATACGTTCACGGGAGAAGGCGACAACGAATATACGACGATCTATGCGAATCTGGCCGCCAAAGGCATCAACGTAGCGGACGGCAGCTATCATAATTTCGAATATCGCTGGCATACCGGCGGCAACGGGGAAACGCCTCGCGTCGACTATTATATCGACGATACCTACATCGCAACGAACACGTCGACGCTCCCGACCAATGCCGGACGGCTGTGGCTGGGCGTTTGGTTCCCGGATGCGTGGGCAGGGGCTTCCGCCAACTTTGATGTGAAGCAAATGGCGGTCGATTACTTTGAATTCGAGCCGTACCACGAGCCGAACGACACCTGGATGCCGGAAACGTTCCCGGACGACGGATGGGCGGATTCCGACTTCCGCCCGATGACGGCAGCTGCGATCAATACGCGTTGGGGCACGACAAAGGGCGAGTTCCGGGACAATTTTGACGGCAGCCGGCTCGATTCGAGCAAATGGAAAGTCGCCAAGAAGAACTGGGGCGGCCAATTGGGCAACTCCGGCGTGAACGGGCAAAGCTGGAACGGCGGCGTGCATCCGGACAACGTCAAGCTCGACGGCCAGGGCCACCTTGTGCTGGAGGCGCACGGCGATTACTATAACGGCTTGCCGCTGGGCATTAATGCGAAGGGCGTACCGCGCAATGACGGCAAACGGGTTGGGGCCGCCATTGCGACCTCGAACTATTACGGCTCCGGCGAGTACGAAGTCCGGATGAAAATCCCGAAAGTCATTGCCGGGTCTAATGGCGAAGGGCTGCCGCACGGCGCTGTACCGGCTATCTGGACGTTCCATTATCAGGAGATGGATGTCACCAGTCCGGAAGCCGTGCAGATGGGCGCCGATCCGAACGCAGACTACTGGGTGAGCAATAACGAGATCGATATGGAATTCCCGGGCCGTCCGGGGCCAACCCATACGGGCATGACCTTTAACAAAGCGTTATTCAACACGTGGCAGGGCGAAAACGATAACGAGTATCACACAAACTACACGGATCTGGGCATGAACGTGTCGGACGATCAATGGCATACGTATAAAATCATTTGGCAAATCGCCGACCCGGCGAACAATATCGCGCCTTATGTGAAGTTTATGGTGGATGGCGTCACCAAATATACGGCGACAGCAGGTGAATTCGTGCCAACCAAGCCGGGACGTCTCTGGCTCGGCTACTGGTTCCCGCGCAATTGGGGCGGCAAAGCGAACTTCGATAAAGCACAGCTGCTGATCGATTACGTGAACTTCAAGCCGTACAGCACTTCGGGTGCAGTGGCGCAGCAAGAATCGTATCCGATGGCGGGATGGGCAGCGAACGAGGAATATCCGGGCTACTGTATATTCCCGTGCAGCGCGCCGCAAACGGGAGATACCGTCCCGCCAACGGCACCTACCGGGGTCGCGTCTCCTGCGAAGACTTCAACCAGTGTAAGCCTTGCCTGGACGGCTTCGACGGATAATGTTGGCGTAACCGGCTATGACGTGTACGTGAACAATACCTACAACAGCACCGTAACGGGCACATCGGCTCAGATTACCGGCTTGACGCCAAGCACAGCGTACAGCTTCACGGTGAAAGCCAAAGATGCCGCCGGCAACGTGTCCCCGGCGAGCAGCGCACTCAACGTCACAACCGATGCCGCTGCGCCAGATACGCAAGCACCGACGCCGCCGACGAATCTCGCGTCGCCATCCAAAACATCAACCAGCATCAACCTGTCGTGGACAGCTTCGACGGATAACGTTGGCGTCGTTTCCTACGATGTGTATATGAACAACAGTTTGTACAGTACTGTGCCGGGAATAACGACGTCGATTACGGGCTTGACGCCTGCGACAGCGTATACCTTCTATGTAAAAGCCAAGGACGCGGCCGGCAATGTTTCACTAGCAAGCAGTGTGCTTAATGTAACGACAAACAGCGCTGTAACGAACTTATTACTGAACGGAGATTTTAGTTCAGGTCTCGTCAGCAGCTCGACGCAAGGCTGGAAGAACAATCAAACGGGCGCAGCTGACGTCACTGGCGGCACGCTGAACTTGCATCCAAGCCAGATGGACATTGCCGAGGTAGAGCAAGTCGTCAGCGTAACCCCGAGCCAAGCGTATAAGCTCACAGGCAGCATATGGAGCACGGGCGATCCGACGTACGGCTACGTGTACATCTATGATGGCTCGCAGATTATTGCGCAAGATTTTACAAACAGCAGCAAAACGCTGAATCTCACCTTCACGCCGACCGGCAATCAGCTTCGCGTCGTACTGCAGGCTTACAAGCAGCAGACGGGTATAATTCACTTTGACGATCTGAGCCTGACCGTAAATTAAACGAATCGGAATAGGGGCCATGCTTGCATCGCCTCTATTTCTGCATTCCCAGTTAAGACATACGCATAGCGATGTATTGAATGCAATCAAAAAGAAAACCCTGGCCGTCGGCCAGGGTTTGTCTATAATTCAATCATGCTTCACAGGATCGGCCAATACGGCCAATTCCAGTGCCGAATCATCCTGTTTTACCAGGCGTAAGCTTCCGGAGCTGGTTTACCAGGGCCTGGGAAAATGTCATCCAACTTTTTCAAAGTTTCTTCGCTTAGCGTGACTTCAGGGACGCGTAAGGAATCTTGAAGCTGCTCAATCGTTCTCGGCCCGATAATCGGCGAGGTAACGGCCGAATGAGACAATACCCAAGCCAGGGCGACAACGTCTTCTTTTTCACCGATCTCTTTGCAGAGCGCTGCAAATTGCTCCAATTGGCTCCGGTGCTTCTCAACCCGCTCGGCGGAACGCGCACTGCGCGCGCCCGTACCGGCCAAGGCGTTGCGGCCTAGCAATCCGCCTGCAAGCGGACTCCACGGAATGACGCCAAGGCCGAGCTTCTCCGAAGCGGGAAGCACTTCCAGCTCCGGCAATCTGGCCAGTAAATTGTACATGTGCTGCTCGGAGACCAGACCTAGGAAGTGGCGGGCTTTGGCCTCGGCTTGGGCGCATGCGATATGCCAGCCTGCAAAATTGCTGGAGCCGATATAGTCAACGGTCCCTTGATTGACCGCGGATTCGAACACTCCCCACAACTCATCCCAGCTCACGTTGCGGTCGATATGATGCATTTGATACAGTTCTATATGATCTGTTTGCAATCGCTTGAGCGATGCTTCCAGATGACGCCTGATTTTGTAGGCGGATAATCCTCGTTCCGCATTCGGCCCGTCATGGGAATCGTTCATGTCTCCATAGACTTTTGTCGCCAGAATGACTTTCTCTCTGCGGCCTCCGCCTTGTTTAAACCAGCGTCCGATTATTTCTTCCGTCCAGCCTCTTTTTTCCACGCCACCGTAAACGTTAGCTGTATCAAAAAAATTGATTCCCGCGTCTAATGCGGCATCCATGATTCTAAAAGCTTCTTTTTCCTCCGTTTCCGGTCCAAAATTCATCGTTCCTAAACAGAGCTGGCTGACCTTTAATCCGGATTTCCCTAAATACGAATACTTCATGCTTCATCCTCCCACATTCCTCTTGATATTAGTAAATACTAATTTTTATGAAGACTTGTACGTGATGACATTTTATATTCTATAGAAGTTTCTATGTCCTTGAAAGTAGTGAAATTGTTGAAAGTTGATGAGTTATACGTAACCTTCTATAGATAAAGTTACTAGCTAACCATCTCATCCTATGTGCAAAAATCCCAAGCCCAGCCTTTATCAACCCTCTCAAATCAGGTATAGTAAAAAGAACCAAAACCTAACAACAAAGGAGACACTATGATACGTTTTGCCGTAATAGGAACCAACTGGATTACAGAAGAGTTCATCCACGCAGCCCGCGAGACGGGGGAATTCGCTTTAACGGCGGTGTATTCACGCACAGAAGAGAAGGCAGCGGAATTCGTGAACAAATTCGAAGCTCCGCACAGGTTTACGGATCTGGATGCCTTCGCGCAAAGCGATGCTTTCGATGCGGTCTACATCGCGAGTCCGAACTCGCTGCACGCCCAGTATGCGGTTCACTGCATGAACCACGGGAAGCATGTGCTTTGCGAGAAGCCGGCAGCTTCCAATACGGCTGAGCTGACCGAGATGATTGAGGCTGCGCGCAGCAACAAGGTTGTGTTCATGGAGGCGCTCAAATCCACGCTCATGCCGAACTTCAAAGCCATTCAAGAGAATATTCATAAACTTGGTAAAATCCGCCGTTATTTTGCAAGCTACTGCCAATATTCCTCGCGCTATGATGCCTATAAGCAGGGTACGGTGCTGAATGCGTTCAATCCCGTTTTTTCCAACGGCTCCTTGATGGACCTTGGTGTGTACGGCATTTATCCGCTAGCGGTATTGTTCGGAAGCCCGGATCGCGTGCAGGCAAGCGGCATGCTGCTGGAGTCCGGCGTTGACGGGGAAGGCAGTCTTCTGCTGAGCTACAAAGAAATGGATGCGGTCATTATGCATTCCAAAATCGCAAGCTCCTATTTGCCGGCGGAAATCCAGGGCGAGCACGCAACGATGGTCATTGATAAAATCAACCAGCCGGAAAAAGTGGAAATCCGCTACCGGGACGGCTCTGTGGAAAATCTGACGCGTGAGCAAAGCGCAAGAACGATGCGTTACGAAGCGGAGGAGTTCATCCGCCTGATCCAAAACGGAGCGTCAGAGTCCGAAACGAACTCTCATGCCAATTCCAGCATCGCAATGGCGATTATGGACGAGGCCAGAAAACAGATGGGGCTTGTATTCCCCGCCGACCGCAAATAAATAAACCGGGCGATGATCAGGAGACGGTCCTGAGTTCGCTCGGTTTTTTCTTATTCAATAGTACCGGAGGCACGCATGGGTTTATGAGGGATAGACCTAGGGGTGAGTACGGTTCCAGTTCCAGAGCTGGCTTTTCTCCGGATCAGATGATACATAATTCCGATCATGAGCCACACGCCGCCCATCCATAAGGCGTCCCCATCAAGCAGCGACAGCAAATAGCCAATGAAGCCGGCTCCCGCAAGCGGAAGCGCCAGATACAAGAAGGTATATTTCACGGAACGCTGCTTTTCTTTGATGTACTTTTGTGCAATGACGGAGATGTTCACGAAGAAGAAGGCTGTCAGTGCCCCGAAATTGACGAATTTGACCGCATTGTCCAAGGAGATTACGAGTGCCAGCAGGGAGACGCAGCTGACGATCGCGATGTTGATGACCGGCGTGTTGAACTTCGGATGCAGAAAGGCAAACACCCGTTTAGGCAGGATGGAATCGCGTCCCATCACATAGAGAAGGCGGGAAACGCTCGTTACGGATGATAAGCCTTGGGTGAAAATAGCGAGTATGAGCACGGTAATAAACACGGAGCTAAGCGCAGCTCCGCCTACAAGCTTCACGATCTCGAAGCCGGCGGAATCCACGTTGACGAAGGTGAGGTGCGGATAAATGAGCTGGGTCAGAACGGACGGCACCAAGTAAAGGATGCTGGCCGTAATAATGATAATCATGATAGCCCGAGGGATCGTTTTCTTGGAGTTTACCGTTTCTTCGGACATGGTGGTAACCGTATCAAAGCCTAAGAAGGAGAAGCAAATCATCGAAGCTCCGGCCAAAATCGCGGAGAACGGCACTTCATTTTGCATGAAAACTCCCATAGGATGAACGTCTCCCGTCAAATTGCGGGCAAGGAAGAAGCAGAAAACGGCAATAAACAGGATTTGAATCCAGACGAACAGTTTGCTGATATTGGCTGAAAATTGAATGCCGATCATATTGACGGCGCCAAGGACGATATTGAGTCCAATGATCCAGACGTAAGCCGGAATGGAGGGGAACTGCGCATGCAGATAGATGCCAAAGGTAAGACAAGCGATGATCGGGGAGAAAAAGTAATCCAGCAGCAGCGCCCAGCCGACGAGGAAGCCAAGGTAGGGGTGGATGCTTTTTTGCGTATAGGTGTAGGCGGAGCCCGATGTAGGAAAAGATTTAGACATGACGCCATAGCTGTACGCCGTGAAAAATATAGCGATGAAAGCCAGCAAGTAAGCCTGGGCCAGCATGCCATGGGCATTCTCGTAGGCTATTCCATAGATGGAGAAATAAATCATAGGCGTCATCCACGCAAGCCCCATGTAGACGACTTGAAACAGACTTAAGGATTTCCGCAGCGAGACTTCGTTTGTCATGATGGTAACACTCCTTTGTGTGGTTCTGCGATCAAGCGGAAGGGTGATGATAAGCAAAAAAGCCAAGGAGATATCTCATGAACAGATATCCTCCCGGGCTTTTGTCCCTCCGTGAACACAGGGTGAGCTGTGCGTTTTCTCTCGGACCAGACTGAGGCTTAAGGCGCTCACGGAACCCTAGAAAACATGTATGTTATGAATTGTTACTTAAATACGCGTTTATAAACGAATTTCTTATGAAATGTTATCCG
This sequence comes from Paenibacillus sp. FW126-R14, assembly GCF_058789495.1. Classification (NCBI taxonomy): domain Bacteria; kingdom Bacillati; phylum Bacillota; class Bacilli; order Caryophanales; family Paenibacillaceae; genus Paenibacillus; species Paenibacillus sp. FW126-R14. The sequence continues at coordinate 103,966 of NZ_JBYTBS010000012.1, read as the reverse complement.
CCTTACTTTTGTGTAAGTTAATATAACATAATAAAAGCAGTGTGAGAAGAGTTTTGCAAGAAAAATGAAAAAATGATAGAAGTTATTGACATATTCATCGAAGCAATGTTATGTTTATTAACATAAACGAATACGATTGTTTACTAGGGTTCCGCCGGCGTATGACCGGGCTGGTCCGAGAGTAAACCGTTCCTGTTCTAGGAGCGACACGGAAGGATAAAAACCTGGGAGATATCACCAAGACAATTTATGTCTTGTGATGTCTCCCTTTTTGTTTAACCAGAACACAGGAGGAGATGGTTGCGATGGCACATGTGTGGAGCAAGACGATAGGTCCGGGAGACAAGTGGTCGGGCGTGGTTGGCAAAGGGAAATTGATCAGGTTTACGGCGCTGGAAGCTGGCGCGAATGTGTCTGTCCAATTGTTCCATGCGAGGGATTTGACGGAGCGCTACAATATGCCGGATACGCTTAAGGCGCAGTATACCGCCCATTTGACGCGAGGGCATGTGCTCATGAGCGACAACGGAAGAGTGCTCACGAGCATCGTGGAGGATAGTCTAGGCTGGCATGATCCTCTTGGCGGATACACAAGCCGTGCAGGGACCGATGCCAAATATGGCCCGACCACGTATCAGGAACTGCGCAATGAGCGGCTGCGGAGCGGGCAGGAGAACTTTGCCGTAGAGCTTGTCCGTAACGGGCTGAGCATGCGCGATATGATGCCTGTTCTCAACTTGTTCTCGAAAGTGTTTTGCGATGAAAAGGGCGAGATGCATTTCAGCCCGGGCCACTGCCCGGCTGGGGCGAGCGTTGCGCTGCGGACAGAGTTGGATACGTTGTTGGTGCTGTCGAATACGCCTAATCCGTTAGATCCCAGAATTTCATACCCATCCGTATCGGTCAAAATGGAGGTGCTTCAGGCTGAGCCTGTAGGCGAGGATGATGTTTGTGTCAATTATCGCCCGGAGAACCGCCGCGCTTTTGAAAATACATGGGAATACCACACTTTGCTTGGACATTAAAACGATGAGGAGGAATGGAGATGGCTGTATTTAATCGGGTGGAAAGCCCTCGGAGCGTCGAGGATGCCATTTATAGCGAAATCATTCAAGCGGGGGACGGTTGGATGCGCATGCTGAAGCCGGGTCAAGTGCTGCGCATTGTCGATCTGGAGGGGAACCAAGCGGCGGATACGCTGTTTTACGATGGGGATCATCCGGAGGATCATTACAGCGCTGTGGCGACGATTGCAGGCCAAGGCAATATTTATTTGAGCACAGGCTCGGTGCTGCGCGCGGAGTCCGGCAAGGAGCTGCTCCGAATCGTAGCGGATACGTGCGGCCGGCATGACACCGTCGGAGGCTCGTGCTCCGCTCAAAGCAATACGGTGCGTTATTCGCACGACAAGCTGTCGATGCACAACTGCCGGGATACCTTCATGCTGCAGCTCGCACAGCACGGCGGGGCTTATACGAAGCGGGATTTGGCGCCGAATATCAACTTTTTTATGAATGTGCCGGTAACGGCGGAAGGCGGTTTGAAGTTCGATGACGGCGTTTCCGCGCCCGGCTGCTACGTGGAAGTTCAGTCACTGGGCAACTCCATGGTGCTCATCAGCAACTGTCCGCAGCTCAACAATCCCTGCAATGCATACAATCCAACGCCGATTCAAGTGCTTATTTGGGAGAAATAGAAATTCAAAGGGGTGTGGATACGATGTTTACGAAAGTACTTATCGCTAATCGCGGTGCTATTGCTGTGCGCATTGAGCGTACGCTGCGCAAGCTCGGTGTGGCTTCCGTTGCCGTGTATACAGGGGCAGACCAAGACAGCCTGCATGTCGACGGAGCGGATGAAGCGGTTCTGATCGGCGAGGGGCCGGCTGCGGAAAGCTATTTGAATGCTGAGCTGATTTTGAAAACAGCGCTGGAAACCGGCGCGGAGGCGATTCATCCCGGTTACGGATTTCTGAGCGAAAATGCCGGCTTTGCCCGCGCTTGCAGAGAGCATGGCATTGTGTTTATCGGGCCAACGCCGGAACAAATGGAATGCTTCGGACTCAAGCACTCCGCTCGTGAAATAGCGGAGAAAGCCGGAGTGCCGATGCTGCCGGGAACGCCGCTCCTTACAGAGCTGGAGGTTGCCCTTGCAGAGGCTGCGCGGATCGGCTATCCGGTTATTCTCAAAAGCACGGCGGGAGGCGGCGGTATTGGCATGCGCGTCTGTGCGGATGAGGCGGCTTTAACAGCCGCTTTCGACGGTGTGCGTCATTTGGCGGAGACGAATTTCAAAAACGGCGGCATGTTCCTTGAAAAATATATCGCCAGGGCGCGCCATGTCGAGGTGCAAATTTTCGGCAACGATTTCGGGGAAATCGTTACGCTCGGTGAGCGCGATTGTTCCATTCAACGCCGCAACCAGAAGGTCATTGAGGAAAGCCCAGCTCCCAATTTGTCGGATGACGTGCGTGAGAGGATGTTCGCCTCAGCGAAGCGTCTGGCGGCTGAAGTGGGCTACCGCAGCGCAGGGACGGTGGAATATTTGTATGATCCGGACACGTGCGAGTTCTACTTCTTGGAAGTGAACACGAGACTTCAGGTCGAGCATGGCGTGACGGAGGAAGTGCTCGGTATTGATCTAGTCGAGTGGATGGTGCGCGAAGCGGCGAACGAGCTGACGGACATCCAATCGCTCATTCGCAGGCCGATCGGTCACAGTATGCAAGCGCGGATCTACGCGGAGGATTGCCTTCAGCAGTTCCGTCCGAGTGCGGGCCAGCTGGATCGTGCGGTATTTGCGAGCGGGGCGCGCAATGAAACATGGGTGCGGGACGGCTTGACGGTCACGACCTTGTATGATCCGATGCTGGCGAAAATTATTGTCCACGGGACAGACCGTATGGACGCTATCCGGAAGCTGATCGATGCGCTGTCCGAGACGCGTATGTATGGCATCACGACGAACCTGTCCTATCTGCAGGCGCTTTTAGGAGAGCGGGATTGTGTGGACGGGAATGTCTTCACGCAACTGCTCCGCACGTTCGAGCCTGATGAACGCGCGCTGGAAGTCATAGATGGCGGCATTCAAACGACCGTGCAGGATTACCCCGGTCGCATCCGCCACTGGGATGTGGGCGTGCCGCCGTGCGGACCGATGGACCCGTTCTCGTTCCGGATCGGCAACAAGCTGCTCGGCAATGCGGATGACGCCCCCGGGCTTGAAATGACGCTGCGCGGAGGCTCCTACAAGTTCCGCAGCGATTTGTGGTTCTGCGTCACCGGTGCGGATATGCAAGCCGAGTTGGATGGAGCCGCCATTCCGCTGTATAAGCCGGTATTTGCGGCTCGCGGGCAAGTGCTGAGCTTCGGTGAAGCCAAAGAAGGCATGCGGACTTACTTATCGGTCAGCGGCGGCTTCGATATGCCGAAGATTCTCGGCAGCTCCTCTACCTTCACGTTGGGCGGCTTCGGCGGACACGGCGGCCGTGCGCTGCGAACCGGCGATGTGCTTGGCGTGAACGCCGGCGGCAGCCCGGTGCAGGATGGGGCGGAGCTCACCGTCCTGCACCGTCCTGCAATGACGCGGGAGTGGACGATTGGCGTCATCCCCGGACCGCATTGTACGGGAGAATTCCTGCGTGCGGAGTATTTGGAGCAGTTGACGGCAACGAGCTGGGAAGTGCATTTTAACTCCTCAAGGACGGGGGTTCGCTTGAAAGGGCCTGCGCCATTATGGACGCGGGAAGACGGGGGAGAAGCGGGGCTGCATCCCTCCAATATTCACGATAACGCTTATGCGATTGGAACGCTGGATTTGACGGGGGATATGCCGATCCTGCTCGGGCCGGACGGTCCCAGTCTTGGCGGTTTCGTTTGTCCGGTGACGACGGCATCGGCGGAGTTTTGGAAGCTGGGCCAGCTGCATCCCGGCGATACAGTTCGCTTTCACCTGCTGACGCTTCAGGAGGCGGAGGCTCTGCGTGAAGTGCAGGAACGGAATTTGTTGGCGATCGGCGAGGGTGACTTTGGGCGGCTGACTCCCTGTGCGCTTCCCGCAGTTCATGAAGCGATCACACCGGAATACCCTCTCTTGTTCCATGAAGCGGCAGGTCGCAGATTCCCGATTGCGATTCGCTGCTGCGGCGACCAGAACTTGCTTGTGGAATATGGTGAGCTCGAGTTGGATTTGCTGCTGCGCTTCCAAGTGCAAGCTTTGATGCAGGCGATCGTGGAAAATGGCGAGATACCGGTGTTGGATTTGACGCCTGGTATCCGTTCGCTGCAAATCCATATCGATCCTGCTCAAATCACAGTCAGCGAGGCGTGCGCCAAAGTCGCAGCAATCGACGCAGCCCTGCCGCCGCTCGAACAATTCCGTGTGCCATCGCGCATCGTGCGGCTGCCGCTTTCCTGGGATGATCCGGCGACACAGCTGGCGATTCAGCGCTATCAGCAAGGGGTGCGGCCAGATGCTCCTTGGTGTCCGAGCAACCTGGAATTTATTCGGCGCATTAACGGATTAGGTTCGATTAATGATGTTAAGCAGATTGTTTTTGACGCTAAGTATTTGGTGCTTGGATTAGGGGATGTGTATTTAGGCGCTCCGGTTGCAACGCCTGTTGATCCGCGGCACCGCTTGGTAACGACGAAATATAACCCGGCTCGTACATGGACACCGGAAAATGCCGTTGGCATCGGCGGGGCTTACATGTGTGTATACGGCATGGAGGGACCGGGGGGCTATCAGTTTGTCGGACGAACGATTCAGATGTGGAATCGGCTGCGGTCTACGGGGAGTTTCAAGGCAGGCAAGCCGTGGTTGCTGAGATTTTTCGACCAAATCCAGTTCTATGAAGTGAGCGCAGAGGAGCTGCTTCAACTGCGGGAAGACTTCCCGCGCGGCCGTTATGAAGCGGAAATTCGGGAGACGACCTTTGATTTAGGCGAATATGTGCAGTTCCTGAGTTCTATTGAAGAAAGTGCCGAGACGTTCCGCAAGCAGCAGCAAACAGCGTTCAGCGAAGAGCGGGAGAGTTGGAAGGCGAAAGGCCTAGCGGAGTATGTGTCCGAACAAGAAACGGCAAGCGAGCAGCCGGAAGATGAACTGCCGGCAGGCACAATCCCTGTGCGCGGAATTATGCCGGGAAGCGTGTGGAAAGTACTCGTGTCGCCGGGCGAGCAAGTGAAGAAAGGCGATCCATTGGCGATTCTTGAAAGTATGAAAATGGAGTTCCCGCAGCATGCTCCCTGCGACGGTTATGTTTCTATGATCCGCGTGAAGCCGGGTGATCAAGTTCATGCAGGGCAGCTGATTCTTGGCATTGCCCAATCTGCTTAAGGAGAGGTGTTCGCAAATGACAATAGCCGAAAATAGGGGACTGGGGAAAGCTGCCGATGTAAGGCTGCCTTTGGAGCTGACGATTTCTTGGCTGAAGGATCAATATGCAAAGGGGGCGTTGACGCCGCAAGAGGTGATCGCGGCAATTGTGCAGCGGGCGGCGGATGACGCGGACATGAATATTTGGATTATGCCGCCTTCCATGACGCTCATTCAGCCTTATTTGGACGCGTTGGCTGGGTTGAATCCGGCGGATGCGCCGCTGTGGGGGATTCCTTTTGCGATCAAGGATAACATTGATCTGGCCGGGGTGCCGACGACGGCAGGCTGCGCGGAGTATGCTTATACCCCTACGGAGCACGCAGGCGTGGTGGAAAGATTGATTGCCGCAGGAGCGATTCCGCTCGGCAAAACGAATTTGGACCAATTCGCGACGGGACTCGTCGGGGCGAGAAGCCCTTACGGCGACACGTACAACGCGCTGCGCCCGGAGCTGATCAGCGGCGGCTCCAGCTCGGGCTCGGCTGTCGCCGTGGCTCGCGGCCAAGCGGCTTTCTCGCTTGGCACGGACACAGCGGGCTCGGGGCGCGTGCCGGCCGCTTTGAACGGGCTGGTTGGCTATAAGCCGAGTCTCGGCGCCTGGCCAACCAAGGGGGTAGTGCCTGCCTGTGCGAGTTTAGACTGTGTAACCGTCTTTACGCACAGATTGGAGGACACGCTCGCCGTAGACGGCGTGGCTCGCGGTCCGCACACGGACGACCCGTGGTCGCGGCGTGTGGGCAGAGGAGCCTCCCGGCTGCCGCAGATCCTGCTGCTGCCGGATGGCCCGCTCTCGTTCTACGGCCCTTATGCTGCAGAGTACGAAGCAGCATGGGAAAGAGCCGTCGAGGAGCTGAAAAGATTAAATTTCCCAATCGCCTACGTAGATGTTAAAATGTTCGCTCAAGCAGCGGCGATTCTATATGAGGGTCCTTGGGTAGCTGAACGTTGGGCAGCCCTGGGGGGCTTTATTGAAGCGAATCCGGGTGCTGCTTATCCGGTGACGGAGAAGATTCTGCGCTCAGGCTCATCTGCCGAGTATGATGCGGCATCGGTGTTCCAAGCGATGCACCGGCTGCAGCGGTTCAAGCTGGAAGCCCGCAAGCTGCTGCAGGGTGCGGTGCTTGCCATGCCAACCTGCGGGGGGACATGGACCCGCGAGCAGGTGCTGGCTGAACCGATTGCGACCAATCGGGATATGGGCCGCTACACCAACCATTGCAATCTGCTGGATTGGTGCGCGGTTGCCTTGCCGACGGGGGATGCGGCTCCGCGCACGCCTTTTGGCATTACCCTCTTCGGGATTGCCGAAGAGGAGAGCTTGATCTGCGGCGCAGCAGAGCTGATCGTGGCGGGCGCGAGCGCTGTAGGCGAGGCTGCCAGCGCTCGTGAGGGCGCATCGTCGGCGGGCAGCGATGCGGGAGCAAGTGCAGTAGGAGCGGCGGCGACGCTCGTTGCGGTTTGCGGCTTGCACATGCGCGGCTACCCGCTGGAGAAGCAGATGCTAGGCTGTGGAGCGCGGTTCATCCGGGAGGATGTAACCGCGGCGAAGTACAGCCTCGTGAAGCTGCCGACCACGCCAGCGAAGCCGGGGCTCGTGAAGCAGGCGCAGGGCGGCGCCGCGATCGCCCTGGAGGTTTGGGAGATGCCGCTGCAGGCATTCGGCGGCTTTGCGGCGGAGATCCCGGCACCGCTCGGGATCGGCAAGGTCGAGCTCCGGGACGGCACGGAGGTCCCGGGTTTTGTTTGCGAGGCTTACGCGGCCGAGGGCGCGGAAGACGTGACGGCGCTTGGCGGCTGGCGTCAGGTAGTGCCTTTGCCGTTGCCCGCGGATGAGTGAGCGGGGTGACGAGGGTTGATGTCCTCCTCGCTGTGTAGGTCATTATCGGACCCCAAAGCCGTTATTTTCAGTTTCGGCACATTTTAAGAAGCTAACGGACTGTGAAGCCGTTACTTGCTGATTTATCGCTGCAGGGCTGTAATTCAAGCCAAATAACGGCATGTGAGTCCGTCACAGTTTATTCCACGCATAAAAGTGTCCAATAGAAGCATCTCAGTCCGTTAGCGCTGAAAACATCAATTCCCACGAATGGCCGTGTAGAGCAGTAGGTAGAAGTTAGCGTCATAAAAACAAGCTTATGTGAGGGGATCGGTTATAAATCCAGGGGTTGGATGCTGAGAAGTCGCTTTTCAGTGTTAAAGTGGGCGGGACAGAGCAGCAAGTAGAAGTTAGCGTCATAAAACAAGCTTAAGTGAGGGGATAAGCGATAAATCCCAGGGGTTGGATGCTGGGAAGTCGCTTTTCAGCGCTAAAGTAGGCGGACAGAGCAGCAAGTAGAAGTTTGCGTCATTAAAACAAGCTTAAGTATGAGGGGAGTTACTCTATATAAAGGAGCGGAACCTGAAAATAAGCCCACCCAGCCGAAATAGCTGCCTATGTTTCCCCTTATCTCTTAGGGGAAATATAGGCAGCAGTTGTCTCGACAGCTTTGGTTCTGTCCGACACTCAAGTTAAATAGCGCGCATACGGTTATTCCTCGGGTTATGCTCAACTTCAGCAAGTCCCAATACTTCCAAGAGTGGTGGAACGTACATGCCGAAACGGCCGCGGAAGCCTTTTTTCAAGCCGTACCAACCGCCGATGGGATTTTCGGGGGAACGTCCCCAGGCTTCGACAGTGCCTTCTTTTGCGGGTTTTTGCTCATCGGCGCTGCCGAGTTCCAGCCAATCGCCATGCTGTTTGAGCATGTTATGCAAATCTTCAATACAGCGATAGTCATAATGAAGAATTGTTTTCCCTACGGTGCAAACAAGGATGGCTTTGCCGTCTTTTTCAGCTTGATACATTTCATAGTCCGAGGTTTGAGGCGGCGTCTTTAATTTCCATGGATTTTCTTTTGTTCCTAGTTCAGTTGACATGTGTTAGCTCCTTTTGTTTCTTTTTAGCTCATGAGTACAGAATAACACATCTAGGAGAGGGAGATTCAAACTGAATTGTTGAGATCATTGGAAAACCTTAAGTTTACGTTAAATTAAGGAGTCTCTTTGTCACCTCATTCCTCACTTACCCAACGTCGTTCGACCCTCTTTCCTCCTTCATTCCTGGCTAACCCAACGCTCGTTCGAGCCCTTTCCTCCTTCACTCCTCCCTCATCCAACGCTTACCTGCGGTTCTCCCTCATTCGATGCTCATTTCTCCTTGATCCCACGCTCATTGTATCCTCATTCCTCACTCATTCGCCTCTCGTTCCTCCCTCATTCGATGCTCTTTTCTCCTTCTTTTCTCCATCATCCCTCGCTCACCCCACCTCATTCGCCCCTTCTTGCCGCCTTATTCCTCCTCTCCAAGCCACCCTCGCGCCTTCCTCATTGCTCCCTCACTCATCCGTCCCTCAATCATTCCCACCAACGCCCTCACCCTCCCTCTTTTTCACCTGCTATTCACACCTCCCACGCACTTATCCACAAAACTACCCACAGTATTAACATGTCCACAATTCACGGTGTGCATAAGGTTTTATGCATCTTGTACACATATCCACAATTGAAGTTGTCCACATGGTGATAGGCACGCGGACCATATGGTGCTAGAATGTTCTGTATGCGATGGAAGCTGTAAGGTTACATTAATAACCAAATGTGAAGGGATAGGTGAGACGTCGATGAAGAAGATTTTCAGCATCTATCGGACGGATCTAATCAACTTGTGGAGGGTGCCGACAGGTCTTTTGCTCATGGTTGCGCTTGCTATTCTGCCTTCTGTGTATGCTTGGATCAACCTGGAGGCGATGTGGGACCCCTATTCCAATACGTCGGGGATCAAAATTGCGGTAACAAGCAACGATCAGGGGGCCAAAATTGAGGATAAGGCCATTAACATAGGAAACGAGGTTGTGGATAGTTTAAAAAACAACCATACGCTCGGTTGGACCTTTGTGGATAAAGAAACGGCGCTGCGCGGCGTAGAACGCGGGGACTACTATGCCAGCCTGATTATACCTGAGGACTTTTCGCAGAAAATAACGAGCATTGTCGACGGGACGATGGAAAAGCCGGAAATTCTCTATACCGTGAATGAGAAAATCAATGCGGTAGCGCCCAAAATCACGAGCAAAGGCGCTTCCAGTGTCACTCAGCAAATCAGTGAAAATTTTATCAAAACGGTAAGCAGCTCGATCCTGACCCGAATGAAGGAGATCGGCATCGATTTTGAGAAGGAACTGCCGACGATTCGCAATATGGAGGCGAAGATTTTGGAGCTGGAGAAGCGGCTGCCGGAAATAGCGTCCATGGGGGATAAGGCGCTGGAGCTTGAGCAGAAGCTGCCTGAAATCAAAGAAAAGGGGCAGAAGATCGTCCAACTTGAACAAAAAATTCCTGATATTAACCAGGCGGCGGATACGGTTTTGAAAATTGAAGAACGCTGGCCGAAAATCCAGGAGGTGGCGCAGGAAGTGCTGCTCATTCAGCAGAAGCTGCCTGATATTCAGAAGGCTGCAAGCCGCGTCGCGGAGCTGGACCAAAACTTCGGCAAGGTGGAGGAGGTGCTGAATACCGCTATCGACAAGTCACGGCAAGCCGATGAGATTGTAACGTCGGCGCTGAATACATTGCCCAAAATCGACGCAATCGCGACGCAAGGGGCTGCTTTTGCCGATCAATTAACGAATTTTCTGCAAAAAAATGAGGCTGCTTTTCAAACGCTAATTCCTGTGGTGAAGCAAAATCTGATTCTGCTGCAGCAAACAGCGGATGCTGTCACACAGCTGACAGGGATGCTGCAGGATGTGAACCTTGACCCACAGAAGGCGCTGGCGGTTATGGCTCTTTTGTCCGAACGTCTTACGACCGGAGCGGCTGTGCTGGATAATACGATTGACGTTTTTACACGCTTGAATACATACTTGCCTGGCAATCCGTTCACGGATACGATAACCCGGTTGACGGGTGTGCGAACGAATTTGACGAACCAAATTCAAGCGCTGAATAAGCTGCAAAGCGCCATCGGGCGCGGCGAGAAGCCGGCGAAGGATATCGTAAACAACCTGAACGCATTGTCCAAAGAGGCCAGCGCTACTTTAGGGAATATCCTCGCGAGATACGACTCCGAGATTGTGCCCAATATGACCAAAGCGCTAGGCCAAATCATGTCCATAGCCCAGAATGCAGGGAGCGCTTTACAAACGTTAAAGGAGCAGCTGCCCAATATTAAAGGAATTTTGACGGATGCCCAAAGCGGCATTCATTTCGCTCAAACGCAGCTGGATACGCTGCAGAAGGAGCTGCCGGATATCCGGGCCAAAGTACACGAAGCGTCATCAACGCTCCAAAGCAAGCTGGATGCGTTCACGAACGGCATCAATGAGGCGGCTCCGTTCATCCGTAATGACCTGCCGCGCGTGGAGCAGAAGCTGCATGCCGCTTCGGATTTTATTCGCAACGATCTGCCCTCGGCGGAGGAGGATATCCGCAAAGTGGCGGATCTGTACCAGACGAAGCTCCCGGAAGTGGAGGACGCCGTTCATTTGGCGGCTAATCTGGTGCGGAGCGATCTGCCGGAGTTCGAAGCGGCCGTGCACAAGGCGGCTGATCAAATCCGCAACGTCCAAGGAAGCGGCAGTGTCGACGAGATTCTCCGCCTGCTCCAGAATGACATTCAAAAGCAAAGCGATTTTCTCGCAAATCCCGTGCTGATTAAAGAGGATAAACGATTTCCGATTCCGAACTACGGCTCGGCCATGTCGCCTTTTTACACAACGCTTTCTCTGTGGGTAGGCGCTATGCTGCTCGTCTCTCTGATGAGGGTCGATGTGGATAACTTGGACGGCGGTTTCAAGACGCATCACATTTATTTTGGACGGATGCTGATTTTCTTGACGGTAGGATTTTTTCAGGCGCTAATTGTCACCATTGGGGATATTTTTCTTTTGGGCACATATGTTGTGGATAAGATTTGGTTTGTTGTTTTTGCCGTGTTAATCAGCGCGGTGTTCATTACGATCACATACACGTTGGTTTCTGTTTTTGGCAACATCGGCAAGGGTATCGCAATTATTTTCCTTGTGCTGCAGTTCTCCAGTTCGGGAGGGACATTCCCGGTAAGCACGGCATCGTCCTTTTTTCAAAAGCTGAATCCGTTCGTTCCGTTTACCTATGCGGTTGGATTGATGCGCGAGGCGGTAGGCGGGATGCTGTGGGGATTGGTGCTGAAGGATGCCCTTTGCCTTTGCGTGTTTATCGTGGTCTGCTATGTCGTGGCGTTGGCTCTGAAAAAGCCGCTAAGCGGGTATACGAAGCGCGTGGCTGAAAAGGCGAAAATGACGAAGCTGATTTCTTAAAAAGTAACGCTCGTTCCGTGGTGTATGGCGGGGGACGTTTTGGGAAGCTGAGAAAAGGAAAGAATGGTTAGGACAGAGCATGCGCGATGACCTGAGGCGATGCCTTGGGTCTTTGTTATGCGAAGATAGAACATTTACATAAAAACTTAGCCTTTGGTCTAGGTTTGTTCAAGACTTTTGGCTAACGAAAGACAGTACCTTAGAGCGTTTAGATGAAAAATGTTCTCCTTTATGATGTAGATAATGTTAAGGAGAGCGAGTGATTCATGTGAAATCGGCATCGTGGTGGTCTTACTGCATCGCCTGCAGCGCTTTGCTGCTGATCCCGTTAGTGGGTCTGATCTACGTTCATCTGAATCAAGAGGGCCCGAGGGTTTACAGTCTGGTGACCGACCTGGACCGGCAAATTCCATTCTTGAAAGGCTTTGTTGTCCCTTACCTGTCGTGGTACGGATTTTTGCTCGTCGGTTTCCTGTACTTGGCGTACAAGGATCGCCGAACTTACTATATAACGCTAGTGGAGTCTGTGGTTGGCTTGTTGATTTGTTATGGGGTGTATGCGATTTATCAAACGACGGTTCCCCGGCCGGAACTAACCGGAAGCGACTCGCTGCTGCAGATGGTGGCGTGGGTGTATCGAACGGATCAACCGTTTAACTGTTTTCCAAGCACTCATGTGTTGACTTCGTATCTCATGATGAGAGCATATCTGCGTACTACGCATGTTGCATTGCGCTATAAAATGATCGTTACCTGCATGTCGCTGCTCATCATTTTATCCACACAGTTCGTGAAACAGCATGTTCTGCTTGATATCGCAGGGGCCGTTCTTGTGGCGGAGTGTGTCGTCTATGCCTTGGACCGCATGCGAAGAGGCTGGTTGGCGGATTCGCCTATAACGGTGCGTACACAGCAAAGCAAGCTCGAAGGAGGATTAAGACAATGAAAAGCAGGCACAAACTTTTGATCCTGACCGGCAGTTTAGGGGACGGACATAATAAGGCGGCGCAGGCGATACTCGAAGCTACGAGATTTCATAAGCCGGATGTCGACGTGAAGGTGGTCGATTTCTTAGAGTGGACGCATCCGTACTTGCATGGCGTGGGCAAATTTTGCTATATGCAGTGGGTGAAAAGCCTGCCGTCGGTTTATGGCTATTTGTACCGGAAGACGCGTGACGATAATACTTTTTCCCATATGTTTAAAAAAATGAAATCATTCAGCACCGACCGGATGCTGGAGCTGCTGCATGAAGAGAGTCCGACCGAGGTGGTGTGTACATTCCCGGGTGCAGCCGCGGCGATGTCGTACTTAAAATGCAACGGATTCACATCGGTGCCGACCGTGACTGTGATGACCGATTATACGGATCACAGTTATTGGGTTCATCCGGGAACGGACCGGTATCTGGTCGGCGCTGAGCACGTGAAGCAAGCGCTGCTGCGATACCGTGTTCCGGAGCAGCGAATCGTGGTTACGGGAATACCGATCCGCGAGCCGTTCACCCAAGTGTATGATCGGGCGGAGCTGCGAGATAAGCATGGCTTGGATCGCGAGATGCCGACCGTGCTCGTGATGGGCGGCGGCCACGGTTTGATCGGCAAGCAGTTCAAGTCCGTGCTGCAGTCGGAGGAACTGGCTGAGCCGGTTCAGTTTGTTTTCGTTTGCGGGCGCAACGAGAAATTGAAGCAGCTCCTCGAAGAGGAGCTGGGCGGCGCAAAAACGCGGCATCGCGTGAAAGTGACAGGGTTCGTGGACCATGTCCATGAGCTGATGGCTCTATCGGATTTGATCATCACGAAGCCGGGAGGTTTGACTATTTCTGAAGCGATGGCGTTGGAGCTTCCCATGATGCTTTATAAACCGATCCCTGGCCAAGAGCAGGAAAATGCCGCCTATCTGGTCAGCCTGGGAGCTGCGATCGAAGTAAAGAATGCGATGGAGCTGAGGAGCCAACTGCTCGAAGTAATCGCCAATCAATCCCTCTTGTCGAAGCTGAAAGAGAATGTGAAGCAAGGCCAGCGTCATCAGGACGCTCATCATATGCTTCGCGCCATTTTTGAAACTGACCATCATTTCATCCCTCTGTCAGACGGAATGCGCTACGCCTATGCCAACGGCTAGACGGGGCGCTTCTTCCCTCTTTTTATCCTTCAAAAAAGGCCAATTTTCGCGAAAAAATGCGCATTCGCTCTATGATGTCAAGTTTGTTGTCAATTTCAAATTTGAGTTTTGGATAGCTGCTATTTATGATTTATTCGTGGATGCTGCTTGACGAAATTTTGATTTGTAAAGCTGCGGCCGGGAGGCAGGTCTATTTGTCCTCATGCATGGTGACGACAATATCCTGCGCGTAGTTGCCGAAGCTTTTGCCGAATAAGGTGACGCCTCCGCAGTTGGGAGCGCTCTCCAGGGATGCGATGCGGAAGCGAATATCCTTGCCGAATGTGACGGCCAGATCTTGGATCGCGGTCTCGGATATTTTCGTTCCGTCCAGGTAGGAGCCGGTGGGACTGACGGTTATGACTTTGAGCAACCCGTGCTGCGTATTGCTGCTGCTCCACCAATCGGGCGACAGCACGCCTCGCTGAGAGCCGAAATCGCCAGGGCTTGTCCAATAGCCCAGTGGGATGTCGTTGATGTAGAACGTAATGTCCGACGGCCAGTTCTCGTTGTATCCCGGCGCTTCGGAGCAAATTTCGAAGGAGATTTCAAGCGTGCGCAGCTTTTGGTTGCTATGCAGGAAGTTGGGGATCCGATACTCCACATAGCCGCTGGCAAACCACAGTATCCCCGCATGGACATGTCCCGGATCAGCAAAATAGCGCGGGTCATCCAGCACGCCGATAAGCTGGGTCGGGGAGGCGAGCCCGCAGGTGGGTTTAACCTCGTAGGAGGCGAACTGCCCGACCGGGATAGCTACCGTGTTCGTTGGGAGCTCGCTCGGCTTTTTTGGTTTGATCTGAAGGACGGCCTGCTCCATGTTCAGGTGGCATATTTTCTGGGTTCCGCGAACACCGGTTGTGTTCTCGGAGGAGACGATGCCCGCTTGCTCGAGCTTCTGGATATGTTTGGTCACGATCGCGGAGGAAATGTCCAGCTTTTGCGAGAGCTGCTTGATGTTGAGAGGCTCCTGTCCGAGGAGCTCGATCATTTTCACGCGCGTTTCGGAGGAGAAGCATTCGAGAAAAGCCATATTTTTAGTGGACACTTCAATGTGCATAGGGGGTACCTCGATGTTTAATTTTTATGTTTATTGTATAACTTGTAGATTAATTTAACAATGAGCGGGGTTAGGGGGGAGGGTACGACTAGCTAGGGAGGGTGAATAGTTGTGTGGGCCGGAATTGTTTGTTTCCGGCAGATGTGGGCAGCTTGCGGTGCAAGTCGAAGTGAAGAGGGGATCGGGGAAGCGCAGGAAAAGTAGCATGGGTGAGGTGAGGGGATCGGGGAAGCGCAGGAAAAGTAGCATGGGTGAGGTGAGGGGGCGGTTGTGAGCTTGCTGAGGCGCGTGAGCTTCAGGATGTGCTCTGTGTTGCACTTTATGCAGCATAGAGCGGGCATATTGCAGCAAGAGCCCACTCTCGTTGTACAAAGTGCAACGATTTCGCCAGATTTTTGCTGAAAACTCGCTTTTGAGGGCAAATGGTTGTATAAAGTGCAATATAGCTGCCCGAGAAGCGAAAAAAGGCTGAAATGGTTGTGCAAAGTGCAATATAGCAACGCTAGTCGAAGTGAGGAGGGAAACTAGGGAGCACAGTTTAGCGCTAAAGGTGAGGTGAGGAGGAGCTTGTGGCAAGCTGAAACGGGTGGGTTTCAGGATGTGCTTTATGTTGCACTTTGTGCAGCATAGAGCGGGCATATTGCAGCAAGAGCCCATTCTCGTTGTACAAAGTGCAATGCTTTCGCTAGAATTGCACTGAAAACTAGCTTTTGAGGCCAAATGGTTGTACAACGTGCAATATAGATGTCGGAGAAGCGAGAATAGGCTGAAATGGTTGTACAACGTGCAATATAGCTACCGGAGAAGCGAAAAAAGGCTGAAATGGTTGCATAAAGTGACATAAAGTGCAATATAGCAACGCTAGTCGAAATGAGGAGGGAAACAAGAAGCACAGGTTTAGTACCAAAGGTGTAGTGAGGGTACGGTAGTAAGAAGGAAGAGAGTGAGCGCCGCGCCGCGTCTAGAGCAGGTAACGCCACGCATCCGCATTTAACTCGTAGTAGCGAGTCACTGTGCCACGCCCGATCGGGCGGAGAATGCCTTTCTCGGCCAGGCTCTGGAGCCGCTTGCGAGCGGTGCGGAAATTGATTCCGCACTCCGTGATGAGATCCTTAGGGCGGATGGGCCTGCCTAGGTTGATAGCGAGCCGGATGACCTCCTTTTCTTCAGGGGAAATGGAAATGGCGGTGCTTGGACCACTGCGCAGCATATGGGGGCCAATCACCAGTTGAAGCAGCATACGGCAAATCTCGGGGCGATACTGGATATCATCGAAGGAAAAATGGATCATTTTCCACCCCATTCCACTCAGAAAAGTATCCCGGTTCAACGCATAGCTGAACTTCTCGCGATCCATCTCCTTGATATGGCTCTGGAAGCCGTCGCACTCAATGCCGAATCGCCCATACGGGGTGAGGAAAGCGAAATCGAGGAACTGCGATTTCCGGTTCCAATCATAGATTTCATATTCCGGATGCAGGTTGTCGAAGTTGCCGAATAAAGGCCACCATACGTTGTAAAGCAGCAATTTTTCCGCAAAATTGTGACCTCTGCGTAAACGGCCCTGTCGCTCCCCGAATCGGAGTGCGAGATGGCTCGCCAAATACTTCTGATGCTGTTGCTCAAATTCAAATTCAAATTCCAAGCTAATAGGCCTCCTTGCGCAGATAAAATAAAAACGCCCCCGGGCCGAGTGGCTCAAGGACGTTCTTCGTCTATTTGGAGTATACCATTTTCCAGACAGAAGTAGAATTCATAATTTGCAACAAGAATCCCGTTCAATCAGCTCGCCGTAGACCGAGGTCTTCGTCGGGCCTCCGCCTTTATAGATCCTGCGAATCAATAAATCAACGGCCTCATGGCCAAGCTGCTCCCGCTGCACTTGAATGGTGGTGAGACGCGGCATCACCAACTGTGCGGCCTCAATATCGTCAAAACCGACGACGGAAATATCCTCCGGCACGCGAAGACCTCTGACGGTCAAATGCTGAATCAGCGCAATGGCAAGTCGGTCGTTGGCGCAGAACCAAGCGCTGGGCATTGCATCTAGGCTTATTGTCTCCAGGAAGGAGGCCAATTCATCCGCCGGAACGTCCTGCCCCTCGGATGGTTTGGAGCCCAGGAGACAATATCTCCTGTCAACCGGAAGTCCCGCATCTGACATGGCATTTTCGAATCCGAACCAGCGCTCTCTAAAGCTCTTGGGCATGACGCTCGCCCCGATGAAACCAATGTGCCGGTGGCCTTTACGGATGAGATAGGCGGCCATTTTGTAGGCCTCTTCTGCATTCGCTGTAACAACCGCATCCAGCTTCAAGCCCTCATAGCAATGATCCACCGTGACGATCGGAGTCCCCAGAACCTTCAGCTTGCCAACATAGTCAGGGTGGAAGAGGCCGACGGTCAGCACACCCCCGAACGGCATTTCATGATACAAGTTGGGTAGGAGCTGCAGCCGTTCCATTTCTTTCGTTACCCCGCTGATAATGGCGGAATAGCCGTTCTCTTTGGCTCTTTTTTCAATGGACCAGAACATGTCATAATACAAGTTTTTATCGTTCTGGATATATTCAGGAAACAAGACGAGAAGGTGGCTCTGCTTCTTCGTCGCCTTTGTCTCCGTTCGGTACTTTAGCTGCTGCGCGGCTTCGAATACGCGTGTACGCAGTTCATCGCTGACACCTGCTTTGTGATTGAGGGCTAAGGAGACAGCGTTTTTGGAAATGCCCAGCAGATCGGCAATGTCTTGCATGGAAGTTTTCGAGTTCATTTCGTTAAATACCCCTTGAGCGGAAAGTAAATTCTCTACAAATTGTAAAGCTTTCAGGGGAGTTATGTAAAGTAAATTAATCTGAAAATGTAACTTTACAATTTCGTAATGTCAACCAAAGTTGTAAATAAACTTTTCAAGCATGTCCAGCTTCTCAGCCGAGAAGGGTCCCGAATTGTCGAAATAGAGAATGGAGGATGGGGTAACCGACCAGCGAATCTCGCTTCGCCGCAGCGAAGGGCTGAACTGCTGCCAATTGTCCAGCTTCCACACATCCAGAGCGGAGCCTCTAGCTTTTATGCGCGAATGATAGGCATTCTCCGACGGAAGGTATACGTAAATCGCTTTGACTTGTACATCTTTGGTACTTGCACGGATGGCCGAAAGCTCTTGGTCAAGCCACAATGGATCGTTGATTTCTCGGGTAAAGGGTCCGATAACGACGGCATCCAAGCCTAAAGACAGATTCTCCAGCGCGGCATTCATGGTGATGCGGTAGCCCAGATCGCGGCAGTGCTGCTTATAAAAAGGGGAATCCCGATCCTCGGGATCTTGCCCGGCTAGCGTCATCAGGGCTTCGGCCGCGGGTCGCAGCAAAGTATCCATATCCAGAAAGGCGCCGCCATGTTTGCCTGCCCATGCTTTGGCTAATGTCGTTTTGCCTGCCCCTGCCGGGCCTATGAAAAAAATGAGTTTGCGCATGCGAACCTCCAAGAACAATCTTTTTGTCATTACGGATTTTTTCGTTACGGATATTGTAACATAAGTGTACTTGCAGTCCTCGATTTCAGCTAACGTTAAGGTTAATTTAAGGTAATATTAAGGTTTACGTCATACTTGCTTCATATTTGAATAGTAAGCTAGTTACATAAGAGAGAGGGTTAAAACCATACTGGAAGGATAGATAGAGATGTCTGGAACCCCAAACAACATATTCGTACAATCGGGAAACAATACCATATCGCCACCACATACAGTTGTGAACACGAAATCAACATCCGACTGGCCGACAGAGGGCTGGAGAACGAGCACGCCGGAGGCGCAAGGCATGTTCTCAGGGACGCTTGCCAAGACACTTGAGACGTTCAGCAGCCAGCAGGTGCATAGCGTAGCGGTTATTCGAAACGGGCATTTGGTTGTAGAAGCTTATAACAGCAGCACACAAGCCGATACCCTCCAAGATATGAAATCCGTCACCAAAAGCATAACGTCTGCACTGGTCGGTATTGCCTTATCGGAACGCAAGTTGATCAGTTTGGACCAGAAAGTTGCCGATTTTTTTCCTGAGCTTGCGAGCGATCCCTTGAAGTCCAGAATGACAATTAAACATTTGCTGAGCATGACCTCGGGCACGGCATGGGATAATACGGATGAAGTATCCTCGACCGAGATGATGTATTCTTCCGACTGGGTGCAGTACATTTTGGAACGCCCTGGTCATATGGAGCCAGGCTCCATGTTTAATTACAGTAATGGCGATGCGCATCTCATGTCAGCTTTACTGCACAAGGTGACAGGAGAGCCGATGCTCGACTACGCCAAATCCCGCTTGTTCGGACCTCTTGGCATTACAGAGGTGAGCTGGAATGACGATCCTCAGGGACGCACCATCGGCGCTTGGGCAATGGCTTTAACGCTGAGGGACATGGCCAAGATCGGCTACCTGTATATGAAACAAGGTCAATGGGAAGATCAAACCATTCTCCCGAAAACGTGGATACGCGACTCGATTCAAGGGCGAATCACCCTGAATTACAGCAACGGTACGCAAGGGGGCTACGGTCTATACTGGTGGACCAAGACGCTGCCCAAAGGAATCGTGAGAGGAAGCAAGAAGCCGTACGATATATTCTATGCTTCGGGTGCAGGCGGACGGCGCATTTTCGTCGTTCCCGAACTGCAGCTGGTCGTGGCGGCAACCGCGAATTCGAATGATGTGGACATGCCGGAAGGCTTGCTGCTTCAAGTGCTGCAAGCGATTCGGTCAGATAAGCCGCTACCGGAAAATCAGGAGAACTTTGCGAAGCTGAAGCAGGCTGTGCAAGCTTTTAAACTCGTAACGGAATAGAAAGAACGAAGAAGCTGCCGCGGCGGCTTCTTTTTCTTTGTGCCCAAGTTGACACGTCTTCTGCTGGTATGCTAAGTTTTATTTGATAATGATTCTCATTTTCATAAGAAGAGAGAGGGAGTTAACCTTGCCCACCGAGTTTTGTTCAGAGGAGAAAGCGCTCGCGTCTCTTGATCATATATGGCTGAAATTTCGTTCCGCACAATTGCTGCAAGGGGGGAGACTGGCGCATCAGCTTGTCTCCTCCTACTGTTTGGTTGTTTTTAAGCAGGGGGAGGGGACGATTACCCTAGATCTTCAGAGCTACCGCGTACTGCCTGATGCTGTGTATGTGGCTGCGCCGGGCCAAACGCTGGGATACGACCATGCCGCAGAAGAGAAACCGGAGATATACATGATAGAATTTGATGTCCATTGGGATGCGAATGACAATCTCCGGTTGCCTTTATCAGGCGAAATTGCTGTGCATATCGAGAACAATGCGCTGGGCGTTCTTTGCGAACAGCTGTGTGTTTGCCATCGAAGTCAAAGTGCTATGGAGCGATTCCGGGGACAGTCTGTTTTTCAGGAACTATTTTTCTGGATAATGAACCACATTCGTCATCTGCCTAAAGCGGATTCCCGCTCGGCGATGGATCGCACCAAAACGTATATCGAAAGCCATTTCCAAGAGAGTCTGACCATTGAACAGCTGGCGCGTATGGCTGAAATCAGCCCCAAATACTATGTGAGTTTATTTAAAAAAACGTATGGCAAAACAGCGATCGACTATTTAACCGAAGTCAGGGTGAAGATGGCGAAGCAGTTTATGCTCCAGTCCGATGCCCGATTGAAAGATATTGCGTACCAGGTGGGGTATAACGATGAGTTTTATTTTAGCCGCATGTTCAAAAAAGAGGTAGGCGTATCGCCGACGATCTATATGAAGAACCGCCGCCAGAAGGTCGTAGCATACTCGGCCACGATTCTCGGGCAGCTCCTCGCGCTGAAAATCATGCCTTATGCTGCGCCGCTTCACCCTAAGTGGACTTCTTACTACTATCAAAATTATCGGGCCGATATTCCGCTTCATCTGAGCGGTTACCGGTTTAACGAAGATTGGGAAACGAATGTTGGAGCGCTAGAAGGCAGCCAAGCAGATTGTATTATTGCCACTGACCAACTGAATCCCTTGGAGAAGGAAAGGCTTGAGCGGATCGCACCGGTCCATGTGATTCCTCAGCAAGACGACTGGCGGGAGCAGCTTCAATCGATAGCCCGGATCGTAGGGGCTGCGGACGAAGCGGAGGTGTGGCTGGATAGTTACGATCGCAAAGTCGCTCTAGTGCGGGAGCGTTTGCGCGAAGAGCTGGGAAATCAGAATGTGCTGATCGTCAGTATGTTTAAGAACAGATTTCGTATTCTGCCTACGCAGGGGATGCAAGATATGTTCCGTGATTTGCAGCTGACCGCCCCTTCGGGCATCGAACGGCATCTGGATACCCGCGGCGGCTTGAGCTTAGAGGCGCTCACCCTCCTTGAGGCGGATTACCTGCTGCTGAACATTCAACAGGAAACCGAAACGCTTCACCATTGGGAGCAAATAAAGAATTCTCCGCTATGGCAGGATTTGAGGGCTGTACGGAAGAACCGGCTCCACATCATCTCTTCTGATCCATGGCGGGAATACTCCGCTTATGCCAGCGAACGCAGGCTTCAAGATATTGAGGAGCGTTTATGTGGAAATCGTTCATGACAACTTCCGACTATTATCCATGTTCCAAGAGGAGGTCTTCCCCTATAATTTGGTGAGAATGATTATCAATTGTATCGGATTAGAGAGGGGATCTACATCATATGAAAAAAATAGCTACATTTGGCCTTTCGGCGTTAGTTCTGCTGGGATTGACAGCATGCGGAGGGAAAGCGGAGACTGTTCCTGCAGCGGCGGGCACAACGGCTCCCGAGAAGGCAAGCACCGCGGCCGCGGCAACGGCGCCTGCTTCATCAAGCACGAAAGCGATCCAATATGGCGGCAAAACATATACCGTACCGGCCAAATCGGACAAAATCGTCATTACAGGCGCTTTGGAGTCCATGGAGGATGCTTTGCTGCTGGATGTAAAGCCGGTGGGTGCTATAACCGTGGGCGGAAAATTCCCGTCTTTGTTTGCCTCGATTACAGATAAAGCAGAGGGCGTTGGCGAGAAAACCCAGCCTAATCTGGAAACGATCCTAAAGCTGAAGCCTGATGTCATCTTGATGAGCACCAAATTCCCGGCGGAGACGATTGAGAAAATGGCCAAAATCGGGCCGACGATCCCGGTTTCCCATATTTCAACGGACTGGGAGAATAACCTGAAACTTCTGGGCGAGCTTACGGGCAAACAGGATCAAGCCAACCAGGTCCTTCAAAAATACAAGAAGGATGCGCAAGCGCTGAAAGAGAAAATAGGCCCCGTTCTGAAGGATAAAAAGGTGCTGGCGCTGCGCGTTCGTTCCGGCAGCTTGTTCATTTATCCGGAGGATGTGTTCTTCAATCCGTCGATCTATGCGGAGCTTGGCGCAGCGGTTCCTGCGGAAGTGAAGCAGGCGAAAGCGCAGCAAAATATTTCGCTGGAGAAGCTTTCCGAAATGAATCCTGACTATTTATTCGTGCAATTCTCCGAAGAAGAGAATAAAGATACGCCGAAAGTGTTCGAGGAGCTGAAAAACAATCCGATTTTCAAAAGCATAAATGCCGTTAAGAATGGTCAGCTGTATACGAATCTTGTAGATCCTCTTACGCAGGGCGGGACGGCTTACAGCAAAATTAAATTCCTTGAAGCTCTCGGCAGCAGCAAATTAGTTCAAGCAAAGTGAGTGTTCGGCGATGAAATTAAGAGGTTACGCACCGGCGCTGATCCTGGCGGCAGCTCCAATTGCGGTGCTAGGCACCATTGTACTATCCATCTTGTATGGCGCTAAGAACATAGATGCAAGCCGTGTCATGGAAGCATTGCTGCACTTTGATGCAGATAATGTGGACCATCAGATTATTATGCACTCCAGGCTGCCGCGGGTGATAGGGGCGCTGCTCGTCGGCGCTTTCCTGGCCGTCTCGGGAGCTCTCATGCAGGGGATGACCAGAAATTATCTGGCATCCCCTTCCATTATGGGGATCTCGGACGGATCGGCATTCGCGGTGACGATTTGTATGGTCGCAGCGCCGTATGCCTCCACGATGGCGATGATTGCTTCCTCCTTCGCGGGCTCGGCGCTCAGCATCGTCATGGTGTTTGGCCTGGCTTCATTATTGCCAGGAGGCTTGTCTCCGGTACGATTGGCGATATTGGGGACGTTGATCGGGACTTTCTTGAGCAGCGTATCAGCCGCAATCGCGATGTATTTTCAAGTGTCGCAAAATATTAGCTTCTGGTACAACGCACGATTGCATCAGCTTGATCCGAAGCTGATCATGCTGGCGGTGCCTTTTGCCATAGTCGGATTAGCTCTGGCTGTTTGGATGTCAAAGTCGGTGACGATCTTGTCGTTTGGCGAGGAAATCGCTCTTTCGCTCGGACAGAGAACGACGCAGGTGAAGCTTTTGGTTACGCTTAGCGTGATTCTGTTAACGGGGATTTCGGTCGCTATTGCGGGGAAGATTGGCTTCGTCGGTCTGCTTGTTCCCCATATTACCCGATTTCTGGTCGGCATCGATTACAAATGGATTGTTCCCTGCTCGGCGGTCATCGGGGGCGTCTTTCTGGCGCTCTGCGACGTGCTCAGCAGGTTCCTGAACTACCCCTTCGAGATGCCGATCGGCGTTGTGACCGCCATAATTGGCGTTCCCTTCTTCCTCTACTTGATCCGTACAAGGGGAGGGGAGTCCAATCGTTAGAAGTTCTAACACGCGTTTCGTCATGCAAATGGCAGTGGGTCTATGCCTTATTCTGTTGACGGCATACCTATCTTTAACAAACGGCGCGTTCGACATTACCTTGCGTGATATTGTGCGCACGCTGCTGCGCATAGATCCGCAGCACGATTATGATCTTGTTATCCTGGAGTTTCGGCTGCCCCGGATCGTAATAGCGATTCTAGTCGGGATGGGGCTTGGCATGGCCGGCACTGTCGTCCAAAGCTTGACCCGCAATCATTTGGCCGACCCGGGAATCTTGGGCATTAATTCGGGTGCGGGACTGGCCATTGTCACCTTTTTGGTTTTCTTTCAAGGCAAAGTCAAGGGAACCGGGTGGGGGGCTATTTTGGCCATGCCGCTTGTGGGTTTATTCGGCGGGCTGGGAGCGGCGCTTCTCATCTATTCGTTTTCGAAGCTCAATGGCAGGCTGGAATCTCAAAGGATGCTGTTGTCAGGCATCGCAATTGCCTCAGGGCTTTCGGCTGCGACAGTATTCATTACGCTTAAGATGAATGCCAAAGATTTTGAGATGGCGGCCGTCTGGGTATCGGGAAGCATATACAACGCGAACTGGAAGTATATCGTTTCGATGCTGCCATGGTTATTGCTGCTTGCCCCTATTTTGATACTGCGCTCCTCGATTATGGATGTGTTTCAACTAAAGGAGGACAGTGTTCTGGGGTTAGGCGTAGCTGTCGATAAAGAGAAAGCCATTCTCCTTCTTAGCAGCATCGGCATAGTCAGCGCCTGCGTTTCCGTATCAGGGGGCATCGGCTTTATCGGTCTGATGGCCCCGCATATTGCACGCCGTCTAGTCGGTCTGGCGCACCGGCGACTGCTGCCGGCAAGCGCTGTGGTGGGTGCGCTGCTCGTGATGGTCTCCGACTTCATTGCCAAGACGGTGTTTACGCCTGTTGAGATGCCGGTCGGCGTCGTCATCGCGATTATTGGCGTGCCGTATTTCGTATGGCTGCTGTATAAGAATAAGCATCGGCGATGATCAATTCAAGGAAAAGAGGTAGCCAAATGCCCCGTATCGATTCAATCTCTTCTAATATATATACCGGTTCCGACGAGGGGGCTAGAGAGCCCTTTTCAATGCGGAACACGGAGCAATATCTCCTGCACAGTGAGTCTTGCAAGCGGACGTATCAAATCTATGCAGCGGTGCCTGCACAGGAGCCGCCGCCGCAGGGCTTTCCGGTCATCTATCTGCTCGATGCCAACGCTATGTTCGCTACGATGGTGGAAGCGATGCGCGTGCAAGCGCGCAGGCCGGAGAAGACAGGCGTTCACCCGGCTGTCATCGTGGGCATCGGCTATCCGACCGATGAGCCGTTCGATCCTTCGCGGTTTTATGATTTCACGATGCCGACGCCTAAAGAAGTGCTGGAAGCTTTGCCGGTCAGAAATGAGAATCACGTCTGGCCGGAGGTCGGCGGAGCGGATGCCTTCAGAGATTTCATTGAGCATGAGCTGAAGCCGGACATCGAGCGTCATTATGCGATTGATGCAAGCCGTCAGGCGATTTTCGGGCATTCGTTAGGCGGCCTCTTCGTACTGCAAACTTTGTTTACGAGGCCGCAGTCTTTTCAAACATATGTGGCCGGAAGCCCCTCCATACATTGGAATAAAGCCTTGCTGCGGGAGCAGGAGGAGCAGTTTCGCTCCTATTTGGAGCACGCCGATACGAAGCTTAACCTGCTGATCGCGGTTGGAGAGCTCGAGGGCGGACACCCGAGCAATATGGTTGCGAATGCTCAAGAGCTTTACGAGCGATTGACCCGGATGCCCCGGAACAAGCTGGATGCGGACTTTTACGAGTTTGCGGGGGAAGGGCATGTTTCCGTGCTTCCTGCGCTTGTAAGCCGCGCGTTACGCTGGGTAAGATAAAAAGAAGGCAGATATAAAAACCATCCGTTTGGCGTTCACAGCCGCTGCGGATGGTTTTTTCGGCAGGTTTATGAGATAGTTGGAGGAAAGAATGTGGTGTGAAAAGGGGAGTTATTTAGTGGCATTAAGAAGTTTTACGGACTATCAATTGAGCGGGGATATTCTCCGGGCGCTGGAGAGTTTAGGCTATGAGCAGCCGACCGATGTCCAGCACGAAGTGATTCCGATTGCGCTTCAGGAGAAAGATCTCACGGTGAAGTCGCGCACGGGAAGCGGGAAGACGGCGGCGTTCGGCATCCCGATCTGCGAGCTGGCCGAGTGGGAAGAGAACCGGCCGCAGGCGTTGATTCTGACACCGACAAGAGAGCTCGCGGATCAAGTGAAGCAGGATATGACGAACATCGGGCGGTTCAAGCGGATTAAAGCGGTGGCGTTGTACGGCAAGCAGCCTTTTGCCAGACAGAAGCTGGAGCTGCATCAGAAGTGTCATGTAGTCGTGGGCACGCCGGGGCGGGTGCTGGATCATATTCAGAAGGGAACGCTGGATCTGGAGAAGGTGAGGATGCTCGTCATCGATGAAGCGGACGAGATGCTGCGGATGGGCTTCATTGAGCAGGTGGGAGCGATTATCGATGAGGTCCCGACGGACCGTATGACGATGTTGTTTTCAGCGACGCTTCCGCAAGATGTGGAGCAGCTGTGTCACCGGTATATGCATAACCCGATCGATATTGAAATTCACACGCCGGAAGCCGCCAAAGTGCAGATTGAGCACTCCCTGATCATGGTAAAGGAAGCAGAGAAATTTAATGTGCTTAAGGATGTCTTTGTGACCGAGAATCCTGATAATTGCATCATTTTTTGCAGGACGCAAGAACATGTCGATCATCTGTACCGGGAGTTGGATTACCTTACGTATCCCTGCGATAAGATTCACGGCGGCATGGTGCAGGACGATCGTTTCTTCGTCATGAACGCGTTCAAGAGAGGCGAGTTCCGTTTCCTGATCGCGACGGATGTTGCGGCGCGGGGCATCGATGTGGAGGATATTACGCACGTCATCAACTATGACCTTCCGATGGAGAAGGAAAGCTATGTCCACCGGATCGGAAGAACCGGACGAGCAGGCAAGACGGGCAAAGCCATTACTTTCGCCACGCCGAATGAGCTGAGGTATCTGGCCGATATCGAAGACTACCTTGGCTTTGAAATTCCGCGCAAAGAGGCTCCGACGGAAGAGGAGGTCGCTCACGGCCAGCCGGCTTTCGACCGGACAATGCAGGCCACGCCAGCGATCAAGGCAGACAGAAGCGACCAGTTGAACAAGGGCATCATGAAGCTCTATTTTAACGGCGGGAAAAAGAAGAAGATTCGGGCAGTCGACTTTGTCGGAACGCTGGCCAAAATTGAAGGCGTGACGGCCGCGGATATCGGCATCATAACGATTCAGGACAATGCTTCCTATGTAGATATTCTGAACGGCAAAGGCCCGATGGTGCTCAAAATCATGAAAAATACCACGATCAAAGGCAAGCTGCTGAAAGTGCATGAAGCAAATAAGTAAGGGGAGAATATCCGTTAGGCCATTACGGCTTAGCGGATTTTTGCCTTTTGGCGGAAGGGAAGCTTCCCCGCAGGTTAAAATTTTACTCAAACGAGTAAATTATTTGACTTACCCGATTCGTCCTCGCAGGGTAGACTATAGAAAACACAACATATGGGGTGAATAATAGATGGCCAACAATACACACACACATTCGAGCACCCTTTCAGCCACCAAAGTGAAACGGAAAAGTTCGGCGCAGCAAATACGTGAGGACCTGACCGGCTATGCGTTCGTGGCTCCGATGGTACTCGGACTCTTTGTTTTTACGTTATTTCCAATTATAGCTTCCTTCTTCCTCAGCTTCACCGACTGGAACTTTGTTGCCGGTTTTTCCAAGGTGAAATTTCTCGGCTTAGATAACTTTATTAAGCTCCTTAAAGATACAGTCTTCCTATCCTCCCTGAAGAACAACATGATTTTAATGTTTGTCGTTCCTTTATCGTTGATTTTCTCGCTTGTTCTGGCAGTCGTTATCGACAAGAAGATCTATTTAAAAGATTTCTTTAAGGTCGTTTACTTCATTCCTTACATTTCTAGCGTTGTTGCCGTGGCTATTGTGTTTCAAGTATTATTTCATCCGACGTACGGGCCGATTAACCAAATTCTGATGGACATGGGCTTCGCCAATCCGCCGAAATGGCTCGCCGATCCAGATGTTGCTTTATATTGCGTAATGGGACTAATGATTTGGATTTCTATCGGTTATAACATGATTATTTTCATGGCGGGCTTGCAGTCGATTCCGAAAGATCTCTATGAGGCGGCGGACATTGACGGAGCATCGAAATTTAAACAGTTCATGAGCATCACGGTGCCGCTCTTGTCGCCAACGACATTCTTCCTGCTTGTAACGGGGATTATCGGTACATTTAAAGTGTTTGACGTTATTGCCGCTCTCACCGGGGGAGGCCCGGCGAACTCCACGAGCGTGGTCGTTTACCGCTTATATGAAACAGCCTTCATCAACTTGCAATCCGGTTACGCTTCCGCTATGGCGATTGTACTTGTGGTGCTTGTGCTCCTGATTACACTGCTGCAATGGATCGGACAACGTAAATGGGTGAACTACTAATAGAGAAGGAGGAATATCCCGATGGACAAGTATCAAAACTTTAAAAAAATTCTCCTTACATTACTAATGCTTGCAGTTGGCATACTATTCATGTCGCCGTTTCTCTGGATGATATCCGCTTCGTTGAAGCCGGAATCCGACGTGTTCCTCTACCCGATCCAGTGGATACCGCAGCATTGGAATGTCATTGAAAACTATAAAACGGTTTGGGAATCTAAATTCTCCCTATATTACTGGAACTCTATTAAGGTTACGGTGTTAACGACGGCGTTATCGGTCCTGCTTTCATCGATGGCGGCTTACGCCTTCTCGAAGATTAAATTCCGCGGCCGTAACGGACTATTCGTCCTCATTTTGGCCATCTACATGATTCCCAGCCAAGCGATTCTCGTTCCGCAGTTTCTGTTGTTCCGTTGGATGGGCTTGTTTGACAGCCACTTTGGTTTGATTTTGTTAGGTTCCTTCAGCGTTCTGGGAACATTTATGCTCCGTCAGTTTTACCTTGGCATTCACGATGAGTATATGGAGTCGGCACGGATCGACGGTGCAGGCCATTTGAGAATTTTCTGGTCCATTTGTACGCCGCTTGTGCGTCCGGCTATTGCTACGTATGCGATTCTGCGTTTTATCTGGACATGGAACGATTACCAGAATCCGTTGATTTTCTTAAGAACCAAAGATTTGTTCACACTTCCGCTTGGCATCCGGTCTTTTGCCGATTTGAACGGTGAGTTCTACTCTTTAATCATGGCTGCATCCGTGTCGGCGATCGTACCGCTTCTGATTATTTTCATCATTGGTCAAAAACAAGTTATCGAAGGTATTTCGATGGGCGGCGTTAAGGGCTAAGCAGGAAAAGTCAAAATATGAGTGCATGAGGTTAAAATAGTGCCTCGTGTGCTCCACGCAAGTTTGATACGATCGGTCATGTAAAGGTTTTCAAACAAAACAATGCTTACTTGGAGGGGTTCCTATGAAAAAGAGTTTATTAGTATTAAGCGGTGTACTAGCCATCAGTACTGCACTTGCAGGCTGTGGCAGCAATAAAAGCGAAACACCGGCAGCAACGAATAGCGCCAGCCCTGCAGGCGGAACGAAAGCTCCGGTTACCATTAAAGTTCAAGCTTGGTACACGGAAGCGCAAGGGAACTGGAATGCAACGGTTGAGGCTTATAACAAAACCCACCCGAATGTAAAAGTCGTCTATGAAAGCATGTCCGAGAAAGGCGATTCCCAAGAAGGGATGAAAAAGCTTGACCTTCTGGCTGCTTCCGGCGAGCAAATGGACGTTGTGATGTACTCCAGCGCATCCGATTTCGCGCAACGCGTTGGCGCAGGAATTTTGGAACCGCTTGATGATTACCTCAAAAAAGATAACATTGTCGTTAAAGACGAATATAAACTTGACCCTGTAGTTAATGGGAAATACTATGCCCTGCCTGGTAAAATGATTGAATGGTTCGTTCTGTTGAACAAAGACAAATTGGATGAAGCGAAGCTTCCGGTTCCAACAGAATGGACATGGGATCAGTATGCGGAATATGCGAAAAAGCTGACTAAAGGCGAAGGCGCCGCCAAGCAATACGGTTCCTATTTCCACAACTGGAAAGACTACGCGCTTCTGGCTTTGAACAATGATATGGAAAACCCATACCTGGTGAAATCCGATGGCACGCAAAACATTGACAATCCAAAAGTTCGTTACTCCCTTGATTTGAGAAACAAATTGGAGAACGTAGATAAAACGTCCGTGCCATACTTCGAAGTCGTATCGCAAAAAATGGCTTACCGTGATGTGTTCTACGGCGGTAAAACAGCAATGTTGGCAACAGGCAACTGGATGGTCGGAGAGCTGGCGCAAAACGCGAAGTTCAAAACCGTATTCGCTCCGTATCCGAAGTTTGATGCAAAAGATCAAAACGGTTTGACAGAAGTAGGCGCTGACTTCATGGGTGTAGCAGCAAACTCCAAAAACAAGCAAGCGGCTTATGATTTCGTAAAATGGTACACAACGGAAGGTATTCAAACGCAAGGTCTGTTCTTCTCCGGCTGGAAAAAAGCCGATGTTGAGAAAAACGTTGACGCGATTCTAAAAAGCGGCAAACCGGAACAAGTGGCTATGATCGACAAAGCTTCCTTGCTTGCAACTTTGAAAGTTAACAAAGCAACGAAATTGGTTGTTCCTCCAACGTATGCGCTGCAACAAGAGAAAGAATACTTAACGCAAGTTGAGCTGTTCTTGACAGGCAAGCAGGATTTGGAGAAAACAATTGCAACGGCTAAAACGAAAATCGAAGATATTCGTAAAAGCAACGCGAAATAAGCAGTAAGGAAAGTAACGAATCTAGCATCGTTATTGGTATAATGAAAAGAGGAGGCCCTAGGCTCCTCTTTTTCCCATTTTCCAAGGTGCGACTGAAAGGCAGGAGAGCGCAGTGCCGGGATGGCTTCGCAGGTTATCATTACGCAACAAATTGGTGCTGACGATTCTGGTATGTCTCGTTCTGCCATCGCTTGTTTCGATGAATGTGTCCAGCTTGTTTACACGGGATGCGGTCAGATCGCAGGTCACGGACTCGTCACGCGAATCGATGCGGATCGTAAGTCAAATCGTTGACACCCAGATGAAAAATATGATTTATGTCATGAATTTCATTCAATTCGACGAGGAGCTGCAGCCGTCCATCCGGGAATTAGGCAGAGCGAATGAGGAAACGGATAAGGGAGATGTTTTGCAATACAAGCAGACGATTGCCAAAAAAATGTCGACGGTGATCGATTCCTTCGGCAATCTGAATGTGACGGTGCTGCTGCCCAATCATGAGTACGTTGCCTCTTATTCGACTTTCTCTTTTAATCCGATTGATTTTCTGAGCAGAGACTGGTTTAGTGCTGTGGAGCAAGTGTCCGGTTATAATGTCAAGTGGATTGGAGCGGAGCCCAACTACAGTCAATCGACCAACCAGCCGTATCTGCTGTCGGCAGCCAAACCGCTGCGCAAGAACGATACGACGTATGGGTATGTCATTGTCGGACTAGAGCCGAGAAGCCTTCAAGATCTGTTTAGTCAATATCATAATAATGAATCTATGGTTATCATCGATGAGCAGGGGCGTATTTTGGTCGATAAAGATTCGACTACAATCGGAACGACCTTTCCTTACTATGCTCAGCTTCCGAAGGAGGACGGCTCCTCTTTTGTGAAAGTGGAAGGGGAAGACTATATTCTGCTAAGCAGCCATGTGACGTCGGAGTGGCAGCTTGTCAACATGAGTCCCTATAAAACAGCCGCACAGAAAATCGAGTCGTTCCGGAAAACGGATTTTCTCATTCAGCTATGTTTCTTGATCTTATTTGCCGTTATTCTTCTCTACATGGTGCGTACGCTTACGAAACCGATTGCGCGGCTTGTCCAAACGGTCGTCCGGATCGAATCCGGTCAGCTTGGCGAACGCTCCAATATTAGCGGTGTGGATGAAGTAGGACGGCTTGGTTATGTGTTCGACCGGATGATTGACCGTATTGAGCTGATGCTGGAAGAAAACCGCCGCGAGCAGGAGCTCAAGCGTATGGCCGAGCTAGCGATGCTGCAGGCGCAGATCAATCCGCATTTTTTATTCAACGTGCTGAATTCCATCCGCTTGAAAATTATGATGAAGGGCGACTCGGAGAACGCGGAATTAATCTCTTCCCTGTCTTCGCTCTTGCGGATGACCATCAACCGCAACAATGAATATATTCCGCTGCATGAGGAGATTGAAATTAACGAGCATTACGTTCGGCTCCTGAATTCCAGGCACGGAGACCGGGTCAACCTCCGCATTTCTGCGGCCTCAGACACGCTTCTGATAGAGATCCCGCGGTTATTGCTGCAACCGCTTATCGAGAACGCTTATATCCACGGGTTAAAAAGCAAACCGGGCGAAATCACGATTGCCTCCAGGATTTGCGAGGACGGACGGCTCCAACTGGAGGTAAGGGACTCGGGTGTCGGCATGACCGAGGAACGTTTGGAGGATCTTCGCAAACATCTTGCGAACGTGCCGGCGCAGCATCGCCATGCTTCGCGAAGTCCGTCCTTGTCCGGAATCGGTTTGCACAATGTATTAGAACGCCTTCGGATCATTTACAGTCATCGTTTCGATTATGAAATCGCAAGCGGGCCGGATCAGGGTACGATCATCGTGCTGCGCTTTCCGCAGCAGACAGGAAAGGAGGGCTAGCCATGTATACAGTCATCATTGTCGATGATGATTTACCCGTACTTGAATTTTTAAGCTCAGCGATTAAATGGGGAGAACTGGGATTCCGCTTGGCGGGAGCCTTCGAAAATCCGCTGGAAGCCCTGGAGGCCGGACGGCGGATGAAGACCGATGTGCTGATCAGCGATATCGGCATGCCGGAGATGAACGGGCTGGATCTGATCCGCTCTCTCCGCGAGGGCGATCCTCACGTGAAGGCGGTCATCCTGTCTTGTCACGACGATTTTCACTATGCCCAGAAAGCCATGAAGCTTTCGGTAAGCGAATATATTCTGAAAGAAACGATGAATATCAGCAACATCTCTGAGGTGCTCGGCAGATTAAAAGAGCAGCTGGATGCCGAGAATCACGTGCTCTCCAAAAGCCGCAAGCTCGAGAAGGAGGCCGCGCTGCACCGCAGCTCGTCCAAGCGCCATTTTATCCGGAGTACCGTCAACGAGCCGTTGTTCGATTCGGAAGAGTGGAGCCAGCAAGCGGAAGGCTTCGGCCTTCGCCTGGGACAGCACGGCGTCCTGCCGGTATTCGGTTATGTCAACCGGGCGAAGGAGGCGCATCAGCGTTTCCAAACGAAGGATTTATTCGAGTATACGATTCAAAATATTATTGAAGAGCTGCTTGTCGACCAGAAGGAGACGACACTATTCACGTATGATACGGGTGAGGTTATATTGCTGTTCCCGCAATACGGCAGCATGCATGTGAACAACAGCCAGAAGGTCGAGCAGACGCTGCGCCATCTGCAAAGCTGCTTGCAGCAGTTTGCGAAGGTATCCTTTTCGTTCATAACGGGAAGTCCGGCTAAGGATGTGCGTGCTTTGAAGGATCAGCTGATCCGGATGGTGGAAGCGAGAAGCTTGCGGTTTTACCTGCCGGAAAGCACCGTCGTGAAGCTGGAGCATGTCCGGGAAGGCTTCGGAGACGGGGGGCTGCTGCTTGCGGAATATGCCCAAACGCTGGAGGAGTTCCGAAGTGTAGTGTTCGATGAGCGCTCGGACTTGATCGATATGTATGTCTCGAAATGGATCGACTTTATCCAATACCACCGGTTCCGTCCAATGGAAGTGAAGGAATGGCTGCTGAAAATGATCCTCGACGTGCGCATGCGGCTGAAGTCTCTGCAGCATTACCAGTCGACGTTCTCTTCCGAGCTTTTGCATCATGATGTGCATGAGCTGTCGTCTGTGAGGGAGCTGGAGCTGTGGCTGAAGGATTACTTGCAGCAGGCGATTCAGTGGGCGGGGCAGGTGTACCGCGAGTCGCACAACCGGGAGATTTTGGAGTGCCAGCGCTTCGTCTATAATCATTTGCATATGAAAATATCGCTCGAAGATGCAGCGGCGCATTTGCACCTCCATCCGAGCTATTTAAGCCGGCTTTTCAAGAAGGAAACCGGTGAGAATTTCGTGGAGTATGTGACGAGGATGAAGATGGAGAAGGCGAAGGAGCTATTGGAAATCACGGATAAAACCGTGGAACAAATCGCCGATATGCTGGGCTACGAGAATAAAAATTATTTCGGGAAGCTGTTCAAAGCGCATACGGGGACAGTGCCGAATGTTTTTCGCGGGCAGAATAAGGGGACTCAGCCGTCGTCATAAGGCGGCTTGGCGTATATATGGGGCTGTTTCGGAAGGTTTGAAAAACCTGAGAGACAGCTCTGTTTTTGTTTATATCGAAAATTTCCCATTCTTTACAAAATAATTGCACCATCCTTTTTTGAACCATGGTAAAATAAGGGAGTTATTAGGCTTGTCTCATTAGAAGCTAAAAGGAGGAATTGTAATGGGTAAGAGAGCGGGATGGAAGGCAAAAGCGTTAAAAGCGGCGCTGGCATTGACAGTAGCGCTACCTCTTCAAGTGCTGGCTATTGGCAGCTGGCAGACGGTGATGGCGGAAGGACCGAGCGATCCGGCTCCTTTCATCGAGGCCAAAGTTGTAAACGAAAATGCAGGGAAGAAGGTGCTGTTCGACAACACGCATGAACAGACTGCCGGTGCGGCGGACTGGGTGATCGACGGCGCTTTTTCCGATTTTGCGAATGCTTTAGCGAATAACGGCTACTACGTCAAAGAACTGCGTAAAACAACCCCCATCACACTCAGCGATTTGAGCGGCTATGATGTCTTCGTCGTGGCTGAGTCCAATATTCCTTACAAGACGAGCGAGCAGGCAGCTATGTCGCAGTATGTACAGGGCGGCGGCAGTATTTTCTTCATTGCAGATCATTACAATGCGGACCGCAACAAGAACCGTTGGGACGGTTCGGAAGTGTTCAACGGCTACCGCCGTGGCGCATGGACGGATCCGGCGAAAGGCATGAGCGCCGAAGAAAGGGCCTCCTCGGCCATGCAGGATGTAGCCAGCTCGGACTGGTTGGCGACCCAATTCGGCTTGCGTTTCCGCTATAACGCTTTAGGCGATATTAATGCGAATAACATCGTGCCGCCTCAGCAGTCGTTCGGCATTACGACTGGCGTTTCGAACGTTGCGATGCATGCAGGATCCACACTGGCGATCATCGATCCGACCAAGGCCAAAGGGCTTGTCTACTTGCCGCAAACGAACGAAGCTTGGGCAAGTGCGGTGGATCAAGGTGTATACAACGGAGGCGGCGTGGCCGAAGGCCCGTATGTGGCCATAGCGAAATCAGGCGCAGGGAAGGCCGGGTTCATCGGCGATTCCTCGCCGGTTGAGGATGCGACGCCGAAGTATTTGCGCGAGGATACGGGCGCGAAGAAGACGACGTATGACGGTTTTAAAGAAGTGGACGACGGCGTCCTGCTTGTTAATATGGTGAACTGGCTTGCGAAAAAAGAAAGCTACACGAGCCTGACGGAAGTTAGCGGCTTGCAGTTGGATCAGCGGACGGCGCTGCTGCCTTTCGAAGAGCCTGCCGCCTCGACAGAGCCGCAGCCAGAGCCTTGGGCTGCCCCGAATGCGGGCTACAAATGGTATGACCGCAGCACCTTCAAGCCAGGCTCCTATGGCGGTCCGGCGGCAACGGCGAGTGCAGCTTACAGCTTTGTGCATCAAGCGACGCTGCCGAATGCGGTGGAATTCCCGCTGCGGGTTGCGGTGGATAATTTGCCTCCGTCCACAACCGTTTCGGGGTTCAATGTCGGCATTTATTTGGTTACCGGCGGCACGCAAATTGCGATGGTTCAGAATGCGGACGGCACATGGCCTACGGCATACGGGTATAGTGCACAGTTCAGTGTGACCTCTGATATTAAGGGTCATGCATCAAAGGATTTGATGGTTCGCATTAAGCCGGGAACGACGGCTGCGGCAAATTTGCGCCTGCGTCAAGCTTCTACGAATTTGATCACAGAGGCTGTTACTCTAGGCAACGTGCCTGCCGAGTCATTGCCCGAAGAGCAGAACCCAATCCCTGCGAAGATCAATATCTCCGATGCCCGGAGTAAAACGGCTGGCACTTTGGTGACTGTGGAAGGGGTTGTGACGACAGAACCGGGCGCTTTTGGCGGTCAAGCCTTCTACCTGCAGGATGCAACCGGCGGAATCTATGTGTTCCAAAGTTTGAGCGGCTTTCATCTCGGGGATAAAGTGAAGATTACGGCATCTACAGCTTTATACAATACGGAGCTGGAACTAGCGGATCCGGTTGCTATTGAAAAAACAGGCGTTGCGGCACTGCCGGTTCCAACAGCGGTGGCAGCGGTCACGAACGATAATCAAGGGCAATTGGTCGAGCTTACGGACGTTACGGTGAAAAATGTGATAAGCGCTACACCGGCGGGCTCATTTGAATTCGATGCCGTAAAGGGCTCGGTGAGCAATCATATCCGTGTTGATGCGAGAACCGGTTTAACCCAGAGCACGTTCCCTTATCAAGAGGGACAAACGGTGAGTATCAAAGGTATCGCGGCCATTTTTAAAGGCGTATACCAGTTGAAGCCTAGAGGCCTTAGCGATTTTACCGCAGCTGCGGATACGATTCCGCCAGTGACGACAGCCGCCTTATCAGGTGCTCCGAACGGCGCGGGCTGGTTTAAGGAAGATGTGACGGTCACGTTGACAGCTTCGGATGATCGTGCGGGTGCGGTGACGACGCAGTACAGCATGAACGGCGGGGCATCGGTTCGTTATGAAGCGCCCGTAGTGATTCAAACAGAGGGTGCGAATACGCTGTCGTATTCTTCCACCGATGCGGCCGGGAATGCGGAGGCTGTAAAAACTTTGCAGGTGAAGCTGGATAAAACCGCTCCGACAGCTGTATTGACGCAATCCGGTCATGCGGTTGGGGATGTAACGGATGCAGATACGTTAACATTTGCGTTGGCGAGTACAGATGCTGTTTCAGGCGTAGCCGAGCAGGCGTTGACACTCGATGGCGCAGCGATCAGCAGCGGCCAAACGATTGCAGCAGGCAGCTTAACGTTGGGCGCGCACACGGTCGGGTACCGTGTTGTCGACGCTGCGGGCAACGTTGCGCAAGCGACGGTGCCGTTCAACGTGAGCGCGCGGGTGAAGCTCAGCCAAGCGACGCTGGCGGTTGATGCGGCTTCGCTGAAACCGGGCGAAACGACAGCTGCCCGTGTAACGGGTGTGCTGAGCAGCGGGGCGCCTGCGGACTTGAGCGGTGCTGTTGTAGTGTACAGCACAAGCAATGGGGCTGTGGCGACTGTAGATGCACTGGGCAAAGTCAGTGCGAAGGCGGAAGGTTCGGCACAGCTGACAGCTGCAGTTACGCTGAATGGAACAACGGTGCAAACGAATGCGGTTACGATTACCGTTGTGAAGCCGTTGTCCGCAGGGGCGCCAGGCATGCCTGTGCTGTCGGATAACAGCGGTCATGCGACCGGCTTGAAAGACGGCAACTTTACCGTAACGATGAACATGTGGTGGGGCAATAACGGCTCGGTGTTCAAGTTGTACGAGAATGGCGTGCTCATTCATACGCAAGCACTGACTGATGCATCGCCGGCCGCTCAAACGGCCAAAGCGGACGTGAAAGGCAAACCGAATGGCACTTATACGTATACGAGTGAATTGATGAATTCTTTTGGAACGACAACAAGCGCCCCGCTTGTTGTGAAGATCACCGATGCAGCTCCCGGCAAACCGGTGCTTTCTCAAGACAATTGGGATGGCGACGGCAACTACCAGGTGACGATGAACATGTGGTGGGGCACCAATGCGACAGAGTACCGTTTATACGAAAATGGCGTATTGATCGAAACGAAAGCGTTAAGCGCAGCTTCGCCTGGTGCGCAAAGCGCGGTGAGCGCGATCGCCGGCCGGGCCGTCGGCGTTTACGAGTATCGCTGCGAGTTGGTTAATGCGGGCGGCGTTACGTCCAGCGACAAGGTGACGGTGAAGGTGACGAAGTAAGAGCAGTGCTGAGTAAGTGCAGTGGTGAGACAAAGCCAGAGACAAAGACAAAGACGGAGCCTCCAACAGGTGTTGGGGGCTTTGTTCATGTACCGCTATCATGACAGTGAAACAATGGTAAAAAAATTTTAAAAACAGTCATTTTAGCTTCTTAGAAAATCATTGATTTTTGATTACAATACCAGATAAGAGGAGGTGAAAGCGTTTACTTTACGCAGAAATCAAGAGCATCATATCTTATTTTTCAGTTCAGGAGGAGGTATCATGATTAAAAAAGTGCTTGCGGCTGTTTCCGTTGTAAGTTTGGCAATGAGCTTATTGCCCGTATTATCCGGAATTTCCAAAGCGGCATCAATTAGCGACGCAAACACCACGATTTTCGGGCCGAATGTCTACGTATTCGACCCGACGATGCCGGCTGCCGACATCGAGAGCGTCGCCGGAACCATTTTCACCAAGCAGGAAACGAATCAGTTCGGTACTCAGCGATATGCGATGCTTTTTAAGCCCGGAACGTATAATGTGAATATCCGTGAGGGTTTCTATACGCATGTTGCGGGGCTGGGACAGAATCCCGATGACGTGAGCATTACGGGTGGACTTAACGTGGATGCCAAGTGGGCCAACGGCAACGCGACGCAAAATTTTTGGCGATCCATTGAAAATTTGGCGGTGGCGCCATCGAGCGGCAAGATGCGGTGGGCTGTTTCGCAGGCTGCGCCTATGCGGCGCGTTCACGTCAAGGGAAGTCTGGAGTTGTTCGATTTTGATGCCAACTATAATGCCGGCTGGGCCAGCGGCGGATACTTGGCGGATTCCATCGTGGACAATAAAGTCACACCTGCTTCGCAGCAGCAGTGGTTCAATCGAAACAATCAGTATGCGTCCTGGGGAGGTTCCGTCTGGAACACGGTTATGGTAGGAGACGCTTCGCCGCCTGCGGCCACTTTCCCTGATCCGCCCTACACGATTGTTGCCAATACCCCCGTCGTGCGGGAAAAACCGTATCTGTATGTCAACAGCTCCGGGCAATATAACATTTTCGTCCCGACGCTGCAAACGAATACCAAAGGCGTCAGCTGGGCCAGCGGCTCGACACCGGGCTCCTCTCTCCCGATCGATCAGTTCTATATTGCCCGGCCGGAAACGGCCACGGCTGCGAGCATTAACGCTGCACTGAATCAAGGCAAGCATGTGCTGTTTACACCAGGCATCTTCCACTTAAATGATACGATTCGTATCACAAATGCAAACACGGTCGTTCTGGGCATCGGCATGCCGACACTCGTGCCGGATAACGGGAAAATTGCCATGTCGGTAGCTGATGTCGACGGCGTGAAAATTTCGGGCATTCTGTACGATGCCGGCCCGTCCATGTCGTCCTCGCTGCTGGAAGTCGGACCGACGGGCAGTTCGCTAAGCCATAGCTCGAATCCGACGATTTTACAGGATTTGTTCTTCCGGGTTGGCGGAGCAGGCGCAGGCTTGGCAGACACTGACTTGATAATCAACAGCAGCAATGTGATCGGCGATCATTTCTGGATCTGGCGCGCCGATCATGGCACCGGCAGCGGTTGGGGAGTGAACGACTCCAATTACGGGCTGGTTGTGAACGGAAACAACGTGACGGTCTACGGCTTGTTCAACGAACATCACAACAAGTATCAAACGCTCTGGAACGGCAATGGTGGCCGCACTTATTTCTATCAATCGGAAATTCCGTACGATGTACCGAATCAATCGGTCTGGATGAGCAGGAATGGAACGGAGAACGGTTATCCCTCCTACAAGGTCGCGGATACCGTCACTACGCATGAAGCCTGGGGACTTGGCGTTTATTCTTTCTTCAGAGATGCGGCGGTCAAACTGAATAGCGGCATCGAGGTGCCAGATGTAACGGGAGTCAAGGTACACCACATGACGACGATCTGGCTTTCGGGAACGGCGGGCAGTGAGATCACGCATGTCATTAACAACATTGGCGATCGCGTCTATGCGAATTCACCGAGCGCAGCGATGAGGCAGACGGTGGCTGAATTCCAGGGAACCGGCACACCGATGCTGACAGCGCTGGATCGTACGGGCTGGACGGCAACGACTTCTCCAGTGAGTAGTACGCCAAGCAATATGCTGGACGGCAATATGACAACCCGCTGGACGTCCGGGACGGACATGGTGCCAGGACAATACTTTGTCGTAGACATGAAGACGTCGAAAACGTTCAGCGGGCTTACGATTGACTGTACCGGCAACAGCAAGGACTATGCGCGCGGGTACCAGGTGTTCGTCTCCAGCGACGGTACCAATTGGGGCAGCGAGGTGGCCAGCGGGACGGGCACGGCTCCGCTGATTACGATCAATTTTGCGCCGAAAACCGCGCGATACATTAAGGTGGTGCAGACCGCTGCGGCAACGAACTGGTGGTCTGTCAGAGAGTTCAATGTGTACAATTGACGAATGAAGAAAGCGATGGTGACAACTGTTGAATAAACGTGTATCTATGATGCTTCTGCTGTTTCTGATGATAGGCCTGCTGCCCGTCCATTCCGCATACTCGGCTCCTAGCGACAACTGGCAGCTTGTGTGGTCCGATGAGTTTAACGGAACGAACGGCTCCGCACCGGATTCCGCCAATTGGAGTCTTATCGATCAAGGGGGCGGGTTTGGCAACAGCGAGCTTCAGTACTATACAAGCCGAAGAGACAATTCGTATCTGGAGAACGGCTCGCTGGTCATTGCCGCCAAGAAAGAAAGCTATAGCGGTCAGTCCTATACGTCGGCAAAACTC
The DNA here is from genome assembly GCF_058789495.1 of Paenibacillus sp. FW126-R14. Taxonomy (NCBI): domain Bacteria; kingdom Bacillati; phylum Bacillota; class Bacilli; order Caryophanales; family Paenibacillaceae; genus Paenibacillus; species Paenibacillus sp. FW126-R14. The sequence continues at coordinate 63,332 of NZ_JBYTBS010000012.1, read as the reverse complement.
ATTTCCAAAAACAAAGGCGATTGGAAGTACGGACGTTTCGAGATTCGCGCCAAGCTTCCTCAGGGCAGAGGCATGTGGCCGGCTATTTGGATGCTTTCGACAGATGGCCTTTACGGCGGTTGGCCGAAGAGCGGCGAGATTGATATTATGGAAAATCGCGGTGACGTGACGGATAAAGTGTCCGGTACCATTCACTACGGCAACGATTGGCCGAACGACTCCTCATCCGGGGCCAGCTACTTCTTGCCAAGCGGGCAATCCTTCGCCGATTCGTATCACACATTTGCGGTCGAATGGGAAGAAAATGCCATCCGCTGGTACGTTGATGATGTGCTCTTTTCCACAAAAACGGGATGGTTCACGCCTTCCGCTCCGTATCCGGCGCCGTTTGATCAGAAGTTCTATCTCATTCTGAATTTGGCGATTGGCGGTCCCAACACACCGTTTACCGGAAAAACGAGCCCTGACGATACGGCATTGCCGCAGAAGATGTATGTGGATTACGTGCGCGCGTATACGAAAGCAGCAAGCGGTTCCGCACTTGACCGCACGGGCTGGACGGCGACAACCTCCCCAGTCAACAGCACGCCGGCCAACATGCTGGACGGCAACGCATCCACCCGTTGGACGACCGGGACGGATATGGTCCCCGGCCAATATTTCATCGTCGATATGAAAGCGGCCAAAACTTTCAATAAATTGACCCTAGACTGCACCGGCAACAGTAAGGACTATGCGCGCGGATATCAAGTGTTTGTGTCCAGCGACGGCACCAATTGGGGCAGCGAGGTTGCCAGCGGAACCGGTACGGATCCGTTGATTACGATCAGTCTCGCCCCCAAAACGGCGCGTTACATTAAGGTCGTGCAGACCGGGACGGCGACGAACTGGTGGTCCGTAAGGGAGTTTAACGTCTACAATTAGTACGTTATGCCTCGCAATGAATAACGGGAAAAATGGCGCAGCTTTTTGGAGCGATTCAAAAGCTGCGCTTTTTATTATCAGAGAGGCATAGTAGTCAAATATTTTTGAGAATAGTCAAATCTATAACTTTTTTTTTACGACATAAAACAGTTTAATAAAACTATCGTTAGAGCATTAGCGAGACAGCTATTTTAACAAGAACACTGAGGTGAGACATCGTGCTGAAAACTGAAACAAAACCGGCCTCCGCTCTTCGAAAGATAAAAGGCGAAAAAAAGGAGAATCTGGCGGGCTACATCCTTGTGGGGCCGATGCTGATGGGGTTGATCATTTTTACCATTATTCCTACGCTGCTGTCTCTGATTCTCAGTTTCACCGATTGGAGCTTTATTGCGGGATTGGACAAAATGAAATTTATCGGATTTAAAAATTATTTCCTGCTGTTGGATGATCAGGTGTTTTTGAAATCGTTCCGCAACAATTTGGTGCTTTTACTTGTCGTGCCGATACAGCTTATTCTCGCGTTAATTCTGGCGGTGCTCATAGATAAGTATGTGTACATGAAAAGTTTGTTTAAAGTTATTTTCTTCATGCCCTACATATCCAGCATTGTAGCTGTGGCGATTGTTTTTCAACTGCTGTTCCATCCTTCGTACGGTCCGGTCAACCAAGCGCTAAAGGCGCTCGGGGTTGCCGATTCTCCCAAATGGCTGGCAGACATGCACTACGCGCTTCCATCGGTTATGTTGATTCTCGTGTGGATCGGCATCGGCTTCTGCATGATTGTGTATATGGCTGCGCTGCAGGCGATTCCAAGGGATCTGTATGAATCGGCGGATATGGACGGGGCGGGGCCCTGGACAAGGTTCTTGCGAATCACGATGCCGCTGGTATCGCCGACAACGCTCTTCCTGTTAGTGACAGGACTAATCAGCTCCTTCAAGTCTTTCGATATTATTAAAGTGCTGACGGGCGGAGGCCCTTCTTACTCGACTTCGGTCATTACGTATTACTTGTATACGACGGCGTTCGAAAATTTGAAGACGGGATATGCGTCGTCCATGGCATGGGTTTTGTTCGGCTGCGTCCTGCTCATGACAATTATCCAACTCTATGGACAGAAAAAATGGGTCAACTACTAGGTGTGGAGGCAGGCAAATGGAAACAACTGGTAAACTTGGGAGAGCCGTCGTTACGATTCTCCTGCTGATCGTGGGAGCAGCCTTTCTGCTTCCTTTTATATGGATGATATCCGCTTCGATGAAGCCGGAGATCGATGTGTTTACATACCCGGTCGAATGGATTCCGAAGCACTGGCAAGCTTACCAAAATTACCATGAGGTTTGGTCTGGGGAGCATCCGTTTATGCGATATTACTGGAATTCGATGAAAGTCAGTGTGCTGACGACACTGATTTCAATCATCGTGTCCAGTATGGCCGCCTACGCTTTCTCTCATGTTGACTTCAAAGGAAAGCAGGCCTGGTTTGCGGTCGTTCTGATGACGTTCATGATTCCGAGTTCATCCATTATTGTGCCGCAGTTTATGATCTTCAAATGGCTGAATCTGTTCGATACGCATCTCGGGCTTGTGTTGATCGGTTCCTTCAGCGCATTGGGAACGTTTATGCTCCGACAGTTTTTTCTTGGTATTCACAAAGAATATTTGGACGCGGGGCGAATCGACGGTGCAGGTCAATTTGTTATTTTCACCCGAATTGCATTGCCGCTTGTTCAACCCGCGATTGCCACTTACGGGATTCTGCGTTTTATCTGGACCTGGAACGACTATCAGAATCCATTGATTTTTCTCAGAAGCGATGTCCTGGCAACGGTTCAAATCGGCATCCAAAAGTTTTCTTCCGAGAGCGGGGCTTACTACTCACTCATCATGGCAGGTACGGTTTCAGCCATCATTCCGCTGCTCGTTATTTTCATCATTGGGCAAAAACAGGTGATTGCGGGTATAGCGCTGGGAGGCGTTAAAGGGTAAAAAAAAGAAGCGAAGTAGTAAAGATACTAACTTTGAAAACGAATTCATAGCTGATAAGGTTATGAAGTAGAGAACATAAAGGTTGTTCACCTAAGGGAGGTATTCAATCATGAAAAGAAAATGGCTGTCTGTATCCGCGTCTTCTATCGTTATCGCAAGCCTGCTCGCGGGCTGCGGCGGAGAGACCGGTTCCAAGGCAGAACCAATCAAAGCATCCGATCCCGTCGCGTCCGCTGCGGCCAGTCCCGCCAAACCGGTAACGATTAAATTCCTGAACTGGGAGAAAGCCTCGGTCTACCAGCCGACGATTGATGCTTTTGAGAAGAAGTACCCGAACATTAAAGTTCAATACTTGCCGTTAGTGGAAAATGATTCAAATGAAACGCAGAAAAAAATCGATATTATGTATGCATCCGGAGAGGATTTTGACGTGTTTTCGCTGAATTCAACCCCGGATTTCAGTAAAAGGGCCACCAGCGGCATGCTGGAGCCGCTTGACGAATATTTGACCAAAGAAAATGTAAAATACAGCGATGAATACAAAGCCGAACAAATGAAAGTGAACGGGAAACGGTACTCATTGCCGGGTAAATTCGGGCCGTGGTTCATTCTGCTGAACAAGGCGCAGCTCGATGCAGCGGGACTTGCCGTTCCGAAGAGCTGGACGTGGGATGAATTCCGGGATTACGCCAAGAAGCTTACGAAGGGGGAGGGACCGAACAAGCAGTATGGCGCGTTCATGCACACATGGAAGGACTATTTCTTGCTCAAAAAGTACAGCTCACCGAAAAATCAAGGCATTATGACCGATGATGGAACGGCGCTTGATGCCGATAATCCTTTGATGAAAGCGTCGCTTGAGCTGCGTTACGCTATGGAGCGAACGGACGGCAGTGTCAGACCTTACCAAGATGTTGTCACGCAGAAAATTCCGTATCGGGACGAATATTTCCAGGGCAAAGCCAGCATGCTGCCGACCGGACCGTGGATGATCGCAGAAGCGGGTGGCACCGATAAAATTCCTGCTGCGTTCGTATCCGCATTCGCTCCTTGGCCAACTAACAACCAGGGAGACGAGAATTACTCGTTCGGCGGAGCGGATTCTCTGGTCATCTCGTCCAAGTCGAAGCATAAACAGGAGGCTTATCAATTCATCCGTTTCCTTTCTACGGAAGGAATGGGGCTGACAAAGCAATTGTCCGCATGGAAAAAAGCGAATCTTAACAATGAGCTGGATCAGATTATTGCCGCAACGAAGACCCCGGACAAGATTGATAAGGCGTCCTTGATCAATACGCTGACCATATCGAAGCTTCCTGATCCCCCGATCGCCGTTTCCTATTTTGCAGACATCGAAAAAGCCTACATTTCTGAAGCCGAGAAATTTTTGCTCGGTGCGGCAGACATCGAAACGACGATGAAAAGTATTAAAACGAATCTGCAAAAAATAATCGATGCGAATAAGAAATAAAAATGGAAGAAAGAGGATGCCTAACACGGCATCCCTTTTTCGTGAGCTGTATCTGGACGCGTACGGATATGATACACTCCAGATAGACAGGCCTATGTTCACAAAAGAAGGGAGAGATCTGGATGAGATGGCCTTCCTTTAGTTGGCGTCAGAAGCTGATCACCATCTCGTTGTTATGTCTGGTTATTCCTTCTATTCTTACGCTTGCGCTTACGGGGCTGTATACCAAAAATGAACTGACCACCAAAGCGTCCGTTAAAGCAGAGCAATCGCTGGAAGTGGCGGACTTGTATATTTCCAACATTGTCAGGGACATGCTGAACGCTTTTAACATGCTTCAATATGACAGCGAGTTCATTACGAATTTAAGGCTCGCATCGAACAGCTACGACAAGAGCAGCGGCAATCAGGTCGACTTTTTCGCCTATAAGCCCGTGGCCGAGAAGCTGGAGCAGCTCACCTTTTTTGGAGGAAAGACCTATGTAACGATTGTGCTGCCCAGCGGCTTGTATTTTTCCAACTACTCTACGTACCAGAACAATTTATCGTCGTTATACAAAGAAGCGTGGCTGCAGCAGATGGCGGGGGATCCGGTCAATACCACCAATTGGGTCGGCGTCCAAAACAACTATGTGCGTTCCGATGCCGGACGGTTTCCGAAGCTGATTACCGTTGTTCGTACGATTCAGCTGTATGCCAACGCACCCAATGCCTACATCATTATCAGCAAGCCGGAGGAACAGATTCATGAAATCTTCAGCAAATATGCCGAGGATCAGACGATGATGCTGCTGGACGGGACGGGGACGATAGTTTCCCATGCCAATGTACAGATGATCGGCAGCAAGGTTCCGGCTTCGATGCTTTCCTCCGGCTTGACGGAGAAATTGGATTGGAACGGCGGGGAGTACATTGCGTATAATCATTCCCTTGCTATCGCCGACTGGAGCTTGCAAAGCTTGACGCCGTACTGGGTTGTGACCGGCAATATCGGTAATTTCCTGAACGATATTTTTGTCTTTCAAGCGTTGTTTTTTGTTTTGTTTTCTCTCGTCCTGTTCTACCTGTTGCGGCAGCTGACCAAGCCGATCGTGCAGCTGGTCAAGACAGCTTCGCGTGTTGAGCTCGGCAATCTGGATCAGCGTTCGCAGGTTACAGGACAGGATGAGATCGGACGGCTAGGTTCGTCATTCGACAGAATGCTGGACAAGATTGAGGATATGATCCGCCAAATTGAATGGGAGCAAGGGCGGAAGCGAATGGCCGAATTGGAGGCGCTCCAGGCGCAAATTAACCCCCACTTTCTATTTAATACCCTTAATTCCATTCGGCTTCAGGTCAGGATGAAGGGCGAGGTGGAAATCGCAGAAATTATTGGTTCCTTGTCCACGGTTCTTCGGATGACGATTAACCGGAATAACGAATACATTACGCTGCACGAGGAATCGGGTACGATTGAACAGTATATGAAGCTTATGAATTTCCGGCATCTGGAGAATGTTCGGCTTGCCATCAGTCTGGCTTCAGATACGCTGCTTGCGATGATTCCCCGATTTACGCTGCAGCCGCTAATTGAAAATGCTTATCTCCATGGATTGCAGCAGAAACACGGGCTTATCTCTTTAAGCTCATGGAAGCAGGGACATTTGCTCTATATTCGCGTGGAAGATAACGGCATCGGGATAACGGAGGAACAATTGGTTCATGTCACGGCGATGCTCACGGAAACCGGTCAGCGGGGAGACGATAAGAGAGAGAGGTCATCCCGCATGAATGGCATCGGGTTAAGAAATGTGAATGAGCGTCTGCGCATCATCTATGGGGACGTCTATAACATGGAAATAGAAAGCTCGCCGGGTCAGGGATTCAGGCTGACACTCCGAATGCCGATCACATTCCACAAGGAGGCAGATGAATATGCATAGCGTCTTGTTGGTTGATGACGATGTGGCGGTTTTGCAGTTTTTGCGAATGATGATAGCTTGGGAGGATCATCAGTTGCATCTTGCAGGCACCTGCACAAACGCTCAGGAGGCTCTGCAAATTTGCCGAACGTCTATGCCGGATTTGATCGTAACCGATATTGGCATGCCGGGAATGGATGGCATCGAATTTATTAAAGCCGTCAAAGCCATCAGCTCAAGACCACGGTTTTTCATTTTATCGTGTCATGACGATTTTCGATACGCACAGAAGGCGGTTCAAATCGGTGTCGAGGACTATATTTTGAAGGAGACGCTGGAGCCTCAGCATTTGATCGACCTTATTGTCAAAGCGAAGTCCAAAATGGAGAAAGAAGATGAACTGCAATTCGAAGTGCGCAATCTTCATCTGCAAGTGAACCGGAACAAGTCTGCGGCTAAGGAGAAATGGCTGCGCGACCTCCTCTCCACGCCTGTATTAGAGGATCCTAGCTGGATCGAGCGTTTGGAAGACTTCGGTTTGAACCCTATTCTGCCGTATTTCATTCCGGTTGTCTGTCGTTTGCACCGTTTCCGTCATGCACTGCATCGATATGAAAGTGAGGACACCGTCAAATTTATCGTAGAAAATGCGGTTGAAGAACTATTGGAGTCCGAAAGGGATAAGGTCATTTTCAGTTATTCTGCCAAAGAGTTTTGTCTCCTGTTCAACATCCGGAAAGATTTGAGAATCAACCCTTACGACCGTATAGCAGCACTGTGTAGAGATGTCCAGAACAAGCTGACTCAGGTTCTCAAGCTTCCTGTCTCCATGGTATTGGGGGAGATGGTCGGCGATCCATCCGGCATCAAGCGGCAGTATGCCCGATTGCTGCAGGATTCGGAGCGTTTGTTCTACGCGTGGGAGCCGGAGTTTGTGAAAAGCAGCGAGAACAGCTACTCGTTAGCGCTTGAGAAAGATCCGCTTGCCCATTATTATGTGTACGCCGATCAATTAAATCGCTTTATGCTCGACGGGAATGCCGATCCTGCTGCGGTTGTAAAGCCGTTTATTCAATTCATTTCGCAGCATCGTTTCCCGCCCAAATCCGTGAAGCAATTCGTATTCAAGCTGGTACTCGATATGATGCTGAAGCTAAGGTTCAATCAGCAATATGCCAATGAGAAGCTGCAAAGAGATTTGGATCAGTTAGCCAGTATCGGCGAGCTTGAAGAATGGCTGACGGGTATTGTAAAAGATGCAGCCGAACTGATGGAGCAAATTGCCAAGCAAAGCAAAAAAGTAGAGATCATTGACGCTCAAAAGTATATAGGGCGCCATCTGGGGCGGAAGATTACACTGGAGGAAGTGGCGGATTATTTACACTTGAATCCCAGTTATTTTAGTCGCTTATTTAAGAAAGAAACCGGGGAAACGTTCATCGAGTACGTGACGCGCGTCAAGATGGAACGAGCCAAGGAAATTCTGAACGGGTCGGACAAAACACTGGAAACGGTCGCTCAGATGTTGGGTTACGAAAGCAAAGGGTATTTTGTCAAAGTGTTCAAGCAGCATTACGGCGTTGTGCCGAGCCGATTTGTTTGAAAAAGATGAAAAGAAAGTCAGCTGCTCTGTCGCAGCTGGCTTTTTTACGCTTCCGTGAAAAGAAGTCAAATTTTTGTTCAAAGTAGTAAAACTAGCGACTTCGATCTCATCTACTTGAATGGTAGTATAGTCTGAAAGCGCTATATTTTTTCTAGACAACAAGACATTGGGGGGAAAAGCATGTTAAAAAGGAAACTGTCAGCCATGCTCGCAGGTGCGCAGTTGCTGAGCCTGGTCATTGGCTCGTCCGGAGCTTGGGCAACTACGGCTGGCGACTCATCGGGCGGGGGCGCAGGAACGTCGGTCACTTCAGCGGTATACGCTGCAAACTCGACATCAAGCTCCATTACACTGGCATGGCCGGCTGTAACAGGAGCGACCGGATATAACATATACCGTTCTTCTAACGGCAATGGAACTTTTACGAAGGTCAACGGTGCCGCAATTGCCACAACCACCTTCATGGATACGGGCTTAAACGCCAACGTCCGATATTTCTATAAGGTGACTTCCATTAGCGGCGGTGCGGAATCGGATGTGGATCAGGCCTCGATTTTGACACAGCCCGATTTCGGTCCGAATGTGTATATCTTTGATTCTTCGACGCCTGCAGCGGATATTCAAACGACCAGTGATGACATATTTGCAGTTCAGGAAAAAAATCAATTCGGTCAAGAGCGCTATGCGATGCTTTTCAAACAGGGCACATACACGGCCAATATTCGACTTGGCTTTTACACGCAAGTCGCCGGCCTGGGTTTGCTGCCGGATGATGTTAACCTTACCGGCGGCGTTTCTGTTGACGCCAACTGGCTTCCGCCGCACAATGCTACCCAGAACTTCTGGCGATCGGTTGAGAACTTTGCCGAGACGCCGTCCGGCGGAAACATGCTGTGGGCGGTTTCGCAAGCGGCTTCCATGAGGCGCATGCACATTAAGGGCAGCCTGACCCTGCACGATCAGGGCGGTTGGGCGAGCGGGGGCTATTTGGCCGATTCCATGGTCGACGGCAGTGTCGTCCCCGGTTCGCAGCAGCAGTGGTTCTCCAGAAACAGCCAATGGGCTAGCTGGAACGGTTCGGTGTGGAACACAACGCTGCTGGGCAACGTCAATCCACCTGTAGAGAATTGGCCGACCAACGCGTATACCGTCATTAATCAAACGCCGGTTGTTCGGGAAAAGCCTTTCTTGACCTGGGACCCGGCCGCCAACCAATACAACGTGTTTGTGCCTGACGTAAGGGCGAATGCCAACGGGACAAGCTGGGCAAACGGGACGCCGGCGGGAACGTCGCTCTCCATCGAGAACTTCTTTATTGCAAATCCAGCAATGTCTGTCGACACGATCAATGCAGCCCTTGCTCAAGGTAAAAATCTGCTCCTTACACCAGGGGTCTATCATACGAGCAAGCCGATTCAAGTGACCAATCCTAACGCCGTCGTGCTCGGTTTAGGGCTTGCAACGCTTCATGCTGATAGCGGCAATGTTGCCTTATCGGTAGCGGATGTAGACGGCGTGAAGATTGCCGGCCTTCTCTTTGAAGCCGGGGCGACAAACTCGCCCGTTCTCTTGCAGGTAGGACCGAAAGGCAGTGCAGCCAATCATGCAGCCAACCCTACTTCTCTGCAAGACTTGTATTTTAGAGTCGGCGGAGATGCGCTGGCCTTGGCGGATGTCTGTGTGGAGATTAATAGCAACAACGTCATCGGCGACCATTTCTGGGTCTGGCGGGCGGATCACGGTACCGGGGCCGGATGGGATTCGAATTTGACGACCAACGGGATGATTGTGAACGGAAATGATGTTATTTTTTACGGTTTGTTCGTTGAGCATTTCCATCAGTATCAGACTTTATGGAACGGCGAACGCGGAAAAATGTATTTCTACCAGACGGAAATCCCGTATGACGTTCCGAATCAGGAGCGATGGATGAGCAGCAACGGCACAGTCAACGGGTATGCTTCTTATAAAGTGGCGGATACGGTGACTTCCCATCAGGCCTATGGCCTTGGGCTGTATTCCTTCTTCCGGGATGCGGACGTTAAGCTGGAGCGCGCCATTGAGATTCCCGATGTGCCGGGAGTAACCATTCATCATGCTACGACTGTCTTTTTGGGCGGTATGGGGGAGATTACACATATTGCCAATGCGGCGGGCACGTTCGTTAAGAAAGGCACAATGCGGACGACATTAAACGACTATACGCCGAGAACGACAACCGGCATTATAGGTGCAGCTGTGGATACCTTTGCAGGCAAAGCGCCTGTATTGCCGGATACGGTAACGCAGCAGTTCTCCGACGTAACGTCCAAGCTGGCGCATGTTACCTGGAATCCGATAACGCCGATTCAATTTGCAGCTCCGGGAACGTTCACGGTTCTAGGCGTGGTGGATGGGACTACGGTACCGGCGCAGGCGACTGTTACGGTTTATCCTGCGCCGAACGCTGCGGTTACCGGAATTACGGTTGGAGGAGCCGGAAACATGGCAACGATAACCGCCAAGCGCGGCACGCTGCAAATGCTGGCAGCCGTATCTCCGGCTGGTGCCGACAATTCATCGGTAACATGGGCAGTGTTCGATACGTATGGTCAACCGACGAGCAAGGCTTCCATCGATGTCAACGGCCTGCTGACCGCAGCCGATAACGGCACGGTGAAGGTCGTCGCATCGGCGAACGATCATAGCGGAGTCAAAGGTGAGGCACTGATTACCATCACCGGTCAGGTTGCCAAAGTTTCAGGCATTACCGTAACGGGAGCGGGCAATTCGTCGCTAATTGCGCTCAAGGGCGGCACTCTGCAGATGAATGCTGCGGTCGCACCGGATAACGCGGACGATCCATCGGTGACCTGGTCTGTCGTCAACACGGACGATTCGGCAACGACGAATGCGAGCATCAGTACGGCAGGGCTGCTTACCGCCAAGGGCAACGGCACTGTCAAAGTAGTAGCCAAAGCGAACGACGGCTCTAATGTTGCAGGAAGCGCGCTTGTCACTGTAATTGGGCAATCGGTCAATCTGGACAGCAGATGGAGTTGGGTCAGGGAAAGCGCGGGCTATTGGGCGCTTGATCCGAAGAACGGGAATGTGATGAAGCTTTCGACGCAGGAAGGAACCTGGGGCTCTGCAAGCAATTATCCGAAGGGTGTTCTCCTTATGGATCCCGGGACAGTGGGAGATTTCACAATCACCACGAAGCTTAAATTTGATGCCAGCAATAACTTCGAGTGGGCGGGGCTTGTCGTCTACCAAGATGATAAAAATTTGATTTCTCTTGGACGTTCCGCTGTGAGCCAGCTTCGTTTCTCGCAGGTGAGCAATGGCACTCAGACGGATAAGAATATCGCGGATCCTATAACGAGCAGCGATATTTATCTGAAAATCCAGAGAGTCGGCTCGACGTACACGGCCTACTACAGCGCTGACGGCCAGAATTGGACTCAGCATGCGAATAACTTTACGATGTCCTTAACGAATGCAAAGGTCGGTATTTTCACAAGAAAACTGAATACCGCCATCGCTTCGAAAACGGCAGAATTTACTGACTTTAGAATGAATGGAACGGCCATTTCTTATTGGAATCCGGTTTCTTCCGTTAGTGTCGCTTCGGCAGGCGGGGTGACCGGGATTACGGTAAAAGGCGGTACGCTCCAGCTGATGGCTGACGTACAGCCTGCGACTGCAGCGAATAAAACGGTTTTCTGGTCCGTCTATAACCCGGACGGAGCCCTAAGCGCAAGAGCGACCATCGATGCCAACGGTTTGCTTGCTGCTCAAGGGAATGGAACGATTCAAGTCGCAGCAACGGCCACGGACGGTTCGGCGGCTCAAGGCAGCATGACCATCCAAATCTCGGGGCAAACGCCGGTTTCCTCCATTGCCGTAACGGGTGCCGGAGGAAAAGCAACGATTAATACGAAGAGCGGAACGCTCCAAATGTCGGCAGACGTAGCTCCACCGGATGCAGCTATCAAGACAGTAACTTGGTCGGTATATAATCAGGATGGAACGGCAACGGATAAGGCGAGCATCGACGCGAACGGCTTATTGACTGCAGTTAAGAATGGTCAAGTGAAGGTTGTTGCGACGGCGAACGACGGCAGCGGCGTGAAAGGCGAGGCCGTGATTACGATTAGCGGTCAGGTGCTTGTCAGTGGTATTGCGGTAAGCGGAGCAGGCGGATTGTCAGCGATTACGTCTAAAAACGGCACACTGCAAATGTTAGCGGAGGTAGTTCCGCCGGATGCCGATGCCAAAACAGTAACGTGGACGGTGCTGAACGAGGATGGAGCGGCCACGGATAAGGCGAGCATCGACGCGAACGGTCTATTGACCGCGGTGAAGAACGGTAAAGTGAAGGTCGTTGCGACGGCGAACGACGGCAGCGGCGTGAAAGGCGAAGCTGTGATTACGATTAGCGATCAGGTGCTTGTCAGTGGTATTGCGGTAAGCGGAGCTGACGGGTTGTCAGCGATTACGTCTAAAAACGGCACACTGCAAATGTTAGCGGACGTAGTTCCGCCGGATGCCGATGCCAGAACGGTAACTTGGACTGTGCTGAACGTGGATGGAACGGCAACGGATAAGGCGAGCATCGACGCGAACGGTCTATTGACCGCTGTGAAGAACGGTCAAGTGAAGGTCGTTGCAACGGCGGACGACGGCAGCGGCGTGAAAGGCGAGGCCATGATTACGATTAGCGGTCAGACGCCGGTCGGCGGTATTGTTGTAAGCGGAGCAGGCGGATTAACAGCAATTACGTCTAAAAACGGCACACTGCAAATGTTAGCGGACGTAGTTCCGCCGGATGCCGATACCAGAACGGTAACTTGGACTGTGCTGAATGAGGATGGAACGGCAACGGATAAGGCGACCATCGACGCGAACGGCTTATTGACTGCAGTGAAGAATGGTCAAGTGAAGGTTGTTGCGACCGCGGACGACGGCAGCGGCGTGAAAGGTGAGGCCGTGATTGCGATTAGCGGTCAGGATTCCGTGTCGCCACCGGATACATCAACGGGGACTACTTCATCGGAAACATCGCCAATGGTATCGACGCCTTCCGTGACACCTAGCCAGCTTGAGGTGCATGACGGAAAAGCGGTGGTTACGTTGACGAATGGAAGCAAGGAAGCGATATTAACGGCTCTATCATTGCAAACAGCAGGCGATCGTACGGTAGAAGTGAGAATCGGCGGAGTTGCCGTATCCATTCCTCCGACGGTCATGCAGCAATTGGTCGGCCAGGTTAACGGGGATGCAAACCTGATTGTCAAAGTGCGGATTGATGCCGTACCGGCGGTTGATGCCAAATCAGGAAATGCTGCTCTCAAATTTGGCGGCCAGGTCTATGATTTATCTTTGACTGTGACAGATGGCAGCGGCAAGGAAACGAAGCTCGCTTCGTTTAAGGAGCCGGTTCAAGTGGTGCTTCCTTATGGCAGCAGCCAGTTCGATGAAGACTTGATTGCTGCTTATCTCTATGATGAAACGGCGCACAATTGGCAGTACATCGGCGGTCAAAAGGATGCGATCGGCAAAACCATTACTTTTGATGCTCCGCATTTCAGCAAATATGCTGTGATGGAATACAATAAAACGTTCAAAGATGTTCCTGAGAATCATTGGGCGTATCGCACGCTGCAAGTACTCTCCGCTCGTCAGATCGTATCGGGAGTGACCGATACTGAGTTTAAACCAGAGGGTACCACGACCCGTGCGGAGTTTGTGACGTTGCTTGTGAAGGCGCTTAGTCTCAAGGGAAGCAGCGCAGGGACGCAGTTTACGGATGTTCAAGCAAATGATTGGTATGCTGCGGATATTAACACAGCTTACAACGCGGGACTTACCTCCGGTGTCTCCGCACATGAGTTTGCTCCGAATGCACCGATAACCCGAGAGCAAATGGCAGCGCTGATCGTTCGGGCTTACGAACATGTCAAAGGGGCTAAAGGCGCTTCTGCGGATCATGTGACTGCGCTGGCGGATCGCCGCCAAGTATCGCCATGGGCGACGGCGGATGTCAATAAAGCAATCGAGCTCGGTTTGATGCAAGGTCAAGCGGAAGGCACTTTCGCAGCGCAATCCAATGCGGTTCGCGCTGAAACGGCTCAAGCGGTTCTAAATATGCTGAGTAAGATCAAAACGAACTGATTGTCTAAGTAAGATGCTGAATAACTTCATGGATTCACTGAAAAGCTCCTTCGTCGAAGGGGCTTTTCTCCTTAGCTAGTCACTAGACAAAATCCAAGCACAATGGTAGCTTAAATTAACTACTAAAGGAAAGTTTGTGATTAAAATGTCCAACCAAATGACTTCCCAAGCCGGTCTCTCCACCGGGCGCAGCAGCCGCCTGTGGATGGTGCTCGTGCTCGGTTCACTGGCGTCCTTCGGGCCGCTCTCGCTGGATATGTACTTGCCGGCGCTGCCTGATTTGGCCGGCGATCTCAACACCAGCACCTCGCTGGCCCAAATGAGCCTGACCGCCTGCATGCTTGGCATGTCGATCGGCCAGCTCATAGCCGGGGCGGCGAGCGACGTGCGCGGAAGACGAACGCCGCTGCTGATCGGACTCATCGTATACGCGGTCTCGTCCGTTCTATGCATGTTCGCGCCATCTATCGGGGTCTTGCTCGGTCTGCGGTTCCTTCAAGGCTTGGCAGGAGCGGCGGGGATCGTGATTTCCCGGGCGATTGTCCGGGATATGTATGAAGGTGTGGAGCTGACGAAGTTTTTTGCGATGCTCATGCTAGTCAACGGGGCCGCGCCTATTCTTGCGCCGATCGCAGGGGGGCAGATTCTGCAGTTCACTTCATGGCGCGGGGTGTTCCTTGTGCTTGGCGTTATCGGAGCGGTCATGCTTGTTGCCGCCGCATGGGGGCTAAAAGAGACGCATCCGCCTGAACGCCGCTCGAAGGGCGGCCTCACCAACACCCTGCGAACGTTCCGCGGTCTTCTCACTGACCGGATGTTCATGGGCTACGCGCTGACGCAGGGACTTGTCTTTGCCGGCATGTTCGCCTACATTTCCGGCTCGCCGTTTGTGCTGCAGGAGATTTACGGCGTTTCCCCGCAAATGTTCAGCGTGTGCTTCGCGGTGAACGGACTAGGCGTCATCATTGCCGGTCAAGTGACGGGCAGGCTCGCAGGCAAAGTGAGCGACCATCGTTTGCTGGCCGGGGGGCTGGCCATGGCTGCTTTTGGCGGCCTGCTGCTGCTCATTGCCGTTCTCACCGGGGCGGGGCTTCCAGCAATTCTGGTTGCGTTTTTCTTCATTGTTTCCAGCGTGGGGCCCGTCTCTGTCGCCACTTCCTCACTCGCGCTGCAGAGTCAGGGGAAAACGGCGGGGAGCGCAGCAGCGCTGCTTGGCCTGCTTTCTTTTATCATCGGGGGCGTCATTGCTCCGTTTGTTGGTCTTGGCGGCAGCCACACCGCAGTTCCGTTAGGCATCATTATTGTTTTGATGGAGATTGGGGCAATTCTATGTTTCACAGGAATGACGAAGGGCAGGAAGCCGGCGTAAACTTTCTTGCTGAATGGCGGACAGCTTCAAATTTTTTTCACAATTCCCCTGTATACTGAAGCCAAATAGACCATTTCATGAAAAAGGTGGAGTTACAGGATGAAGCTTATTCACAAGAAAATGCTGGTCGGTACGCTTGCGGCAGGATTGCTCATTAGCGGTGGCCTTGTGCTGCAGCATAACCAAGTATTCGCAGATGAAACAAGTACAGGGGCGCCTGCACCTCAGAAGGATAAATTCAAGGATAACCAGCATAGAGATTTCCGCGGTCAAAAGAATCAGGGACACGGACCGGCCAAAGGCGGTTTTGGATTTGCCCAAGGCAGCCCCATCGATTTCGCCGCCGTTCTAGGCATCGAGCAGTCTGTATGGAAAGATGAGATTAAGCAAGGCAAAACGATCGTACAAATTGCTCAGGACAAAGCCAATCTAACGGAAGATGAGCTCCTGGCCAAATTAACCGAAGCCGAGACGAAGAAAATTGACGACGCGCTCGCCGCTGGGAAAATCAAACAGGAGCAAGCCGACAAGATGAAATCGACGCTCGCGGATCGTTTGAAGAAAATCGTCGAGTCCAAACCGCATACGATGGATTTCAAAGGCGCCCCGGCACCGGGACCGCGCGGAGGCATGATGCCTGGCGGCCTGTTCGGCAATTCCGCTGAAATCGCTTCGATCCTCGGGATCACGGAAACCGAGCTGAACGCACAGCGCAAATCGGGCAAATCTCTGGCCGAGATCGCCCAAGATAAAGGCATCACCGAGGACCAGCTGATCGCCAAGCTGAAGGATCATTTAACCGATGAGCTGAAAAGCTTTGTTGAACGCAAAGGCGGCGTGCCGCCGATGAAACCGGAGCATGGCGGCTTTAAGTCCAACGGAAAACCGGGCCATCCGCCAGCGCCGGCGCCAACGGCAGCACCGCAGTAACGAAATAAAGGTTGCTTCTTTCGATCTCTGAGACCGAAGGAGCAACCTTTTTGTATGATAGGGTAAAACGTCCTTATTAGACGACCTTGACTTGGTCATGCCATTTTCGCGTCATCAAATCCCCGTTTTCCAGCGGTTCCGCCACTTAAACAAAAGGACCCCCGCCAGCAGAGCGCATAAGCCGACCATGACATAAATCAAAAACTGCTCCACCCACATGAACATCGCATGCCACTGATCGCCGAATAAGTAGCCGATTCCAAAAAAGACGACGACCCATAAGGCTGAGCCCGTGAAAGCATAAACCGCAAAAATGCGGTATGGAATGCGAATGATCCCAACAAAGTAGAAAATAAACTGCCGGATGCCGGGCAAGAAAAAGCTGAAAAGCAGCAATTTATTGCCATACTTTTCGTAATAGTTCCGTGTCTTCTCCAAATGGCCGGGCTTCAGAAACAGATACTTCCCAAAACGCTCGATAATCGGCGTCCCCAGCTTATATCCGATCCAATACGTGATCGTCATGCCGATCGTCGACCCTACCCAGGCCGCAGCCATCGCCGGCAGCCACTTCAGCACGCCTTTATACGATAAATATCCCGTATAGGTCATGGTCGTATTACCGGGAGGGATCGGCAGCGCGATAACGTCCAAAGGCAGGCCGAGCAGCAGGACCAAGTACCCGTATTGAGCAAATAAATGTTCGATTAACCCTAGAAACTTCATGGTGAATTCGCTCCTTCATATGCGCTAGTAGAGGACACGCCATAAATAAAAAGTAGCATAGGCTTCCCAGCCTTTCCAGCCCTCGGCAAGCTGGCGAATGTGGGGAAGAGACGGCTTCTCTTCCAAGCCAAGCACATGCTTCAGCGCGTTGTGCAAGCCAACGTCCGCGATCGGGAAAGCGGCAGCGTTGCGCAAGCAGCGCATGAGCACATAATTGGCTGTCCAGGGACCGATGCCGCGGATACTCAGCAGTTCTTTTTCAATTGCAGCAAAATCGCTGCCCAGCAGCAGCTCTTCCTTGACGAGCCGCCCCTCCGCCATCATCCGGGCAACGCCGATCAAGTACTCGGCCTTTTTACCCGTGAATTGCAAGGCAGTCAAAGCCTCCGTTGAAAGTCCGGCAATCCGCTCAGGCGACGGGAACGCCCAATATGTTCGTCCGTGCAGGTCCAACCGCGTGCCGAAGGCTTCGACAAGACGTCTTTTGAGCGTATAGGCAAAAGTCAGATTGATCTGCTGTCCGATAATGCCCCAGCTCATCGCCTCGAAAAGATCGGGAATGCCCAGCAAGCGCAGTCCGTTAAAGTCTTGAGTGACTTGGCGCAGCAAAGGATCGTGCCCGGCAAGCTCGTAGAACGGCGCAAGGTCCGTACCGAGATCAAACCATTCCCACACATAATGGGCGATATTTTCAAAAAGGGCCGGAGAGATCGCGGCCTCCGCGGACAGGATGCGAATGCGCAGATCCAAGTTATCCTCACTGTTGACAGCGATGAGCACGCGGTTATCCCCAATGAGAAGCAGCTTATAAATATCGGAGTTATCCACATGGAATAGACACTCGTTGGTGGAACGCGTCAGATAGCCAAGATTTTGCTCATAACGAAAAGGTTCGGGCAGTGGCAGCGTAAGAGAGCTTGTCTCCTCGTGCCATTTTAGAAGCGAAGGGTCAAAAGAGGGCATAGTCGGTTCTCCTGTAATCGGTTGATGGAATTTCGGAATTTCTTCTATTATCGCGGAAAGCGGCTTTCGTAATCTTGCTTTCTCATCCCGCCTCCCTTACAAGAGGAGGCCCGTTTGGGTATACTGAGCTAGTAGAGAAACGGCGCTGAGCTGAGAGGAGCAATCGTCATGCAGGACAGATATTGGCAAGCCATTGTGGCGAATGATGCCGCTTATGATGGGACGTTTTATTATGCGGTCACGACAACCGGCATCTTCTGCAGACCTTCCTGCAAATCGAGGCTGCCGAAGCGGGAACATGTGCGGATCTTTAGAGAGCGGCAGGAAGCGGCTGCGGAGAATTTCCGTCCCTGCAAAAGATGCAGGCCGGACGGCATCCGGCTCCCGGATGAAGAGTGGATCGAGCTCATAGCCAAACATATCGATGAATGTTATGCCGAGCCGCTGACGCTCTCGGTTCTGGCTGAGCAGTTTTATGCCAGCGTATATCATTTGCAAAGAACTTTCAAACGGATCAAGGGCGTGACGCCGCTCACGTACCTTCAACAGGTACGCATCGAAGCCGCGAAGCGGCTGTTAATAGAAACGGATATGCCTGTCCATGCCGTAGGTGCGCAGGTGGGCATTGCGAATGCCGCTCATTTTGCCACGTTGTTTCAGAAAAAGACGGGTTTCACTCCATCGGAGTACCGTCAAAGTTCCACCATCTAACCATAACCGAGGAGGGTTCCATGATGCAAACACAAGGAGCAACGCTAGCTGTCAAACCCATTTATTGGGGAGTTGCCCGTTTGTTGGATAGCGACTTTTTGATCGCGGCAACGGACCAAGGCCTTATCTATCTGCAATATTTGAAAGGGGATGCCGGGCAGGGGGAGGCCCGCGAAGAAGCGTGGTCCGAACTGACCAATTGGGCGCAAAAGTATTTCCCCGATTACAGGTGGACAGAGGATAAGGCGATGTTAGCGCCTTATGTGCAGCAGCTCGAAGAGTATCTTCGCGGCTTGCGCAAGACCTTTACGCTGCCTTTGGATTTGCGCGGCACAGCGTTTCAACAAAACGTATGGCATGCGCTGCACGAAATTCCGCATGGCGAAACAGTGAGCTATTCACAGATCGCCCGGAAGCTGGATAAAACAAGCGCCGTTCGAGCTGTCGGCACAGCAATTGGCGCTAATCCGGTCCTCATCGTGGTGCCCTGCCATCGCGTCGTTGGGAAGAATGGTGCTTTGACCGGCTATCGCGGTGGATTGCCGAATAAGGAGAAGCTGCTCGGTTTGGAGAAAGCGGGCCTGTGAGAGCGCGGGAAACGGAACGGAGGGGACACGCATGCAGATTGAGGTGAATCATAAATCAGCGAAGCAGCTGCTCACCAAAGCCAGCGGCTTCCTGGAGGGGTATTCGCATACGCTGAATCCTTACACCGGCTGCGCTTTTGCGTGCTCGTACTGTTACGTGAGACAGATGCCGGTGGCGCTGTTCCGCAGCGAGGCTTGGGGCTCTTGGGTCGACGTGAAGGAGAATGCCGCCGCCCTTCTGGAGAAAGAACTGGCCAAGGCGAAGCGCCAAGGCCCGGTCACGATCTTCATGTCCTCGGCGACGGACCCGTACCAGCCGAGCGAGTATAAGGAGCGGATCACCCGCTCGCTCCTGGAGGTGATGTCCGTGCAGCCGCCGGACTTCTTGTTTGTGCAGACCCGCAGCCCGCTGGTGAAGCGGGACGCGGATCTGCTTCAGCTGCTCGGCGACCGCGTGCGAGTCAGCATGACCGTGGAGACGGACCGCGAGGAGGTCCGCCGGGCTTTCACCCCGTCCGCGCCGCCGATACCGGCGCGGCTGCAAGCGCTCCGCGAGCTGGCCGCCCGCGGCATTCCCGTGCAGGCCACGATAGCGCCGGCGCTGCCGAGCTCGGAGCAATTCGCCGAGGAGCTGGCGGGCATCGTGGAGCGGGTGTGCATCGACGATTACTTCATGGGCGATGGCAGTGGAGGCAGGCGCACGGCCCGCATCGGCGTGCGCGCAATCTATGACGCGCTGGAGCTTTCGGACTGGTACAGTCCGGATGCGTACAAGCGCGTACACGAACAGCTCCTGCGGCATTTCCCGCAGGAGCGTGTGTTTGTCAGCCAGCAGGGGTTCTTGCCGGGCTGACGGTTAATCCGCTTGCGCCAGCAGGGGGGCGCCCCCCGCTTGACTGCGCATGCGTTGTTTGAACTCTTTGGGCGAGCATTGATTATGCCGCTTAAACAGCTTGTAGAACTGAGCCATATTAAGGATGCCGACCTCAAAGCTCACCTCCATCATGCTGAGGTCGCCGGTGAGCAGAAGCCGCTCGGCTTTTTTGATCCGCTTGTAATTCACGTAATCCACGAAGGATATCCCCATCGCTTTTTTGAAATACTTAATAAAGTAATGATAGCTCAAATTAAGCAGAGAGCAGACGTCCTCCACCGTTATCCGTTCGCTGAGATGCTCGTCGATATAATCGAGCGCCGGGCGCAAGCGGGCTATGCCTGAATCCTCGGCATGCGCAGACAGATCGCGGTTGTCATTGCGCAGCAGCAGGAGCAGAAGGTTTTTGATCGCCGCGCTAATCGCCAGTTCATAGCCAATCTGACGGGAGAGCGACTCCTCGTAAATCTGGAGAATAAGATTATAGGCGGTCTGCTGCACAGCCGGATTGCTCCGAAACAGCTCATTAAATTGATCGAGCGGGTAAGTCAGCTCCGAGAAGGTGTGCAGGTAAGGCATCGTACTCAGGTCAAAATGCTGCTTGAGATCGATTTGGAAAACGATTTGACGCAAGGAATCTGCGGAGTATTTATATGTCCGGTGGGGCTGAGAAGAACCTAAAACCATTACATCTCCAGCGGATAACACCGTATGTTCGTGCTTGGTTTGAATGGCGAGCAAGCCTTCTGTGACGACAAGGAATTCAACCTGCCGGTGCGAATGCCAGCGCCAGGGGACAGGAGGACCGAATAGGGCAGAATCGGAGCTTAACTCCCATATTTTTAGAAAGAGAAGCGGATTCTGATAAATGACTTCTTCATTCACAATGTCAGTGAAAGAGCTGTGTAAAGGTTCCATGGATTCGTCTACCTCTCTATGGGGAAGGACATTTTTGAATATGTAAATCATCGTTAGAAGGCAAGGTTTATCAAGAAAAGTATAGCATTGTTTACAAACAAATGACACTATTGAATAATAAATAGGCACAATCTTGTCTTTCCTTCCGGGCAGGGACGGACTATACTCAACAGTATGAATGAATACGCTATCTTGGAGGGAATAAGAAGATGAGTCAGAAGCTAAGAGTTACAGTTTGGAACGAGTATCGTCATGAAAAAGAAAGTGAAATCGTGCGCGCCGCCTATCCGGACGGGATTCACACAGCCATAGGTGAGGGCATTACCGGCAATGTTGAAGTCACGTATGCGACGCTCGATGATGCTGAGCACGGTTTGACGGAAGAAGTTTTGAATAACACCGATGTTCTGATTTGGTGGGGACATAAAGCGCACGACGAAGTACAGGACGAAATCGTCGATCGCGTTCAAAAGCGCGTATGGCAGGGCATGGGGCTGATCGTGCTGCATTCCGGCCACTTCTCCAAAGTGTTCAAGAAGCTGATGGGCACATCCTGTGACCTCAAATGGCGTGAAGCCGACGAAAAAGAACGCCTCTGGGTTGTTGCGCCCGGCCATCCGATCGTGGAAGGCATTGGGGAGTACATCGACCTTGAAGCTGAGGAAATGTACGGCGAGCACTTCGATATCCCGCAGCCGGATGAGCTGATCATGGTTTCCTGGTTCGAAGGCGGCGAAGTATTCCGCAGCGGTTGTACGTTCAATCGCGGCAACGGAAAGATTTTCTACTTCCGCCCAGGTCATGAGACATACCGTACGTACTACAACGAGCAAATCCGCCGCGTGATTTCCAATGCGGTTCAGTGGGCTGCTCCATCTACCCGTGAGTATCCGAAATACGGCAATCATAAACCGCTTGAAGAAATTAAAGCGAAGGTTAAAGCTTAATACGAAGAGGCTGTCCCGGAAGGTCTTTCCTGACCCGACTGGAACGGCCTCTTTTTTTCAGCTTTCAAACTGCATTCTTAATCGACGGATAAAATGTTTCACGATCTTGGAACCGCTCTTGTTGGGGTGCTGCACCCAGCCCAGCCCAACGAATGAATTGCTGGGAGTATCGATGGCGAGCAGTTTGAATTCTTTGTACAAAAGGCTGTCGGCATGGTTAAAGGTATAGTCCAGTCCGAGTGTAAGGGCGAGCTCCTCGCGTAGTGCGCCTTTGATCGCTTCTTGATTATTGGATGTAAACATGACATTAAAAGGACCGTATCGTGATGCCAGGTGATCTACGAACCATTGAATATAGTCTTCTTTATAAAGGACGAGCGGGTAACGCCGGAGGTCTTCGGGGGTGATGGAATCGCGCAAGGCTAACGCGCTATTCTGGCTGACGCAGCATTGCAGTTTTGCTTCGATCACTTTAGCGAAGTGTAGTTCGCCTATACTAGGCTGCAGGTCCTCGTACAGAATGATGAGGCCCAGATCGATTTTATAATGATGAATATCGTTCAGGATGTCTTGCGAGCTTTGTTCGGAAATCTCGACTTGGATGTTTGGATAATCTTTTTTGAAGGCAGCGATTGTTTTGACTAGCAAGGACATTGGCCCTGGAATGGTTGCCAGCCGTAATTCGCCGCTAAGCGAATGGGTATAGCTTTGTGCTTCTTCTTTCAGCTCGTTGATTTTATCCATAATCTCGGAGGCGATTCGGATTAGATGCAGGCCTTCGGGCGTAGGCACCGTGCCGTTTCTGGAACGAGTGAAAAGCTTGACGCCAAGCTCCGCTTCCAGATGAGAGATGGACTGGCTGATGGTGGGGAGGGTGACATGCATATTCTGGGAGGCGGCCGATATGGAATGCACCTTGGCTACCTCGATGATATAACGCAATTGATCGACATTCATCCGGGCATATTCCTTCATTTATTTTTAACAAGCCCTAATAAACCCTTAATTTAATGTTATACAAAGCGGCGTTATACTTATATTGTCACCAAGACAATCGATAAGCGTGTATGGCAGGTCAGTTTAAAAAGAAATGAAATATCGCACGTTAAGGGGACACGCCTGCTATTTATTATGAGATAAGGAAGGTGCTTATATGCGATTTCAAAATAAAGTCGTTGTCGTAACCGGCGGTGCAAGCGGGATTGGAGAAGAGTCCGTGCGCTTATTTGCGGAGGAAGGCGCGAAGGTTGTTATTGCCGATTTCTCTGACCGCGGCGCGGCTGTTTCCCAGGAGTTGAACGGGCAAGGGAAGGATACTTTGTTTGTAAAAACAGACGTTACCAAAGAAGCGGACGTACAAGCTATGATCGCGTCGACGGTTCAAACGTATGGCAAGCTGGACATTTTATTCGCGAATGCCGGAATTGCTAACGATGCGCCGGCTCATAAGCTTTCCCTCGAACAGTGGCAAAAGACGATCGACATCAATTTAAACGGCGTCTTTCTCTGTGACAAATATGCCATCGAACAAATGCTGGCGCAGGGCACCGGCGGGGCGATTGTGAACTGCGGATCGATTCACAGCCACGTTGGCAAAAGCGGCGTAACCGCCTATGCTTCCGCCAAAGGGGGCGTTAAGCTGCTAACGCAAAGCCTCGGGATCACGTATGCCAAAGAAGGCATCCGCGTCAATGCCATATGTCCCGGATATATCGACACCCCGCTGATTAAGGGGAGAGATGAAGCGATCACGGAGCATCTGGTCAGCTTGCATCCGATGGGCCGGCTTGGCAAGCCGGAGGAAGTAGCGAAAGCCGTTCTCTTTCTTGCCAGCGATGAGGCTTCCTTTATTACAGGGACGAGCCTTCTCGTCGACGGCGGCTATACAGCTCAATAAATAAATGAAAAACCGCTTCAGGATGTATGTCCTGGCGGTTTTTTTATTGGGGCTGCGGTCCGTAACGCCTGGCTATCTCCACAAGCCGCCTAACGCCATCCCGCAAATGCTCCTCATTCACGAAGGAATAGCTCAAACGGATCCATGACTGCATTTCCTTGAGCGGGTCGCATATCACGCCCGGAACGAAGGAGACGGAGTGCCGGAGGCATTCCTCCAAAAGCCGGTCGACCGGAATATAGTCTGGGAGCCGGAGCCATAGATTGAAGCCGCCTTGGGGGCTGATCCAATGCCATCCGGTGGAGGCTAATTCCTCTTCGACGATTTCTTTTCTGATTTGCAGGGCGATGCGCAGCTTCTCCAAATGCTGCTGCATCCGGGCGGATTCAAAGTAATGCAGGAACATTTTTTGGTTAACCAGCGGTGTGCCGTTGTCTGCCAAGGATTTGGCCGTAATGAGCGGCTTGATGACGGACGGTCCCCCCATGACGGCGCAAATGCGCAGTCCGGGCGCGATGTATTTACTGAAGCTGCGGAGATAGACGACCCAGCCTTCGGTATCGTAAGTCAACATCGGCTGAGGTGGCGGTTGATTCAAGTACATCTCGTGGATCGCATCATCTTCAATCAGCAAGCAGCGGTACCGTTCCGCCAGTTCAACCAGCAGCTTGCGCTGCGCCGCGGGGACGGTAAACCCTGTCGGGTTATGAAACGTAGGATTCATATAAAATATTCGCGGCTTGTGCTTCTGCATAAGCTTCTCGACAACCGCCAAGTCATAGCCTTCCGGGGTGATCTCGACAGGAATAAGCCGCGCCCCGTGCTGGCGGAAAATATCGAGCGCAGCACTATACGTCGGCCGCTCAACCAAGACCGGATCCATCGGCCGGATATAGATTCTTGCCAGCAGGTCAATCGCCTGCTGGCCGCCCGTCGTAATCAGAATATCGCTGATCGTCAGCCGGAGATGATGATGCCGGACCATGTAACGGCACAAGTATTCCCGAAGTTCTTCATCCCCTTGGGCGCTGGAGTAAGTGCCCATGAGCTTCGGATAGATGTCGAAAACCTTCTTCACATGTTCGGACAGAAAAAGGTTCGGCAGCAAGTTAGGATCGATCAAAGCTTGCGAAAATTGATATTCGACAGGGATCTGTTGAATTTCTGACAACGCGTTTCGTAAAGTGCCGGACGCAGGGAGCGAACGAGGGCTTTCCCCATGCTCATGAAGAGCTTGTTCCTCCGATTTGCAGGGACTTACGTAGTAGCCGGATTTCTCCTTCACGTAGGCTCTCTCATTTTGTTTCAGCAGTTGGTAAGCCCGAAAAACAGTCAGCCTGTGTACCTGAAGCTCTTGGGCGAGAAGCCGGATGGAGGGGAGCTTGTCATGTGCTTGCCACTCGCCGCGATCCATGCGGGTAACGATATACTCATAAGCCTGTCTGAATAGCAGGTTAGCTTGTGTTCCGCCGGATGACCTTGTAGGCTTCATCATATTCGCTCCTTTCTTACGCTATTATAAAGCAATCAATGGAAATCTGTTCTGCCATAATGCATCTGTTCTGTCCTTTACCTTGTATGATACATACCAAGAGGGGGAACAGTCATGATTATTTTTAATTATTTGCTTGTATGTCTTATTTTTGGCACGACGTTTTTGGCGATTAAGGTAGGGGTAGACGCTTCTGCGCCGCCTTTCTTCTCGGCGGGTTTGAGATTTTTCATAGCGGGCCTGCTTTTGTTCGGTTGGTTGATGTGGAAGAAAAAAGCTTCGTTATCCTTGCTATTCCGCAAAGAAATGCTGCTTACAGGGATCGGCTTGACGTTCGGAACGTTCTCCACCTTGTACTGGGCCGAGCAATATGTATCATCCGGGATAGCCGCCGTTCTATCGGCTACAGGGCCGATTATGATCCTCATGCTGCAAACCTTCGTGCTGCGGCTGAAAACGACGGCGCTCTCCGTATTCGGCTGCATCCTCGGCTTCGCAGGCATCGTTGTTCTGCTGCTTCCGCAGCTTGCTGTATCCGGGAATATCGTTTGGGTGATCGGCTGCGCGGCGATTTTGATCGGTGAGCTGTGCTATTGCTGCGGCGCCCTGTACTCCAAACGCGTCATTCAGCAATTCTCTGAGGCATCGCCAATCGCGCTGAATGCAGCCCAGATGATTTGCGGCGGCTTGCTGCTGTTGATTCTGTCATTTTTCACAGAACAGGTGAACGTCCAAAGCCTATTCTCTCCAAAAGCGGCCGGCTCCTTGCTGTATTTAATCGTGATCGGCTCGATGGTGGGACACAGTCTGTTCTATTGGTTGGTAGCTAAAACAAATCCGGTCTTCCCGGCAACTTGGCTGTATATATCTCCGCTGATTGCCTTGGCCGTCGGGGTTGTCTTTTATGGAGAGACTATCACTTGGGTAACGGCTGCGGGTGTGGTTATCGTTATTACAGGAACGGTTTGCGCGAATTTGGTCAGTTTGAAACAGTTGATGCAGCGACGGAAAACGGTGTAGACGGCAGTAGGCGGCAGTACATTTTTCAAATTGCTATCGGTTTCAGGCGGAAAAAGGTATTGCCAGTCAAACTGTAACATGATAAGATACACTTCAATAGAAATTGAACCTTCGGGGCAGGGTGAAATCCCCTACCGGCGGTGAGGATACGTGCGTATGTATCTCAAGCCCGCGACTCCCGGCCTGTCAGGCCGGGACTGACTTGGTGGAATTCCAAGGCCGACGGTTAAAGTCCGGATGGGAGAAGGTGAATGACAGCTTGTCAAAAACTTATGTTTTTGGCAGGTCTGTTTGTCAATGCCCCTGCTGATCGACTAGCGGGGGCATTGTCTCTTTTCAGAGGGTTCAATTCAAAATTCCTTAGGAGGTTTTTGAATTGGAAAATGCATTTAAGTTTGGAGCCAAGCGTGCGAGTGTAACTTCGACGCGCTGGAGCGGGATCAGCGGGGTTTGGTATGTGGCGCTTGGAGCTACGCTCTGGGGGCTCGATCCGCTCTTTCGGATCTTGTTGTTGAAAAGCTTTACCTCGGCGCAAATCGTGTTTATCGAGCATTTGCTTCTCGCTTGTTATGCGCTGCCGGTGCTGGTGAAGTACCGCAAGACCTTAGCCGGCAAGCTGACGCTTGCGGTCATTGGCGCGTTGCTGTTCATCTCATGGGGTGGATCGGCGATCGCCACCATTTTGTTCACGGCCGCGTTCGCGCACGGCAATGCAAACGCGATCCTGCTGCTGCAGAAATTGCAGCCTTTATTTGCGATCATTTTGGCCCGGCTGATGCTCAAAGAGACGCTGCCATCCAAATTTTTCGCGTACATTGTCGTGGCGCTTCTTGGCACGTACCTGCTGACCTTCGGCTTCTCATCGCCGGAAATGGGCCTCAAGGATTTAGGCACCGTCAGCTGCCTGTTCTCCATATTGGCTGCGGTCCTATGGGGCGGCTCGACGGTCATGGGCAAGTTCCTGCTGCAGAAAAAGTTGGATTTCCCCGTCGTAACATCGCTGCGCTTCCTGCTGGCCATTCCCTTGCTGACCGTGGTGCTTCTGGCGAGCGGCGATGTCTGGCACGTGACCGGAACGGGAGGCGGACTGACGCTTATCGCGGTGAACTTGCTGTTCCAGGCGTTTTTCCCGGGCCTGCTCTCTATGCTCTTGTATTATAAGGGGTTGTCCTCGACCAAGGCGTTCTTCGCAACGCTCGCGGAACTCGCTTTCCCGGCGGTTGGCGTCTTCATGAACTGGCTTGTCTTCGGGCAAAAGCTGACCTTAGGCCAGCTTGCCGGCTTCATCCTGATTTGGCTCACCCTGTGGGCGATGGGTCGCAGCCAGAGAAGGGTAGCGGCTTAATGTAGGTGAAACGGAGAGAGCTGTACGGTCAAGGACTGTCCCATAAATAGATGGAAAATCTCCCTCTAAATGGCTCGGATGATGATCCTTAAGAGGAAATATATGGAAAAACTCCCGTTAATTTGACCGGATTTCGTGAATTCTCATGAAATCGGTGCAAATAGTGGGAGTTTTTCCTGCTTATTGGAGCTGACAAGCTTCTGCTCTCCATTTAGAGGGAGTTTAGTTTCTCCCTTTATTTTACTCACAGAAGCATAAGAACCCTACAATCCCCCTCAAGAAACCTTCGGCGTCTTAAGTTTACCGTCCGTGTGCGCCTCTCCGCGCTCAATATAGAACGAAACCCCGCCCGGCTCGTTCGCGGCACGCACGTTCATCCCGTGATGATCCA
This sequence comes from Paenibacillus sp. FW126-R14, assembly GCF_058789495.1. Lineage (NCBI taxonomy): Bacteria > Bacillati > Bacillota > Bacilli > Caryophanales > Paenibacillaceae > Paenibacillus > Paenibacillus sp. FW126-R14. The sequence continues at coordinate 35,112 of NZ_JBYTBS010000012.1, read as the reverse complement.
TGATCTGCTTCACGATGGCAAGACCGAGCCCGAACTGGCCGTCGCCGCCCGAGCGGAAGGGCTCGAAGAGGCTGTCCGCGATGGCCTGATCCAAGGGCGGCCCATCGTTGCTAATCTGAAGCTGCGAGAAGCCGGCCGCAGCATCCTTGTCCCCGCTGCCGGATACCGCCGTGGCGATAATGCGAATGCCGCTTTGGGCATAGCGCAGCTGGTTGTCGAGCATATTTTCCAAGGCAATTTTCCATTGATCAGGATCGCCATGCAAGGTGGCAGGGGAGAGCTCCATGTCCCATTTGATGTCAGGCCGGCGATAGCGCAGCCGCTCAACGACATCTTCGATGACCGCAGTCATCTCAAAAGAACGGAAAGGCTTCTCTCTCGCCGTGACATAATTCAGCTTATTGAGCAGCAGCAGATCGCGAATCCGCTTTTCGAGGCGCTCGCCTTCCTTCAAAATTACACCTAAACTCTCGCTCAACGTTCCTTTCGGGAAAACACCGTCAAGAATGGACTGCGCATAGCTGCGGATGACCATAACCGGAGTTTTCAGCTCGTGAGAAGTGTGCTGCAGGAAAAATTGCTGCGCCCGATCCTGGCGCACAAGACGCTCCCGCATCGCTTCAATCGCTTTGGCCAGACGCCCGACCTCATCCTTGCGTTTTGTTTCGATCGGTTCATGCCAATCGCGTTCAGCCATGCGCCCGACGTGGCGCTCCATCTGAACAAGAGGACGCGTGAAGTAACGGGCGATGATCAGGCAAGGCAGCCAGGAAATCACAATGAGTCCGACCATCATCAGCATGAGTCTTCCGAACATGGTCATAACCAGGTCGTTGCGGTAATTTCCCCAAGCGTAGGAGACGATGAAACTGGGCTGACCTTGAACGGTTTCTTTGCGAATTACATAGAAAATACTTTTGTTATCAATGCTGGTTGTGTACTTGGCAACGGGCAGCTTTTGGGCGAATGCATCCTGCTCCATGGCTTGCATGAAGGGCTCGCCGCTTGTAACAGCTTGACTAAGCGTCTGAGCCTCTTGGGTTCCGCTAATCGTAAAATGCCGGATGGCCGGAGCGCTCAGAGTTGCTGTGAAGGGAGCCATCACCCGGGTTGCGATGGAGGCTTCCAAGGGAATAACGGGCATTGCGCTGCTGGTCTCGGTTCTCTCGACATCTGATAATGCTTCCACTTTGGAAACATAAAGCGTTGACGAAGCGGCAGGAACTAACGGCTTTACATCCGTCCTGATATCTGTGGTTGGAGCCGTTTGTATCGCTGTTCCCGCTTTTGTCGTCAGGGAGATGGTCGGTGCTGCCATTGTAGTTGCTTCCATATGAAGTCCGCTCTGTGTATCAAGCAAAATATCGTACAGCTGCTCCGTAAAAAATCCCTTCAGTGTCCAAGGCAGCAGAACGGCAAGCAGTGTAAAAATGAGCAGCGTTAACGCTGCGAATGCTCCCCAAAGCTTCACGGCGAGCGGCCATTGTCCTAATCGCAGACTCATGATTTCACCATCCTATATCCGTATCCATATACGGTTTCTAAACGCAGCTCCGGCAGCTTGCGGCGAAGTCTTCGTACCAAATCATCAACAACCCGATCTGTCCCGAAATAGTCGATCCCCCAGACAGCCCGGAGCACTTGTTCACGCTCCAACACTTGTCCGTGATGGCTCACCAGGTAAAGCAGCAGCTCAAACTCCTTGGAGGTAAGCTCCACTTTGCTTCCATCCTCTGTCGTCACCGTACGAGCCTGTTCATCGATCAAATACGGAGCTATATTCAGCTTCGTACGGCGCTCAAGCAGTGCGGACGCCATGCCGGAGGCATGTACGGCGTAGACCCGTTCCAGCAGCTTGCGCGTACGAATGACGAGCTCGCGAGGCAGAAACGGCTTGGCCAAGTAGTCGTCGCTGCCCAGCTCAAGGCCAATGATCCGGTCGATATCCGCGTCCCGCGCCGATATGAAAATCACGGGCTGGGCCGGCTGATCCGCCTTAATTTCGCGCATTAATTGATAGCCGTCAACACCCGGCAGCATAATATCGAGGACCCACAAGTCCGGCCGCTCGGATATGGCGGATCTTGCCGAGGTCCCGTCAGCGAACGAACGCACTTGCCACCCCTCTTTCTCCAAATAGGCGGCAAGCACGCCCCTAAGATGCTCTTCGTCTTCCACTAAATAGATGCGATACATGAATGCTTCTCCTTCTTTCTGCATGGCGATAGGGAAAAGGCGGACCCGTTCGCAGAATATGCGTTCGGTCCACCGGAAAGTGCAGATTTCTTTTATCTATATGAACTATTTGGCTTCTTCTACTTTTTCCATTGCTTTTTGATCGTCGGCTTTGGCCGCGTGTTCTTTCATTGTTTTCGCGATAGTGCGCAGCGATTCTGTTTCCTTTTTGTAGTCGGCAAGCAGCTCAGGCAGCAAGCTTTGAATTGCGGATGCATCGTCGGCTTCAACGGCTTCCGCAAGCTTTTGCTGGCGTTTGGATGCTTCGGACGGCTCCGCTTTCATTATATCACCAGAGATAGCTGCCTCAAGTGGAAGTGCTTGGATGGTGGCTGTAGCCGTCGCATCATCTTTGATAATGGTCATTGTCCGTAGTTCTTTGCCTGGGACCCCTTGAGTTCCTTCTCCAGCAGGTAGAGCGGGAGCAGACTCAAGATTGAACGATTTTGTTTCGGAACCGCTTGGTGAGACTGGCGGAACAGCAACTGTGCCTTTAATCAACGTTCTCGTGGTAAAAGCAGGCTTCGGCATCTCGTTCTCGGCTTGCTTGCGATCCTCTAAGGCTTGCTTCCATTCGTTCAAGCTCTCAGGAGCATAGGTGCTGACCAGCAGTTTCAAGTAGTTCCGCTCATGAGCAGGCTGCAGCAGGAGACCTGAGCTTGTGCGCAGTTGAACCGCACTGACTGCCGTCACCGGCGCGGCTGATGTTACCGCGATTGTTGGTTTGGCCTCTGATGACGTAGCGTCAGCCGCAGAAGCGCCTCCGACAGCTCCGAATGCCATTGTAACCATGAAAGCTAGCAGACTAGCTTGACTTGCGCGACGTTTCCATTGTGTTTTCATTTTAGAAAACTCCTCTCAATTTAGGTTATGTAGGTGAGTGTCTCTCCCTTACAACTTAACTTTACCCCAAGAATATGGACATCTTATCGCAACATTGTGGGAAATTATGTGTAAAAGAATCCGATTGGAATTCGTCCAATGAAAACCGGGGCACCTAAATGAAATGGCGAAAATGTAGTACACTGTATGCTGGAACATAAGGGAACAGGGGGTGTCAACATGAAAGAAGTTCTGTTAGGGCTGGAGGAAAGCTTCACTAAGCTGCCCGCAGAAATCGTATTCGAGAAGAATTTGTATTGGCTAATTCAAGCGGAGGACGGGGCTGCGTACCGGCTCGTTTCAAGCAGATGCCCGCATGCCGGCGCGATTGTGGAGGCTGAAAAAGGGGAGTTCGTGTGCCCGATGCACGGCTGGACCTTTGATTTGCACTCGGGAGCTTGCCTCAACGTGCCGACAAAAAGCCTAATCGGCTATGACGTTGTGGTCAAAGACGGCCAGCTTTTTGCTCACTTGTAAAAAAGAAAAGGACCTGCCTTTATCCGGGGAACGGATGAAGAGGGTCCTTTTTTCAATAAGGCCAGGGCGCATCTATTGATGCCAGAGGTAGAGAAGCGTGCGATTAACGATATAAATCAACGCAAATGCAACAGCAAGAGAAGTCTTGCCGGCTGAGTAAAGGGCGATGATGGCGATGGCGAAGACGGCGAGCTCAAGGATAAAGGGCAAGGGCTGAGCCATGGGAATGGAAGCTTTGGGAGACAGAAACAGGCCCCAAATGACCGCGGCAGCAAGCGGTGTGCCAATGCCCAGAACAATTTTGAGCAGCATGCTTTTATCACCGTGAAAACCCCAGTAGCCCAGGGAAGCAAGGAGGCAGAGCTCCAACAGAAACCGTATGCCCAGGTTGGCAGCTTGCAGTACATTCATCATAAGATAACATCCTCCGTTTTCGTAAGCTAACTATAATAGTATAATAACTAATAACATTAGTTTATGCAAGAAAGATTTTACACAGCACAAAAAAAGACCTGCCCGTCAATCCAACGCTGGATTCGGGGCCGGTCCTACTTATAAATTCAAGTGAAGCTTACGTGTGTTCAGCATACCTTCCAGACCGGTAGGGTCCTGACTTACTTTGTATTGCACAAACGCTTCCGCGGATTCCGACGTACGGATACGGAGCGGTTTGGGGTCCATATCCATGAGCTTCATCATGACTTCAGCGACTGACTCCGACGTTTGGGGCACGGAATTTCGCTTGGAGAAGGCGTCTAAATACTGGGTGATGATCGGTTTATATTCATCCTCCAGGATGCCTCCGGTTTTTTGTACATGTGATAGGACGGTTTGGTTAAAATTAGTTGCGATCGCTCCGGGCTCAAGCAGCGTGACATCGATATTGAACGTTGGCTTGTAGTAGGTGGCCAGGCTTTCCAACAAGCCTTCCACGGCGAATTTTGCCGCACAGTAGATTTCATTGAAGGGCTGCCCGACCAAGCCTCCGACACTGGTTGTCGCAACCAAATGCCCGGCATCCGACTTGCGTAAAAGCGGCAGTCCCGCCCGGATCGTATGCATAACCCCATACACATTCGTATCGAAAACGTTATGAATCTCATCCATCGTTGCTTGGCCTAAAGCTCTTAGGAAGCCAAAGCCGGCATTGCAGAACAGAACATCGAGGCGGCCGTGGCTGCTGTCGATTGCGGCAAAAGCCTTTTCCAGCGACTCAGGGCTTGTTACTTCCATTTCCATAAAATGAAGATTTGCATGGTGCGCATGCAGCTCCCGGTCACGCTCCACATTGCGTGTTCCGGCGTAAACCGTCCATCCTGACTCGGCAAATTTCAGGGCGGTAGCCAAGCCGATGCCGGAGGAAGCGCCAGTAATTGCGATAATTTTACTCATCTTTCACCACTCCAAATGTTAATGTTATAAACTGTTTAATATCTATACAGTATAAGGAATTAACCAAATAGTCAAGTCATTAAAAAAATCCCAACGCAAACCGGTCGGGATCTTTGAATTATAGCGGCAGTTTCTCCAGAAGCTGCTTAAGCTGCGCAAGCTCCTCTTCGTTATAGGGCGTGAAGAGCTGTTCGATTTTGTTATTATACGCCTGCAGGATGTCGTTTATGAGCGTATTTCCTTTGTCCGTTAATTGAATCAGAAGGCTTCTGCGGCTGGTCGGATGAGGCTTGCGAATAACAAGCTCCTGCTCTTCGAGCTTATCCAGCAGCTGGGTAATCGCTCCGCGGGTCAGACCGAATTCGTTCGCAATATCCACGGCGATGCAGTCCGGATGCTTGCGAAGAAATTCCAAGGCATACATCATGACCGGAGAAATGTGAAAAGGGGGAAGCACCTGCGTCAAATAAGAAGAGAGGGCATTCTTAATTTCGCGAAATTTATATGTGATGATGAGATCGTTGTCCATAGGATAGCCGCCCTTTTTGTTTAGTTTCTATACATTATAGCAAGGGTAGATCAGGGATCCAAGTCTTTCCGAGGCAAAAAAAGAGACCCACAGCAACGGGCTGTGAGTCTTAAGTCTATATATTTTAAAGGGGGGTTGAGACTTATTATAGGCCTAGTTCATTAAAAGCAGATGAAAATCATATTTCATTTTCATTACATTTTTGCTAGTGATAAAATAAAAGCATCAACGCAGAGCGGAGGAACGCTTTTGAAGCAATATTCGATGCGATCGCATTTGACGGTCACTTTCGCGATTATGGCGATGATTCCGATCCTGATTCTCGGCACCTTTCAGGTTTCCCAAATTACGCATATTACCCAGGAGTCCAATCGGAATCAGCAGATGACGACTTACCGGCTTGGCGATGCCGTGCAGGATTATATGTACTACCACCGCAATGCCGTCGAAACGCTGGCAGCCACGATTACCGCCTCGGATGCGGCCTTTCGGACGCCAGAGAGCTTGAAGTTGAAGCTGCAATCCTTGCAGCAAAATTTGGCGGGCTTCACAGGTATTTATGTTGTCGACCCCAATGGCTTCATCAAAGCCGCGCATACCACAGCGAATGATTCGCTGATAGGCGCCGACGTGAAGGACCGGGATTACACCAAGCGGGTGCAAGCCGCGCAAAACACCATCATTTCCTCGCTCTTTCGCGGACCGGAGGGGCAGAATCTGCCTTCTGTCGCTATTGCTGTGCCGATCTATAAAGGGAATAAGCAGTGGGATGGCTTCGTACTGGCCGTTCTGGAGCTTGCGCCGATCAAGGAGCTCGTAACGAAATACGACTACGGGAAAGAAGCGTATCCTGTGGTGCTGGATCATGCGGGCAAGCCTGTTTATCATCCGAACGGGACGTTGACCGAATCGTTGGCGGATTTATCGAAGGAGCCTGTCGTTGCAGATGCACGGGCTCAGCGTCAGGGCGAAGGGACCTATGTGCTAAGCAACTCTGCTCAAAAAGAGCTCATCACCTACAAGGTCATTCCCGAAATCGATTGGATTGTATGGGTGAGCAAGTCCAAAGCAGCAGTCAATGCCGCTTTCACCGAATCGCTGAGCATTACCATTTTGCTATTAGTAGTGACGCTCTTTTTGACGGTACTGCTCGGCAGTTTTTTGGCCAAAAGATTGAACGGAACCATTCACGCCCTAGTCGGATACACGCAGCGGCTGGCTGGAGGCACTTTCGTAGAGCCGGACAGCGGGGTCGTTCCAAAAGGGGCGCCGCTGGAGCTGCAATTGCTGGCGGACCATTTTTTCAAGATGGCGGAGCAGATCAAAGAGAATCAAGACGCCCTGCTGCAGTTGAACAGCGAGCTGGAGGATCGCGTCGAGGAGAGAACCCAGCGGCTGCAGGACGAGCATGCGACTTTGAACGCGGTGCTGGAGAGCATGTCCGACGCCGTCGTTTTGATCGATATGGAGCATCATGTTGTGTATGCCAATCACCGGATGGCGGAGATTTTCGCTATTCCGATGTCTGAACTGGCTATTATGCAGGAAGCTGCCTTGTTTGACCGCATTGCGCTGCTGCTTCCTGAACGTCAGGATGAACTGGAAAAGCTGGAGAAGCTGACAGCGGAGCCGAGAGTGCAAGGCGCATTTACCGTGAAAACCGGCCAAGGCAAAGAGCGCTTTATGATGGTATCGGCTTTCCAGGTGGCCAGAGAAGGGCGGGTTTTTGGCCGCGGCTACGTCTGGCGCGATATGACGAAGGAGCATGAAATCGACGCTTTAAAAAATGATCTGATCTCACTGGCCTCCCATGAGTTCAAAACGCCCATCACCGGCATTCGCGGCAGCGTCGAAACGCTCCTGCGCGTCGATGCGCAGTGGGAAGAAAGCTTTAAGCGGGAGCTGCTGGAGGGGATTCACGAGGATATCGGCCGCATTCAGGATCTGATTGACGACTGGCTCGATATTTCCAAAATCGATTCCGGCGCGATGCGGATCAACCCGCAGCCGCTGCGTGTGGAAGCCGTCGTCCAGAGCGCCATGCGAAGACTTCCGCAGCAAGCAAATGATGGGCATACCCAATTCGAGGTGCTAGTGGCGGAGGATACGCCGCTGATTTATGCCGATAAACTGCGGATGGAGCAGGTGCTCGTGAACTTGTTCACGAATGCTGTCCGCTATAATACGCGGCATCCCATTATTCGGATTGCAGCTTATGCCAACGAGCGTTACGTGAAACTGGACGTGCAGGATAATGGCATCGGCATCGCCGCGGAGCATGTGGACAAATTATTTGACCGGTTCTACCGGGTGGATGTCTCATCAAGCCGTCAAACCGGAGGCACAGGGCTGGGCCTGGCGATATGCAAAGGAATTATGCAGGCGCACGGGGGAGAGATTCACGTGGAAAGCAGGCTCGGCGAGGGAAGCACGTTTACCCTCTTCATACCGAGGTACTTAGGGGAGGAAAACGGAAATGAACAAGAAAAAAATCATGATCGTCGATGACGAGCCGAAAATCGTGCGTTTCGTCGCCGCGAATCTCAAATCCTTGGATTTTGAAACCTTGACCTGCCAGAGCGGGGCGGAGGCGCTCCAGAAGGCGGAGGAGTTCGATCCGGACTTGATTCTCCTTGATCTGATGATGCCGGGCATGGACGGATTCGATGTGCTAAAAAGGCTGCGCTCCTACTCCAGCGTGCCGGTCATTATGCTGACCGCGAGGAGCAACGGAGCCGATAAAGTGCAGGGGCTCAACCTTGGAGCTGACGACTATTTGACGAAGCCGTTCTCATTGGACGAGCTTTTTGCCCGGGTGAACGCCGTGCTGCGCCGCATGGATGGCCGCATGGCGCCCTCCGTCACTACGAGCGAGATTACGCTCGGCCCGGTGACGGCGAACCTCGCCCAGCGCCGCATCTGGCTGGGCGACACCGAGGTCAAGTTCACGGAGACCGAGTATAATTTGTTTGCGCTGCTTGTGCAGCATGCAGGGAAAGTCATGACCCACGAGCAGCTGCTCAGCGAGGTTTGGGGAAGCGAGTACCGCGATGAAGTCGAGTACCTGCGCGTTACCATCGCCCGCATCCGGCAGAAGATCAAAAGCGCTGCCGAGGGCATCGAGCTCATTGTCACCTACCCAGGGGTAGGTTATATGGCGAAGCATGAGTGAGCGCAAAAATCCCCCTTGTCTGATTTCAGATGAGGGGGATTTTGGTTTGGGAGCGCTGAAAGGGCCGTCTCGGGAGAGAAAATGGGTGTGTATAGCACAGAAGTCGGCCGAGAGGGCCTAAAAAGCCGCCTCAGGGTGTGAAAAGTAGCTAAATGCCGCCGAGAGAGCCGAAAAGGCCGTCTCAGGAGAGAAAATGGGTGTGTTTCGCACAAAAGTCCGCCGAGAGCGCCGAAAAAGCCGTTTCAGGGTGTGAAAAGTAGCTAAATGCAGCTGAGAGAGCCGAAAAGGCCGTCTCAGGAGAGAAAACTGGTGTGTTTCGCACAAAAGTCCAGCCGAGAGCGCCGAAAAAGCCGTCTCAGCGTGTGGAAAGTAGCTAAATGCAGTTGAGAGAGCCGAAAGGGCCGTCTCGGGGGTGAAAAACTAGTGTGCATAGCACAAAAGTTGGACGAGAGCGCCGAAAAAGCCGTCTCAGGGTGTGAAAAGTAGCTAAATGCAGTCGAGAGAGCCGAAAAGGCCGTCTCGGGGGTGGAAAACTGGTGTGCATAGCACAAAAGTCGGCCGAGAGCGCCGAAAAAGCCGTCTCGGGAGAGAAAATGGGTGTAGTCTTTGAAATCACAGAAAGTGAGAAGTATCTGTAATTTCCAATTTAACCATTATTTTTGTAAATTTTGTTTTCGACTCCTGCAACATTGATATATAATCTATTTAAAGTCAAGAAAGGAGATGGGCGATGATAGATAAATATACGAAAGTAATGTTAGCAGGAATACTCTGTTGTCTTATTGCAATTGCTATTAAACCGCAACCTGTGTTTAAATTACAAACTCCTTCAACGAATCCCCCTGCAGAAATAAGAATGAATGCCCCTACATTCATTCAAATTGCTCCCAATACGATTGGTATAAAAGATTCAGGAAGTGCGACTGGAAATTCCGAGCAATTGCTCTTGTTCGAATATGAAAATACCACCAAAACTTTTAAATATGTTAATACATTTAATTATGCTGACTATATAAATCATCCGGAAAAGTATGGCATCCCCAAGAAACAGTAAATCCGTTAGTAATGAAAAAAACGCCTAAACTGGGAGGATCAGTGATGTATATGAGGAATAATCTTAAAATGTTTGTTGTTACTAATCCTATAGGACAAAACCTCCGTGTTTCGATTGGGGCCAAGCCTTTGCATGGGGCCACAGAGCGCATTATAGATCCTACTGGTATATTGACTGCATTGCGCCATCCTAGAGAGTTTGGTCTTAATGCTGAGGAGCAAGTTGCATTCTCTGAGTATAAGCGTAGGATTGAATCTGGTGAGATTGTTATAGAATATCCTTAAGTAGCTCGTCCATGCGGCGGGCTTTTTTTATTGTTTCGTTTCGTTGATCCTTCGGACCGACCACGCAACGGAAGCCCAACAGCTTTGGTTCCACTAGGCTATAGTTCAATGAAAAACACGGGATCTGCGCCTGTGGCACCACCCGTGTTTTTATTATCTTGTACCGCTCCAGTGAGATTTTGAAGCAATTCATTGCTGTCGGTCCTTTTAAGCATTTCCTTGCCAAAGTGGTAAAGAGATGCTTCAAGCTCAGTCAGCCTCCCAAAGTCAATCATTCCAAAAGTAGCTGCACATCCAGCGCATAATCCGGTACCTCGAAGTCGCGGACGGCTCCGGAAGCCAGGTCGACGACGCTCATCCCGTTCCAGCCTGTATCAGCGTAAGTGACTCCGCCAGTGAGGTATGCGTAGCGTCCGTCAGCGCTGGTGGCGACCATTTGGTGCATACGCTCAAGCGGGATGATCTGCTCGGCATACGTGTTGACGTCAAGCACGGTTAAATTTGGCTTGCCGCTAGCGCTTCCTGCGGCACCGTTGCCGATGACGAGCAGCTGCTTGCCGTCAGGCGTAAGTGTCACGCCCTCCTGATGCGTATTGCCCGTCAACGGTTTCGTCTCGTACTTGCCGCTGACAGGGTCGAGCACGACCAGACCGCGTCCCTGATAGGGCAAGAGCAGGCGGCCGTCAGCGCGAACCGCGGCATAGTGCGGCTTCTCGAAGCCGCCTTTGCCGAAGGGAGCAGCCTCAAATGTGCGTGCCTTGAGCTGCACAGGATCGACAGCCGTCACGGAGTAGGAGTCGTGATCGATGCTGTAAACCTCGCGGCCGTCGAGGCTGGTCACGACATCGAACGGCCGGACGCCTACGGCGACGCTTCCTGTCATGGCCAGCTTCTCCGCATCGAGGATCTCCAGCTGGCTCTTCGTACCGCTTCCGCCACGGCCAGTCAAATAAACGCCGACATAGACGGATTTGCCGTCAGGAGCGACGGCAATCCCCATTCCGCCGGGGCGGTATTCGCCAAACTGGGGCTTGCCGATAACGTCGGCGGCTCTATATGGCACAAGAGCTAGCCGTTTACGCTGCTGCGTATCCACAACAGCAACACCCTCAGCGGTGGATACATAAGCGCGATGGTTAGGCCCTACGGCAATGGCAAAAGGCGCTTTGCCAACTGTCAGTTTGCTGAATCGTCCCGTAACTGGATCCAGGAAAGACATATAATCACTTTTGGAATGAGTAACAAGCAGAGTCGTTGCCTCTCCCGATACAGGTGCAGGTGCAGGAGAAGGCGAAGGCACTGCAGCATCCGGTGTTGGGGCTGCGCTGGCAATAGGTGCAGCCGACGGAGCTGTCGACGGAGCAGCCGAAGGGGCAGAGCTAGCTGGCACCACAGGCTGCGAGCTGCAGCCGACCAGCACAATGAGCAGAGTCAACATAGCGAATAGCGCTCTATTTTTGAACAACATAAAAAATCACCTCGTCACCAAAGGATGAAAAGGAGCACCTCATCCATTCAAGGCACTCCTTTTCTTACATAAGCAAGCTTATTATTTTGCGGCAGTCAAGCTAACGCCTGAAGCCGTAGCCCAGCCGCCCACCGGAGCGACCGAGTAAGTCATACCCGGCACAAGCTGACCGTTATTCAGCAAGCCGAAAGTACCTGCTGCGCCTTTACGCGAACTCAGCGTGTATTCAGCTGTCAGAACAGTGCCGTCAGTTCCTGTCAATGTAACACGGCGTGAAACGAAAATTTCATCCTTAGGATCTTGGGAAAGGGTCACGTTAATAGTCTTTGCATCTACAGCAGAAGCGGATTGAATCGTTAGCGGTGCGATATCTTTGGCTGTAAATGTAGCATTTTTCAAAGTAGCCCAGTCCGCAGAAACCGTGTAAGTCACACCCGGCTTGAACGTTTCACCGTTAGGCAAAAGGAATTTAGGCGCTTGGCGACCGTCGGTAGCTTGGGTGAACAGTAAATATTTTGCGGTCATCGATGTACCGCCTTCAGGGGTAATTTGCACCTCACGGTTGCGCATAGAAGAAAGGATTTGATATGCAGTACCGTTGTAGTTATTGTTCTCATCTACGATAAAGGAGCCTGGGCGGCTTTTGGCGTATGCTGCAATGACATAACCGTAATCCGCAACGCCGTCAGCCAAGTGGGATTCGACCTCAAAAGAATCGTTAGAAATTTGGTGCGTGGATGCCAAAGCAATTTTCTCTGTGCCCGCTGTGAACGTACCGGCTGGTTTGCCTTTGTAAGTTAAGGTGTAAGTTGTCCCAGGTTTTTGTGTTGGCACTGGAATAATGTAGGTCGAAGCGGCGCCTGTTTTTAACCGTGGAACGTTGCTGATCGCCAAGCCATTGTCAAAAACAAAGTTTTTGGACGCGGGTTCAAGCTCTAAATCTGCAGCCGGTATCGGTGCCGAGAAGGTGACTTGCAGCGTGATGGCGTTCAAAGCCTCCAGCTTCGTCACGTGAATAGGAGCTAACTGCTGCGCTTCGAAAATGAGAAGAGCGGCCTGACCGCGCGTCACCGGGGAGTTAGTTAACGATGCGTAACTTGGCAATTGTTTTACAGCGGCTGCCTCCACTTGCAGTGCCTTTGCAATAACGTCTGCCAACTGCTCGGATGAGATCGTACGGCTGCCTTGGAATTGCCCGTCCGTACCAGACATAGCTCCCACAGACTCAAGGGCTGCGGCATACGAGTAGAACCAATCCGCTTTGGTTACATCGACAAAAGAAGTTGTTGCCGCTGTATCCACATTGACGTGCAGAGCGAGTGCGGCCATTTTGGAGATTTCTGCGCGTGTTGCAGCCTGATTGGGAAGGAAGCTATGATCCCCATAGCCGGAAAGTACCTGCTGCTGGGCTAATTGTTCAATAGCCGTTTGCACTTGAGAGGAGCTTGCGGCATCGGCGAAAGGATTCGCGGCGAAGGCATTGAAAGGCAGAATCGCGGACATGCCTACGGTTGCTGTAATAGTCAAAGCGGCTAGTGCTTTTTTGTTGTTTTTCATGGATAACACTCCTATTCGATATAATGGGGCTGCATGGGATAAAAGCATTTCATCCTGCAGCTTGCTTCGTACTGTCGGTTACAAGAACAAGCTTACACGCCAGAGCATTACAATCGAATAAAAAAACAGACCTGGGCATTACAAAAACGTAAAAATCGCCTTGGAAGCGAGAGTGAGTGAATGGACAAACGGCCTTACAAGCAAAAAAAGCCTTACCGCTCAAGTAATGAGCAATAAGGCTAAATAATTCACGCTATACTATACTACATTACATTACATTACATATGGGCATCCGTACGCTGCACAACGCTGTGCGAAGACGAACCTGTAAGCCGCGCAGGAGAAAATACTTGGCGAACCGGCACAATGATCAGTACGGCAACCACAGCTTTGAGCGCATCGCCCAAGAGGAACGGGTAACAAGCGGCAGTCATCGCTTTTGCAAACGTGTAAGCTGGCACTTTGTACATCAACCACGGAACCCCGGCAAGATATTGGATCAGGGAACCGAAAATCTCAATAACGAGAAAAGCTGCAATATAGCCCATGATGCCATTCACGCGAATACGCGGTAAAATTAGACCGATCAGCATAGCACAGAACGGCCAGATCATAATAAAGCCGCCTGTAGGTCCCAGCACGACGCCTAAACCGCCATTCCCGTGAAGCAGCGGAAAGCCGATAGCCGTCAGGATGACAACCAGGGCCATACTTAAGAAGCCATAACGTGCGCCAAGCAAGCCGCCGGCGAGCATAACCGCTAACGTTTGCAAGGTAATAGGCACAGGTGTAAAAGGCAGTGAAATCTGAGCAAAGCTGAATAACACAAGAATAGCTGCAAAAAGGGCACTGAAAACAACGCCGCGCAGAGTGAGTTTCATATTGTTGATCGCTCCTGTTTCTGTTATTGTTTATGTATTGTCAACTTCATCAAAAATAGAAGGTTAACAATTGACCAATCAGATCATAGCACATCTTTTGTGAAAGTGGAAGGACATTTTAGATATGGGAAATCGAGAAATTGTGGCTTCTTTGCAGAAAGCCTCCGTTGTCTATCGAACACAATCGGAAGAAGGCCGGCAGGTATGGTCGGACGTTTCTTTAGATATTTATAAAGGCGAATGGCTGGTCGTCATCGGCCCGAACGGCAGCGGCAAAAGCACCTTAGCCAGCACCTTGCTGGGCTTAAGTCCGCTCTCAAGCGGGGAAATGGTGCGCAATGAGCAGGAGCAATTCAGAGGCGTGCTGCAGCTGCCGGATGCCCAGTTCGTGGGTGAAACAATTCAGGAGGAGCTTGATTACCTGCCGGGTTCGCAGGAGTTAACACAGGAAGAGCGTCAGGCTTGGTATCGTCAAATTCTTTCGGCGGTGGGCTTGTCGCTCCCGCTCGAACGGACGCTCTCTACTCTATCTGGGGGGCAGAAGCAGCTGGTCAATCTGGCGGCAGCCCTCGCGGCGGAGCCTGAACTTTTAGTGCTGGACGAACCGACGGCCATGCTGGACCCCGCAGCAAGACAAGAAGTTCGTCAAGCGGTGCGCCAAGCCCATCAGCGCGGAACGACCATCGTGTGGATCACTCACCGGCTGGAAGAAGTGGCGGATGCGACGCGCGTCATTGGATTTGGCGACGGACGGATTACGTTTGACGGAGAGCCGAGGGGGTTCTTTTATGGGGAGACCGAAGAGAAAATGCTTGAGAAAACACCTTGTTCCGAGTTAGGGCTGGATTCCCCCTATGTGGTCAAAACAGCGTTCGGCTTGCTTCAGCAAGGTGTCAAGCTTCGTCTGCTCCCTTTGGATATGGATGAACTGGGCGAGGCGGTGGCATCGTCATGCCGATAACCCTGCAAAATATTCAAGTAAATGCTCCGGATGACGCCAACCATCATCTGCTGAAAGATATTAGTCTCGAGCTTCCGGATGGTTCTGTTACGGTATTAATCGGGCATACGGGTTCGGGAAAATCTACGCTTCTCCAGGTGATGGCAGGCATTATGGAACCAGCCGCAGGAGCAATAGCACTCGACGGACAACCATTGTGGCATAAAAGGAAGGTGGACCAAGCCAGTCTCCTGCGTCTGGGCTTGATCTTCCAATTCCCGGAGCAGCAGCTGTTCGCCGGCAGCATCCGCGGGGAATTCGCCTACTCGCTGCGCCCTTACCGGCTCGCAGCGGACGAACGCGAGCACCGCATCCGCGCCGCTTGCGCCGATCTCGACCCCCATGGCGCCTTCGCCTTGGAGCGGTCGCCTTTTGCGCTTAGCGGCGGCGAGCAGCGCCGGCTCGCGCTGGCCACAACCTTCGCCACGGCGCCGGATTGGCTCCTCATGGATGAGCCAACCGCCGGCCTCGAGGCGGCGGCCGTCCGCGAATTGCTGCGCATGATTCGAGGGAGAGAGCGTGGCGGCTTCGTCATCGCCACGCATGACCTGGACACGTTTCTGCCGCTGGCAGACCGTGTCCTTGTGCTAGACCGCGGCGAGCTCGTCTTCGACGGCTCGCCGGAAGCGCTGTGCCGCGCGCCGGAGCTGCTCACGCGCGCGGGGGTCGGCCTCCCGAGCTGCGTGGAGGCCGCTCTGGTGCTGGCGCGCTATGGCATCGCCATCGCGCCGGATTTGCTTACGCCGGCGCTGGCTGTGCCGGCGATATGCGAGGCGCTGCGCGAGCGCGGCAGCGCCAGCCCCGAGCCGGCGCCGCAAGCGGCAGCGCCGGAGCCCGCTCGCGAGGCTCGCGCCACCGCCTCCGCGCCGCCGCAGGCCGCGTGGCTGGCGCTCGATCCGCGAGCGAAGTGGCTGCTCTACCTGCTGCTAGTCATCGGAACGATGCAGCAGCAGGGGTGGAGCGGCCTCGCGGCCTCGGCGCTGCTTCTGGGCCTGTCGTTCCTCGGCCTTCCGCGCTCCGCGGTTCGCGGCAGCTGGAAGATCGCCGTGCCATTTCTGATCTTCATGTTCATGTCGATCGTGCTGACCGGCTTGGAGTGGAAGGCGGGAGAAGGCGGACTCCCGTTGGGCTTCTCGCCGGAGAGAGGCTGGAGCGCGGCTTTCACGCTCACGCGTCTGTTTCTGATCCTGATGGCCGGCTACTGGCTAGCCGTGTCTACGTCTTATGGCCAGCTTGTGCAGGGGCTAAACTGGGCTTTAGCCTTTTTTCGCAAAATGAAGCTGCCGGTGGAGTCATTCGCTTTGGCCGTCTCGCTGCTGTTTCGCTTCATTCCGCTGATTTTGCGGGAGTGGCAGCGCTTCTCAGCGATTGTAAGGGCCAGAGGCAAAGCGGCGATCCGGCCCGGATTGGTGCGGATGAAGGATATTCCGGCGCTTGTGGTGCCTCTGCTGCTCGCCATGTTTCACAAAGCGGAGCAAATGACCGTAGCGATGGAAATGAAAAAAATCGACGGCAAGCACCAACTGCTGAAGAAAAGCACGTTAAGCTGGCAAGCCAAGGATACGCTGCTCGTGATTGTGAGCGTGGCGGCTTTTGGCCTGCTGGTGTATATGCGTAACTAATATGGGAGGGGCAGCTCATTATGGATGGGCTGCTTCTTTGTTTTGATGTCTGGCAGAAGGGAACAGAGGGAGCATCTTGAGCCGGGGAGTCCCGTATACTATACTTTGACTAAGAAACGCGGACGGCGGTGACAAACATGGAGTTTTCGGATTATACCATCTATGAGCAGCAGATGCTGCGGCAGGTGAAACGCTGGGAAATTCGTCAGGAGAAGATGCCAAATTTGCTCGAAAAAGCTTCGAAATCCGTCTCGACGAACATCAATAAGCTGATTCCCGAAAAAGTACACAAAACGATAACGGCAACCGTCAAAGGGATGTTCCAGACGACGTTGTTCGGAATGAATTATATGCCTCAGAATGAACCGCTTGCAGGCGCTTCTCTAGCCGAAAGCGACGCCAAGGCGGAAGAATTGCTATCGCTCTACAAAAAGATTGCCGCCGCCGAGGGAGCAGGTACAGGAGCGGGCGGGATTTTGCTGGGATTGGCGGATTTCCCGATTTTGATCGGCATCAAATTGAAATTTCTGTTCGAGCTTGCGCATGCTTACGGCTACTCAACGAAGGATTACAGAGAGCGACTGTTTATTCTGTATGTGTTTCAGCTGGCCTTCTCCAGCCCTGCGAAAAAGCCGGATCTGCTGCGTACGATCAAAAATTGGCACGCGATCGCAAGCAGCTTTCCGCCTGCTGAAGCTTATATGGACCAAGTCGATTGGCTGCAGCTGCAGCAGGAATACCGCGATACGATCGATTTCCGTAAAATGCTTCAGCTGCTGCCCGGCATTGGCGCCGTCGTTGGGGCTTGGGCCAATTACGGTCTGCTGGAGGAGCTTGGCGTGGCGGGCATGAACAGCTTTCGACTGCGCCGCTTGCACGATAAAGCGAGGTCAGGGGCTTAGGAGGCCACCGGCCGAACCCCCCGCCTGCCCGCGCCGCAGCTCATGTCCGTATCCCGTCCGTATCCCGCCTGTATCCCGTCTGTATCCCGTCTGTATCCCGTCCGAATCCCATCCGAATCCCACGTCCATAGCCGCAGTGCAGCCATTCCCGTATCCACACCTGTACCCCGCCTCCACAGCCCACCACCCCTCTGCCCTTTTTGGCCTTGCCAGGGCATATTTCGGTGATTTTTTGCGAGGGCGCTCATATACTAATACAAGAGCAAACCATGCAGTGCATCCTGATTAACTATGTGATTTTTTTCACATGACAACCTTGTGTGGTTTGGTAGATGATTAATCGGAGGAGAGGGTTCGGATGAGTAAACCGAAGGTGGTTATTCTGGGTGCAGGCTACGGAGGGATTGTAACGGCAATAAGGCTGCAGAAGCTGATCAAATCAGGCGAAGCGGCTGTTACGCTGGTGAACAAACACGATTATCATTACATGACGACGCATCTGCATATGCCGGCAGCCGGCACCGATCATCATGAAAATGCGCGTGTAGCGATCAGTGAGCTGATTGACGAGCGGAAAATTCATTTTATTAAGGCGACGGTTCGGCAGATTTTGCCTGAAGAGAAGAAGGTGATTCTCACCGATGAAGTTCTCACTTACGATTACCTCGTTGTGGGGCTTGGAAGTGAGACGGAAACCTTCGGCATTCCGGGACTGCGGGAGCATGCCATGTCGATCAACAGCATTAACAGCGTCCGGTTCATCCGCCAGCATACCCAATATATGTTCGCTAAATATAAATTGGATTCCAAACATAAGGAATATTTGACCTTCGTCGTCGGGGGCGCGGGGTTCACCGGAACGGAGTTTGTCGGCGAATTGGCCGACCGGGTGCCTGATCTTTGCCGAACGTTTGATGTCGATCCGTCGCTTGTGCAGATCATTAATATCGAAGCGTCGTCCACCGCTCTGCCGCCCGGTCTGCCTAACGACCTCGTGGAATACGGCATGGAAGTAATGCGCCGCAAAGGGGTTCAGTATAAATTATCTACGGCAATTAAGGCTTGCGACCCTGACGGCGTCCTGTTGGGGGACGGTCAATTCATTCGTGCGGGCACCGTTATTTGGTCGGGGGGCGTTCGCGGGAATTCCTTGCTGCAGGAAGCGGGCTTCCACGTTCAGCGCGGCAGGGTCAAAGTGGATGACTACTTGCGTTCCTTGCAGTTCCCTGATGTGTTTATAACGGGGGATTGCTCCATTGTCATGAGCCCGGAAGGCACCCCATACCCGGCGAATGCCCAAATTGCCGTTCAACAGGGCTATAATACGGCGAGAAACGTGATCCATAGCCTGAGGGGGAACCCGCTAAGACCTTTTGCCTATGATTACAAAGGGACGGTCGCCTCGCTGGGGCGCGGAGAAGCGATCGGTATCCTGAAGGTCAAGAAAGTGAAAGGCAAATGGGCCGCTTTTCTCAAAAAAATAATCGATGCCCGCTATCTATTTCTGATCGGCGGCATTCCGCTGGTATGGAAAAAGATGATTTTTAAGCAAAAACAAGCCACAAGGAATCGTCATGTAAGAAATTAATTTTGCCAAAATACCCCAAAACCCAAGGAATCAGACAAAAGGCTAGATAATCAGAGATTCTGAAAGGATTAGGCCATTGTAAGCGAATTATTAAATGAATGCGGGGAGGGAATAATCTTTTTTAAGATTTTTCTCTCCTTTACTATGTGCGAATAAGAGAGTAGTATCAACTCGTACGTTAACAGTTGAATATTTCGCTTAATTTTCTTAACGGAAAAGCGGGGGAACCACAGGTTTCAACGGGGTGAGTAAGATCCGTCGCGTCGCACGCGGCCATGATCTTTAGGGCAGATTTCTCGCAGCCCGAACCCGTCAGCTAACCTCGTAAGCGATCGTGAGAAAGGAGAACATGTGGCTAAGCACAAGGTCTATCCTTGTGTTTTTTTGCGCCCAAAAAGGGGAAATCAAGCTGAAAACTAGGTTATTTGGGGGAATTTCACAGCATGACAAGTGACTCATTGAAAAAGATTGTATTCGGCAAACCGCTGAAATCGGCGGAGCTGGAATCTGAGAAAATGCAGGTATGGAAGGCTCTGCCCATCCTATCTTCGGATGCCCTGTCTTCGGTGGCCTATGGCACGGAGCAGATTTTGCTGGAGCTTGCGACTGTTGGAGTCGCCGCTTTTGCTTTCTCACTGCCGATTGCAATCTCGATTATTGCTTTAATCATGCTTCTTGTTTTGAGCTATCGCCAAGTGATTGAAGCCTACCCGATGGGTGGCGGAGCCTACATGGTGGCGAAGGAAAATTTGGGTATGATGTGGGGAAGACTCACAGGGGTTTCACTGCTTATAGATTATACGTTAACCGTTGCGGTTTCGATTTCGGCAGGCGTGCAGGCGATAACGTCGGCTTTCCCTGCTACCGTGCCATATATTGTTCCTATTGCTTTAGTCCTTGTCTGGGTGATGGTTTGGCTGAATTTGCGGGGCACGTCCGAGTCGGGGACCGTGTTCGCGATTCCAACGTACTTTTTTATCCTATGTATTCTACTGCTGATCGGCAAAGGGATTTTCGATATGCTGACAGGTTCGATGAACCTGCATGCCGCCGAGTTTGTTCCGGGCTCGATGACGGGCTCACTGACGTTATTCGTCATTCTAAAAGCCTTCTCATCCGGCTGCTCGGCCGTGACAGGGATTGAGGCCATTTCGGATGCGGTGCCTCACTTCCGCTCTCCTTCCGTCAAAAATGCCAAAAAAACGCTGGCATCCCTCGGCACGCTGCTGGCCATCGTCTTCGGCGGCGTCACCCTGCTGAGCTTAGGCTATGGGATCGCACCTGACCCGCATGGCCATACCTCGGTCTTGTCGATGGTTACGGAGCAGGCGTTCGGGCGTGGAGTGATGTATTATGCGACACAGATCGGCACGATGCTGATTCTGGTATTGGCTGCGAATACGAGCTTTAACGGTTTTCCGATCCTATCCTCCATCATGGCACAGGATAAAAATTTCCCGCGCATGTTCTCGTACCGGGGGGACCGGCTCTCGTTCTATTACGGGATTGTAACGTTAGGCGTTTTGGCAAGTCTTCTGCTCATTATTTTTAAAGGAAAAACCGATGCACTCATTCCTCTTTATGCGATTGGCGTCTTTTTATCTTTTACGCTTGCCCAAAGCGGTTTGGTTCGCAAATGGTTCCGGGAGCGCCCGGCCGGCTGGATCGGCAAGCTGCTTATCAATGGCTTAGGCGGGATCGTTTCCTTCGCCGTTTTGGTTATTTTCTGTATAACGAAATTTAGCGAGGGCGCTTGGATTGTTATTATCGTGACGCCGCTTGCGCTTTGGGGAATTACCAAAATCAGCAATCACTACGATGACGTAGCGAAACAGCTGCGGATTGATATCACGCAAGAACGTTTATGCACGAAGGAGCCTGTGATCATAGTGCCTGTAGCGGGCATTCACCGCGTGGTGGCGCAGTCTTTGAACTATGCCAAATCCTTATCGCCCAACGTCATTGCGTTCTATGTGTCCTTTTCGGATGAGGATGAAGAGGCGATGCAGGAGAAATGGGAGAAATGGGATCCCGGCGTTCGTCTCGTCGTGTTTAAATCCCGTTACCGTACCATTTTGAAACCGCTGGCGGAGTTTATTGAAAGAATCGATACGCATGTTTCGGAAAAGCAATCGATTATGGTCATCCTGCCTCAATTCATGCCCAAAAAATGGTGGCACCGCCTGCTCCACAACCAGTCTGCCGCACGTATTCGCTCGAAGCTGCAAGCCGATAAAGATATCGTCGTCGCGACGGTGCCCTATCATTTGAATGAGTAGAGGTGTACAATATAGGGGTAAAGCTGATGTAGAAATAGAACAGAGGTGAACCCTGTATGGCAAAAAAGAAATGGTCGTCCGCTACCGCTGAACCTAGCGTGCAAGATAAACCTGCGACACTCAAAGATTTGCTGCGTCCTGATATCGTAGCGGGGCTGAAGGCACAAGCCGATGCGATGAAAGCAGAGGAACAGGCCCGCAAGGAAGCGGCCAGAGCGGAAGCAGAGGCTGCGCGCAAGGCGGAGGAGAAACGGCTGGAAAATGATTTTGGCCATTTGCTCGAGAAGAGCAAGCTCGATTGGAGAAAACACAAATGAGGGAGCGCAAGCTAAGCTTCCTCTTTCTTTTATGCGTGGTGATAACGCTTTCAGGTTGTGAGGGGACGAAGGGTAGGGTGAAGCTGGCGGACGGAGCAGCTGTGTCGGAAAGGCAGAATTCTGTTGTATCTGCAACGCCGGTTGCGCAAGTCACCGTCACTCCGATGCCCTCTTCGAAGGTGACACCGGCAGACGTATCAGCTGTGACATCAACAACAGTAAAACCGACAGACAAATCAGAACTGACATCAGACGT
Source organism: Paenibacillus sp. FW126-R14 (assembly GCF_058789495.1). Classification (NCBI taxonomy): domain Bacteria; kingdom Bacillati; phylum Bacillota; class Bacilli; order Caryophanales; family Paenibacillaceae; genus Paenibacillus; species Paenibacillus sp. FW126-R14. Next base: position 13,217 of record NZ_JBYTBS010000012.1, on the reverse strand, counting down.
ATCCCCAGTATCGCGAGCAGACGCACCACTCGCATCGCCCCTGCCTGCAAAACCGGCCTCGCTAGCCCAGTCCTTGGTGGAGCGGTACCAAAAGGCAGTGCCGACAAAGTGGGGCGAGAACATCCCCGGCGTGCGAACGCACCTCGTGACGAAGGAGAAGGTCATCGCCCTGACCTTTGACGCTTGCGGCGGCAAAGAGGGCAGCGGCTATGACGAGAAGCTGGTCGATTATTTGATCAAGGAGCACATACCCGCGACCTTATTCGTCAATGCGCGATGGCTGGCTGCGAATCCGGATATTTTTGCGAAGCTGGCGGCGAACCCGCTGTTCGAGATCGAGAACCACGGGACCGAGCACCGTCCGCTGTCCGTGAACGGCAGAGCCGCGTATGGCATCGCCGGCACCAAGAATGTGAGCGACGTTATTCGCGAAGTGACGGAGAACGCCGACGAGATCGAGAAGCTGACCGGAAGAAGGCCTTTGTTTTTTCGCTCAGGCACGGCCTATTATGATGATGTCGCAGCGAACATCGCCCATGACTTGGGCTTCCAGTTGGCGGGTTATAACGTGCTTGGCGACGCCGGAGCTACTTTTAACACGGAGCAAGTATACAACGCATTGACAAAGGCCCGAAGCGGCTCCATCGTTTTGGCGCATATGAATCATCCCGAGAAGGACACGGCCGAAGGCGTGATTAAGGCGATTCCTGTTATGCAAAAGGCGGGCTTTCGTTTCGTTCAGCTTTCGGCATATCCCGTGGAGTAAAATAGATGGAATTTCTCCCGTAAATTTGTTTGGGTGACCGGCTCGATAGAGAGGCTCACCTTTTTTTCATCTCAAAAAACTCGCACTCATCCCGGTCATAATAAGCTAAATCAGCGACACGCGACTGCAAAACAACGGTCTTGTCGCTGAAGCGGAGGATGACGGCATTCGAGTCGACGATGTGATCGTCTTTGAAAACGCGGACAACGGCTCCTCTTTCCACTGCCTCCTGAAAATCAGCATCCGTCACTAAACGTTGGTTCCTGGACATCTTAAGCATTCTCCTCGCATGTGTAAAATAGTTCTTCTATTGTATCACAAGGCGCCGGCAATCTCCCGGTATGCACGAGCACCTGCTTACCGCCGGGCAGATGCGTGACCCGGATGATCCGGAGCACCGGCCGAATCAGCTCAATCGGGCGAAATCGCAAGACTAGCGCAGATAGCATCTTCTAAAGCCGTTGCAATGAACTCAGAAGGAGCGGGATCGGAGTTGCCTATCGTCCGTCTCAAGCAGTAAGCTTACATATAGATGACTACAGGAAGTTGGAGATGGGACAGATGGAAGTTAAGTTTTGCATGACATGCGGAGCCCCTATGGAGACGCGCGATGTGGATGGAACGATGAGAAGAGCTTGTACGGCGTGCAGCTTTGTGTACTGGGGCAACTACAGTATCGGCGTAGGCGCGCTGGTAACCAAAGATGAGAAAATATTGCTTGTCCGCAGAGCGCAAGAGCCCGGCAAAGGCAGATGGACGAATCCCGGCGGCTATATCGAGCAGCATGAGCTGATCCAGGAGACCATTGAGCGCGAGGTGCTGGAGGAGTGCGGCGTCAAAGCCAAAGTGACACGATTGGTCGCCGTGCGCGATTTGCCAAGAAGCATTCATAATGTGTACATTGCTTTTGAATTGGATTACGTGAGCGGCGAGCCTGTGCCTGATGGGGTAGAGGTGGATGCGGCGGGCTTTTTCAGCCTGCAGGAGATGGAGGCGATGCCGGTCGCGGATTTCACGCGGTGGCTGATCGACGTTTCTTTGCATTCAACCAAAGCCGGTCTCGTAGAAGATAAAGAGCCTGTCGTCAAAATGGACGGGTATGGGTTGTACCGTACGCCTAAGGTCCAAGTATGACGAAACCTATCGGCCTGCGGGGACATCATTTGCTTTGTTTGTTAGGATATCGAGGAATGGGATACTCCAAAGAGTTTTGCCAAAATATGACGACGGTTTACGAGACGCTGCGGGAGCAGCCGGCCACGATGGTTCAAGTCGTCCTTGGGCCCGATGATTTGTGCGCCGCCTTCCCGGCAGACGAAGAGGCTCATTGCGAGAACAGAACCGTCTATGAGCGCGACGCGGAAATCGTAGCCAAGCTCGGTTTGCATGTTGGGATGGAGTTAAGCTGGGCGGAAATATGCGAAAAAGTTGCCGGACATGTGACTCCGGGAGATATCGGACATCTATGTGCCACATGCCGCTGGGAGCCTTACGGCGTATGCGCCGAAGGGGTGCGTTTGATCGGAGAGGGCAGCGAGCTGCCGCCTGTGCCTCGTAAGTAATATAGAAAAAGCGATACAAGAGAAAACCCTTGTATCGCTTTTTTGCATAGGCTAGACAAGTACACGGACGTCCGAGCCTGTCTCCATCTTTTCTGCGGGAGATGACAAGACGTTCGCCACCATCAGCAGGTCGTCGACAGGACGAAGCAGGGAGCGGAGCAGCCGGCTGTCCTTCATGTCTGAGCGCAGCCACATTTCAGCGTGCTCTTCATCGAGAATGGCCGGCATTTTGCCGTGATAAGGGGAGACCAGGGAGTTGGCTTCGGTCATCAGCATCATGCAGGTGCGCAGTTCCTCCTCGCCGCTGGGCGCCCGCCAAATATCGTATAAGCCCGCAATGCCGAAGGTGCCGCTGCGCATTTTAAACCTCACCCACTGGGTTTCTTTGCCCTCCGTCACCCGCACGTAGAATCCGCTGCAGGGAAGGACACAGCGTTGTTTTTGGATAATGCGCTCGAAGGCTGTGTTGGTGAAGATGGAATCGCGTTCCCCGCATACGGCATCTTTGGCCCAGAACGGCATGAGCCCCCAACGGAATTCATCCAGGAGCCGCTCTCCTTTCCTGTTCATCATAATCGCGGAAACCGACTCCGTCGGCACGACTTCATACCGGTTGGCGGTATAAGAGAGCAGACGGTCGATGCGAAATTGCTTCATCACGTCGTCTACGTTAGCAAGAATAGATATGGAATGACACATCATTATTCACCTCGTTTGATTTTGGTTATTATTTGCCTGTTTCGCCAAAATCATGTATGCCCCGCCAAACTAAAAAAAACCGGGAGCTTTACGCCCCGGCAATTATGTGTATTGTCCCGATAAATATGAATGAATGCAATTTTTTCCGTTTCTTTTGGCGATATACAAGCACTCGTCCACTTGCTGAAACCATGCTTTTTTCATCGTGTTGCGGTTATAAGGCGCGAGCCCGATGCTCATCGTTAACGCCTGTCCGGGCATCTCCGGAATTTCGGTGTCACGGACGAGCTGCATGAAGGATTCGCACACGGCATGCACTTCGTCATGGGATTTGCCAACAAACAGTACGGCAAATTCCTCGCCGCCATAGCGGAAGGACATATCGTCAGGCCCCAGCATATCTTTGAGCAGGCCGCCGATCGTTTTGAGCACGACGTCTCCGACCCAATGCCCGTAGGTGTCATTGATCTTTTTGAAATTATCGATATCCATCAGCGCAAGCTCGAGCGGCGTATCGTAGGGCATATGTGAAATAAGATGGTCCGTATGCTCTTGAAAGGAACGATGGTTAAACAGCTCCGTGAGCGCATCCACTTTGGATAGCCGGTCAATCATGACATTGCGGATGAGAAGATCCTGTTCGCGCACGACAGAAGCACGAAGCTCCGTTACCAGCGAGATGCCTTTGGTCATAACGGCGAAGCAGACAAGGGCCGTCGCGGTTAAGACGGTGAGCGAAACGATAACTTCCGATGGCGTGATGGGATAGCCGTTGTAAGCCTGACTAACTATTAAGGCTGTAAAACTTACGATGCCTAAACTATAAGCAAAAATAATATATTTCTTTTGAAAATAAATAGAGGATAAAATAATCGGAATGCTCATTAATTCATAGGAGCTCATCAGCTCAGGAATACACATGATGTAGACACAAACCATGGTCATGGCCCATATAATCATGATAAAATCACTGTATCTTTTGAGGAAGTGAATAGCCAAATAACCGGCGCCCATAAGGGCAAGCAGCAAGCAAGTCGGGATAACTTGGTATTGCAGGAAACTATGAAACCACTGCGAAGGCTGGTCATAGATATCGAAGAGAAAACCGATCATAGCTGCTATTTCATAGACAAGCAGGATCCACCACAAAAGATGGATGAGTTTTCGGTTCCAGTTATGATCGTTCGCCGGAAGTTGTTCCATTAGAGAGAGGCCACTTTCCTTTCATGCTAGCAATTAATGGAAAAAACGATTTGTGTCTTGTGAGATCATTGTAAATAATAACCACCTGTTTAGGCAAGCAATGAAAATTTTGGATAGATTAACCGGGAGGGCTATGGCAGCTCAAAGTTATGTACATGCATGGGAGCACTACAAAGACGAACTCATCCTGTTGGATAAAAAGCTGGAGCTTCTCTACAGGCGCCGGCAGAAGCTTACTCCCGATCCGCAAACGGATTCGTTTCGCGGGATGTTCGTCTCCGAAGACGAATTCATTCGTCTTATCGGCGAGCAGGAGAGGGAGGCAGGGCTCCAAGAGGAGGAAGCGGATCTTTTGGCGGGCATTCAAGAGACGGAAATTGCTATCGCCCGGAGGCTGGAGGAAAGCCGCAATAAAGGCGTATTCCTGCCTTTGTCTTATGCAGCCTCCGTATTTGGGCTTTCCGCGATCGAGGAGCGCTTCGTCATGCTGGCTCTTGCGGTTGAATTGGACCGCAAATATGAACGGATCTTCGGCTTCTTGCAGGACGATCTGACCAACAAGACGCCTGTAGTCAGCTTGGCGCTGCAGGTCGCTTGCAGCAATCCGGAGGAGATGCGGACTGCGCGAACCACCTTTATGGCGCCCGATGGCCGGCTGGCGAAGTTTATGCTGCAGCGCGAGGAGCAGGAAATCAGGGGCCAATCGCTGCTGTCCAAGCCGCTGGTGCTGGATAAACGAATCGTTGCCTTCCTGCTCGATTCCGGAGAATTGGACCCGAAGCTGAAGCCGGCGGTCGAGATGGTGTACCCGGACGGCGAGCTCGCCCCTTTGCTCGTGCAGGAGGACTTTCAGCAGCGGCTGCGGGGCTTCGTCCGCGAGGCGCTGCAGGCGCCGGCAGCGGAGCGCAAGCGGCTCGCTTTCCACCTATGGGGGAATGCGGGCGCAGGCAAGAAGCTGCAGGTGAAGCATTTCAGCAGCCATTTCAACAAGCCGCTGCTGATAGCCGATCTTGCGGATGTGCTGCTGCACGCCGCAAGCTTCGAGGAGACGGTGAGCGCGATCGTGCGCGAGGCGATTTTGCACCAAGCCGTGCTGTGCTTCACACGGCTGGAGGCGCTCTATCCCGAAGAGCCGGACCTTGCGGCGCAGCAGCGGCTCGGGAAGTTCCACGACATGCTGGGCGGCTATGGCGGCATGGTGTTTTTGTTAGCCGGGAAATATAACCGGCTGAATTGGAAGCCCAAGGAGCGGCTGCTCCTTGAGTATGAACTGCAAGTGCCGGACGAAGGCGGGCGCGAGCGCCTTTGGACGGCATTCGCGCGCGAGCTCGGTGTGAGCGCGGGCATCGATTTCCGGGTGATGAGCGGGAAATTCCGCTTCACCCCGGGGCAAATTTACCGCGCGCTGACGCTTGCGCGCGGGTATTCCGCCTGGCAGCGGGAGCCGCAGGCGGATGCGCCTGAAGGCCTAGATGCCGCTGCGCTCTACAAAGCGTGCTACCAGCAGGTGCAGCACAAGCTGGAGCGCAAGGCGACACGCATTGAGCCCCGCTATCAGTGGGGAGATATCATCCTCCCCCCTGAGCAGAAGGATCAGCTCCGCAATGCGTGCAATCAAGTGAAATACCGTGGCGTCGTATACAGCGACTGGGGGTTCGAGAAGAAGCTGGCCTATGGCAAGGGGCTCAGCATGCTGTTCGCCGGCCCGCCGGGCACAGGGAAGACGATGTCTGCGCAGGTGGTGGCCGGCGACCTGCAGCTTGAGCTGTACAAGGTTGACCTCTCGCAGGTCATCTCCAAATATATTGGGGAAACGGAGAAAAACCTCCACGAGATTTTCGAAGAAGCGCAGCTCAGCAATGCCGTGCTGTTTTTCGATGAAACGGACGCCCTCTTCGGCAAACGGTCGGAAGTCAAAGATTCGCATGACAAGTATGCGAATATTGAAACCGCGTATCTTCTGCAGAAAATGGAAGAGTATCAAGGCATCACGGTGCTGGCTACGAATCTGTTAAATAATATTGATGAAGCATTCCTGAGACGGATCAATTATGTCATTAAATTCCCTTTTCCCGATAGCGAATACCGGGAGAAAATCTGGCAGTCCATGTTTCCCCCGGCAGCCCCGCTCAGCGATGACGTCGATTTTAAATATTTGGCGCAGCACTATGAAATTGCCGGAGGAAATATTAAAAATGTGGTGCTCTCATCGGCCTTTCTGGCGGCGGAAGCGGGTGAGCCGATCCGCATGCCGCATATTATCAAATCCATTCGACATGAGCTGCAAAAGTCCGGAAAAATATTGGCCCGGCAGGAGTGGGAAGATTATTAGAAAATCATAATAACTTTCTGTAGTCAGCCTAGTGATTTGCAATTATAATAGAAAAAGGTACATGATGTGACATATTCCCTACCATTTCTACACACTACATAGGTATTTTGAGGCAGGAAGTGATTCCTATCGGTGATTATTCCGTAATTGCTGATGTAAGCGCATCTTTAGTGAAACTTCTTAGAGAAAATATGACGCCCGATCCCATTCCGCAGCCGGAAATGATTGGGCTTGCTTCGCCTGTCGATAAAGGGGATTTCTACCTATCTCTTTATTTGTACAACGTTCGCGAGAGCGGCAATAACCGCCAGACCCACATGATTGCCCGGGGGACCACTCAGATTCAATTTCCCCCCATGGTGGTAGACCTCAGCTACTTGCTGACGGTACATTCACCGGCAGAGCTCCAGTCCAGAGCGCTGGATGAGCACCGGATCCTCGGACGAGCCATGCAAGTGCTCTATGATCATTCGATACTTCGAGGCTCCATGACAGTAGGAACGCTTGCTGAGAAAGAGGAAGAGGTCCGCATCGTGATGGAACCCCTCAAAGGCGAAAGCATCCTGAATATGTGGAACTTCGCAGATACCCCGTACAGACTTTCAGTCAGCTACACGGTGGGGCCTGTCAATATCGATTCAACCCGCATCAAGACCACCAAAAGAGTTTCGGAAACCGATTTTCGCATACAAGGGTAGGAGGCTGGGTTGTGGAACATTTACGAGTAGCACAATTGAAAACCCGCGTATCCCTAGTTGTGTACGTAATTGACGCAATAACCTCACAAGCTCCCCTTGGCAACACGACCGCCGTTTATTTAGAAGGCACCCGCTCGAAAGCAATCAGTAAATCGAACGGTTCCTATATATTCAACGATTTACCTCCCGGTGAGTACCGCCTTACAGTAAAGAGCGAGTACTACTTCCAAGAACAAACTCTTATCACCGTAGGAAACGACAATTTTATAGAGGTTGTTCAGTTAAAACCGCTGCCGTCCTATCCGTTTTCTCAAGGAGTCGGACTTATACGTCTCATGCTGCAGGATGCGGCTGGAGTTCCAGTGCAGAATGCCGAGTTAAAGGCCACGATTCTAACAGAAGAGTGCGCCCGGGCCCGCGTTATGACGGATCAACTGGACAAGGGAGCGGAAGAGATCGCACTGGGGGCATTTACAGGTGTTGTGACAGCAGGTGATGCCTACATGCTTCGGGGACGAGGCGCCAAAGCCGCAGAGGAGCTTATCCGGATTGCGGAAGTTGTCGAACACCAGAAACGCTTTCGTTTGGCTAAGAAATTGACGAAAGCATTTACAAGAGGCTCGCTTTTGCTGCCTGTTCAAGAGACGCGTTCGACGGAACGCGGAGAGGCTGTCGTCGCTTTTCGAGGCGGCCGGATTTCCGCTTTTCAGACGGAACTGGCTATTGCGTACGGCTCGAACAAGCCCTATGTGACGCAGGAAGTTTTCGTATCGGAAGGAACGACCGCCAATCTTGGCATGATTCGTCTGACCTGACCCTAATTAGTAGAATGGACAAGTCCATCTTCTATACAAAAATGACAAGCAGAAAGGAGAGAACTGGTTTCACGTCTGTGGCCGTGCAATAAATGCCATTTGACGGAACTGGGGAACAATGGCTGACTATTTATCACCTGGAGTCTATGTGGAAGAGTTTGACAGCGGGGCACAACCGCTTGAAGGTGCGAGCACAAGTACGGCCGGGTTTATAGGGCTTGCGCAAAGAGGGGAAATTGAAGGTGTCCCTCAATTGGTTACGAGCGTAGCTGATTTTCATCGTTTGTTCGGCAGCTACTTGTCCGAGAATGAATTCGGCGAATACCGTTTCCTATCCTATGCTGTTGAGCATTTCTACTTAAACGGAGGTTCCCGCTGTTACGTTATGCGTGTAGCGCCGACCGATGCGAAGGTAGCAACGAACAAAGCGGAGAGCAACAAAGAATCCTCCATTCTCCAAATTACTTCCAAGAACCCTGGGACATGGGGCAACCAAGTCCGCATCGTAGTTGTTCCATCCAGCAAAGCCAAAACACAAATTTACGAAGTGCTCAGCGAAACGCAATACCGTGTGAAAAATAACGCGGGCTTTAACGTAGGCGACGTCGTTGCTTTCGAAGCGGCAGGCGCAAAGCAATACAGCAAAGTCGTAGCTTCTCAAGACAATATTATTGAACTTTCTGCAGAGCTCGATGGCGATGTCGTTGATGCCGGCTTGCTTCCTTCGAAAGTGCTGACGACTTGCGAATTCACGCTGCATGTTTTCTATGGCGACGAAGCTGAAACTTATGAAAAAGTATCTTTGAACATTTCGGCAGCCAACCATATCGAGAAAATCGTCTCCCGTTCCAACATTATTACGGTGAAGGATTTGACAGGAGGCAAAGACCTCGGCCCCGTAGCTCCTTTCGAGGTGCTTTCCGGCGAGGACGAGACAGCTGGCAAATTCCAAATCGCGCTGTCAGGCGGAAGCAACGGTTCCATCTCGCAAGTAACGCCGGATATCTTCATGGGCGTAGACCGTGGTCCTGGCAAACGTACAGGAATTCAGTCCTTCATCGACAACGACGTTGTCAGCATCATGGCCATTCCAGGCGTAACGGAGCCTACCGTTCAACTGTCTCTGGTTGCTCACTGTGAAAATTTAGGCAGCCGTTTTGCTGTTCTCGATATTCCGCGTGAGAAAACAAAAGTCGCTGACGTGATGACGCACCGCAACATTTTCGACAGCTCCTACGCAGCTATGTACAATCCATGGCTTCAAGTGTTCGATCCGCTGGACAAAAGAAACATTTACATACCGCCATCAGGCTCTGTTATCGGTATTTACTCCCGTTCCGACCAAACGCGCGGCGTCCAAAAAGCGCCTGCTAACGAAGTCGTTCGCGGTGCCGTTGGGCTCGATTGCCAATACAACAAAGGCGAGCAAGATATTTTGAATCCGCAAGGCGTAAACTTGATTCGTGCTTTTGCCGGACAAGGGATTCGTGTATGGGGCGCTCGCACAACGTCCTCTAACGGTTTATGGAAATATGTAAACGTAAGACGTCTATTCATCTTCATTGAAGAGTCCATCAAGAACGGCACGAACTGGGTCGTTTTCGAACCGAATGACGAACAGCTCTGGGCTCGTGTACAACGGACCATTGATGCGTTCTTAACACGCGTTTGGAGAGACGGCGCTTTAATGGGCGGAAGTCCGTCGGAAGCGTTCTATATTAACATTGGCCGCAGCACCATGACGCAGGATGATATTGACAATGGCCGACTCATTTGTGTGATCGGGGTAGCGCCGGTGAAACCTGCCGAGTTTGTGATCTTCCGCATTACGCAGAAAACAAGAGAAGAATAATTGAACTGATCCGTTAGATATTTCTTAGTTTAGGAAAGGGGTATAACATGGCTGGCGAACGTAGGGATCCATACCGCAATTTTAGATTTAGAATTGAAGTAGAAGGTATTCAACAAGCTGGATTCAGCGAAATCTCCGGATTTGACGCTTCCCTTTCGGTAATTGAATACCGTGAAGGAAACGAAACCATCACTCCCCGGAAGCTTCCGGGGCTTGCCAAATACGGCAACATCTCACTGAAGTGGGGAGTTACGGACTCCATGGATATGTACAACTGGATGTCCGAGTCCATTCAAGGGAAAATCTCCCGCAAAACCGTTACGATCATCGCAATCAACGAAGAAGGCGCGGACGTAGCGACTTGGCAAGTTATTGAAGCATGGCCGTCTAAGTACTCGGCCCCAAGCTTTAAGGGGACAGGCAATGAAGTTGCCATCGAGAGCTTAGAGCTTGCTCATGAAGGCATGACACGCACGAAGTAACGATCGTTAGAGTAGGCGCCGGAGCAGCAGTCTCCGGTTCCTATCTCTTCTTTTTTTCAGCTTAAAGCTTAAGGAGGAAACCATCATGGCTTTCAAAACAGAATACGAATTCGAGCTGCCTAGAGGATATGTCGATGAGAATGGTAACCTGCACAAAAGAGGCGTAATGCGGTTAGCAACGGCTGCGGATGAAATCCTGCCGATGCGCGATCAGCGCGTTCAGCAAAACCCGGGTTACCTGACCATTATTTTATTAACGCGCGTCATCACGAACCTTGGCGATTTGCGTGCCATTGACACAAGAGTGGTTGAGAAGTTTTTTACCGCAGACCTCGCGTTCTTGCAAAACTTTTATCGCCAAATTAATGAAATGGAAGTGCCGAGAGTACACACAAGCTGCCCGAAATGTGAGCATGAGTTCGATGTGGACGTGTCTTTTTTGGACGAGATGGCGGGGGCATAACCGGGTATCCCATTGACAAGATCTATGAGGAAGCGGGCTTTATTGCTTACTACTTTCATTGGACGCATGATGAAATCATGTCAATGGAACATAAGGAACGCCGAACGTGGTGTGAGGAAATATCCCGCATCAACCGCAATTTGAACGACGACGGTAAAAAGCAGCCAGACAATCCGTTTGATGTGTTCGGTAAGAGGTGAGTAACAAGTGAAAACAACCAAACCGCATAATGTTGGCGGCGCATTTCGATTCGTGGTAGAGCTTGACGGACTCATCGTCGGCGGTTTTTCCGAGGTTACCGGCATGAAGTCGGAAACCGAAGTGAAGCCGTTATGGGAAGGCGGCGTGAATACGCACCCCCACTACATGATCGAACGTACGAAAACTCCGAACATTGTGCTCAAAAGAGGGATTACCACTTCCAGTGAGCTGTGGGAATGGTACGATAGTGTCACCCAAGGTAAAATCAAACGGAAAAACGGCTCCATCATCCTCCACAACCAAGCGGGTACGGAGATGTGCCGTTGGAACTTTTTCAGTGCGTTTCCGGTGAAATGGAACGGACCGGATTTGAACGCAACCAGCGGAAATGTGGCGATCGAGTCAATCGAGCTGGTGCATGAAGGCTTGAAGACCATTTTCAAGAAGTAGACGAAAACACTTAGGGAGATGGGTTGTTTATGAAATCCCGACAATCGCATAACCCCCGGATGAAAAAGAAAAACGTGAAGAAGGCTGCATGGCAGACTTCTGCGACGGCTGCTGGTTCGGCAGGACGTGCAGCAAGGGAAGCGAACCTGTTTGCGACAGGCATTGCGGGCAAATATGGTTTTTGGCGAAACAACTATTTAGGGTTGCTAGCGCTCATTTTTAAGCAAAACGGTATGCGCAGCCGCAAACAATTAGCGGCATTAACAGATACGAACGATCGGGCATGGGTGATTCAACTGGAGCTGCTTTTGCAAAGCTTGCAGCATCCCGAATCGGCGCCACTGATTACGAAGAAACAAACCATTCGTCAGATTGAGCAGCTAATGGCGAACGCCGGGTACAAAGTACCGGCAATCCAACCATCAACTTACACATCTTCAATACCATCGGATGCCGCTCCAAGTCCTCTGCAAGCCCAAGAACCTGCTGAGAAGCCGGTTAAGAAAAAAGGGCGCAAAAGCAAGGAGCTCCTTGAAGCTGAGGCATCTGTTAACCATACGAATCAACCGGACACGACCCCTCAACCGCCAGTCGAGAGAAGAGTCAAACCAGTATTAGTTAATCACGTTAATAAAGGAAGCTTACCGTTAATTAACCGCTCCATCGGGCAGATTGCGGCATCGATCGGGATGGTTGGCAGCAGCCGGCGAAGCAGGCCGGAACAGCAGCCGCAAGCAGTAAGCAGACATCAACATACAACTCAAAATGTCAATATTCAGCTTAAAAACATTCAACTTTTTCATAAAAACGTTATCCGTGAAGGCAATCTGTCCGCAGCCCAAACAGGCTTGGAGAGAAGATCCAAGATCAGCCATGCGAATGTAGCCGACCATGTAGAGGCTGTTCAAAGAACAACACAGCTGCTTGAACAGTTCCAAGAGGGCAAGCCTGCTGCAGATGTACAAGAAAGTGGCACCGTTTCAACTTCGGCACAACCTTCTGTCATGCAAGTAGCCAAGCTTTATTTGAATGACGTGGTTCAACCGCATTTGGTTAGCCAGGCGCAGCATTCACATGTGTTTGAGGGCGATCCTACGATCATGAAGACGCAGGCGTCATCGCTCAAATCGCTGCCAAAACTTGGCGAAGGCCCCTTTACAACGGGAGCTATGCCGGCTTCGGTGCAGTTTATCAAAAGTCTTTTAGTAAGGAATGCATCCCAGGAAGCAGGAGCTTCCATGGATCCGATGTCGTCACATCACGATAACGATGTGGAAGTAGACCGGCAGCCTAAGACTTCTACATCCAAAGGGTTTTTAGCAGCCAGTCAGCTCCCATTAGCCATCAATGCATCTCGCATAACGTCAACATTGCCTTTTGCTATGCATGCTGCGACTAGTGCGAATGCACGCAATGAAGCATGGGGAGGCAATCCCAACTCGAATGCGTCTCGCATTTGGCGGAAGCCACAAGGGCAAGATCAAGCGAATGCTCAGATTCACGTCCAATTGCAGGATCAAGCGGACAAACAGAGGCAAGAAACAGCGAGTGATCGCGAGCAAGCTAGCGTGCAGCAGCAAGAGAGAACGCAAGAGCAGCAGAGAGTGCAGGAGCAAGAGAGAACGCAAGAGCAGCAGGGAGTGCAGGGGCAAGAGAGAACGCAAGAGCAGCAGAGAGTGCGGGAGCAAGAGAGA
>NZ_JBYTBS010000011.1:0-134031 GCF_058789495.1 Paenibacillus sp. FW126-R14 | reverse complement strand
ATTTCCGACTAACCTCAGTCATTAAAATAGGATCAGAAATAAACTTTTCAATTTTCTTTACTAGTTCTTCTACATCTCCAACTTCAACCATATACTCATCTTCTAATAATTCTGGTATACCATTAATCCTTGTAGAAATACACGGTATACCTACAGCCATAGCTTCAATCAATACACGTGGTAAGCCTTCACCATGTGTTGGAAGAACAAATAAATCGCTATCTCTCAATGTTTTTCGCATAGTATCTTTGTCAGGTATACGGCCAATAAATGATACCTTATCTTCTACACTTAAAGCTTTGGCATATTTTTGAAAGTCAGTAACAAACTCACCATCACCAACAAATTTAACAGATACTTTCAAGCCTTTTTTCTTTAAGATGCTAATTGCTTCAATTAATTCCTTATGTCCTTTGACAAATGAATTTATTGCATTTGCAACATGGATTATCTGGAACTCATTTTGACCAGGCGGGTATATTTTAGGAGACATAAAAAAGCTTTCTTTAATATTTGCAGAAGAATAGTACGATTGAAAATATTCTATGGACTCTTTAGTAAGTTGTGCCTTAGAAGGATACCGTTTTTGCAAAGCAAACTGTGTGACATAAGATACCCCATTTGCATCTTTGCACAATTGTTTCAACCTATTTGTCCAAAGAATACGAATTAAAGGACGTAATCTAGTCTTTAGCATTCCAGGAGCTGCGAAATCCCAAGGATCTACTACTACTTCTAGTGCATAAGGCATTTTTTTACGTAAAATTGAAGCAAACTGGAATCCAATTGCACTTGGGATACGAACTATCGCACAGTCGCAATCTTGACAAAAGGATCTAATAGCCTTTTTAACCGCAAAATAATTATTAAGATATCCACTTATCCCATGAAAATCAGGAATTGGTAGGAAGTTTATATTCGGGCCACTGCATAAATTAGGATAACCACTATGATCATCTTCTATATCATCTATACGAATTGCAACATTTACCTCATCGAAAGCATCTAAATAACGCGCAAAAAATGAATAATCGTAAATTCCTTTACTCCAAATTCTTCCATCTTTTGTTCGACCAAGATGATTATCAACAACCAAAAGAAGCCTCAATTTCCGTTCTCCCTTCTATTACTTAATTTCTATCAAGAAAAAAATCAGTACAACTTATAAGTTATATGGAGATGTGGAGTCATATACTCGATTGAAGAATGAATAATCATAAAAATATTGAGACTTATCGCTATGGTATTGTAGCAATTCCCCCCTTGATACTAGCATTTCTAGCTTCAGTTACTGCTTATAAACCAGACAATATCTCATCAATATACTTCTCAATGGATACATTTTTCGTAAGGTTCTTAACTAAATATGCTCTTCCACGCTCACTCATTTCAGTAAGAATATGGCTCCCTTTCTCATTTAGGAATCTTTCAATAATAGCTTCGACCTCATCAAAATTAGCTGGTTCAGTCACATAGCCGCACTTTGTTTCTTCAATAATCAAACGTGCTTCCGAACGTTCCTCCAATACGCCCAGTATCGGTTTTCCCGCAGCAATGATTCCATAGAGCTTACTTGGAACGGATACACCTTTGATTCCTTTGGCATTTATACACCAGTGAACATCACCGGCATTCAGGCTGTAGACCAGATCTGATTTATCTTGATAAGGGATGAACGTTACGTTTTTGAGATTGTGCTTATCCTTATAGAGAACCAGTCTATCTCGGATAGAGCCCTCTCCTACAAATGCGAAAGCGACATTATCCCTATCTTTAAACTTTTTGATAACATGCATTAAGTTCTCAAGATCATAATAAAGGCCTAGATTTCCGGAATACATAAAGACAAACTTATTTTCTAATCCATATTTTTTTTTGAAGGCTACCACTTTCTCATGATCGGTCGGCAACGGATAGATTTCTCTCTCATCAATCCAATTATTAATAAACACATGTTTCGGTACCTTCTTACCTTTGAATCTACCCTTCAGTGTCTCCACCATATCACGACCTACGACAATAACCTTATCAGCACGTCTACAGCTAAATTTATCCAACCACATCATCACATTCAGAATAAGCTTATTCTTGCTATATCCAACAGCCATGGTTTGCTCAGGATTAAAGTCCTGAATATTGTAAATGAATTTGGCACGCTTCATCCATTTACCCCAAACCCCAATCAAACCTCCGAGAATTGGCGGTTGTGAAATGGAGTAAACATAATCCATGCTTCCAACCTTCAATGTGACAAACATAGCTCCAAAGAAGTAGGCTAGGATATTTTTAATTCTGCTAATTTTATTGCTCTTAGAAAATTCAGGAACACGAATCCGAATAATCTTTACACCGTTGATTTCTTCCTGATAATACATTTTTGTCTTATACTCGGTGGCAACCCTTCCTGTATAGGAAGGAACAACGCAAATTACAGTGATATCAAATGCGTGAAGCATTCCTTCTGCCAGCTCTTTGAGAATCTGACCTGTGGAAGCGACATCCGGGATATAGTAATGCGCATATATTAAAAGCTTTTTCTTTTCGCTTTTCATCTTTTCAACCATAAATTATCTTTTCCTCCGAACATAAAAAAAGAGCATTCCCCAAAAACTCTTGTTACAAAACAAGAATAGATGGAGGTTGCCTCCTGATCCCTTTATAAAAAAACCTAATCAAACATAATCTTAACTCTATCTTCTTTCTTAACCTTCTTCACATCTGCTTCAACCATAATACGCACTAACTCTTCAAATGAAGTTTTCGTTGGATTCCAACCCAACAAAGTTCTTGCTTTAGTAGGATCTCCTAGCAGTTGTTCTACTTCAGCAGGGCGGAAAAATTTCGGATCAACATCCACGATAATCTCGCCAGTTGCCTTGTTAATTCCTCTTTCTTCAACACCTTGGCCTGTCCATTCGATTTCGATCCCAACATGGTTAAATGCTAATTCAACAAACTCCCGTACTGTATGCATTTCTCCAGTCGCGATGACAAAATCTTCTGGTTTATCATGCTGGAGAATAAGCCACATACATTCCACGTAATCTTTTGCATATCCCCAATCACGCAAAGAATCCAAGTTTCCTAAGGATAATTTCTTTTGTTTCCCTTGTGCGATTCTTGCTGCCGCGAGTGAAATCTTACGGGTTACGAACGTCTCGCCTCGGCGCTCTGATTCATGATTAAATAAAATACCATTGACAGCAAACATGTTGTATGACTCACGGTAGTTCTTCGTAATCCAAAAACCATATATCTTTGCAACGCCGTACGGTGAACGTGGATAGAAAGGAGTAGTTTCCGTTTGTGGAACTTCTTGAACTTTCCCATATAGTTCAGATGTAGATGCCTGATAAACTTTCGTTTTTTCAGTTAACCCTAAGATGCGAACTGCTTCCAAAATGTTAAGCGTCCCTTTGCCATCTACATCCAATGTGTATCCTGGCATTTCAAAAGAAACTCGCACATGGGATTGTGCAGCTAGATTGTATATTTCATCCGGCCCTATCTCACTAATTAAACGAATAACATTAGAAGTGTCTGTAACATCACCATAATGTAAATAGAAATTTCTATTGTTTAATATTGCATCTGCTTCTTCATCATCAAGAATATCCTCTAACCGTTCTTGATTATAGGAAGAACTTCGACGAATAACCCCATGTACCTCATAACCTTTTTCTAACAAAAACTCTGCTAAGTATGATCCATCCTGTCCTGTTACTCCGGTTATAAGTGCCTTTTTCATAGTACCTCCAAAATTTCATGCATAAATAGCGTTTATTTTTTCAATAGTTCTTTTTCATTTTGCAGAAACCACTGATAGGAATCCCGGATTCCCTCAGCCAGTGAAATTTTTGCTTTCCACCCTAAACTAGCGATTTTGGTTACATCAACTAATTTCCTTGGAGTACCGTCTGGTTTCGAAGTATTGAATACCAACTCTCCGTCATAGCCCACAGCGTTCTTAACTAGCTCAGCAAGCTCTTTAATTGATACATCTTCTCCAACGCCAACATTAATAATTTCATTCTCTTCATAATTATCCATAAGGAATAAGCAAGCTTCTGCCAGATCATCAGCATGAAGAAATTCACGTTTCGGAGTCCCTGTTCCCCATATTTCTACATGAGGGTGATTGTTTTCTTTCGCCTCATGAAATTTTCGCATTAATGCTGGCAATACATGGGACTTTTCAAAATCATAATTGTCATTTGGTCCGTACAAATTAGTCGGCATTACAGAAATATATGTTGTTCCATATTGGCGATTATAAGATTGACACATTTTGATCCCGGCTATTTTGGCAATTGCGTAGGGTTCGTTCGTCGCTTCAAGTTCACCGGTTAACAAGTACTCTTCTTTTAAAGGTTGCGGTGCCATCTTCGGATAGATGCAAGTCGAGCCCAGAAACAGCAGCTTTTTAACACCCGTTTTGTAAGCAGCATCGATGACATTCGTTTGTATCAGTAAATTATCTCGAATAAAATCCGCAGGGTATTCATTGTTCGCAATAATTCCTCCGACTTTAGCTGCTGCCATGAATACATAATCAATTTTCTCTTGTGTAAAAAATGTTAAAACATCATCGGATTTCCTTAGATCCAGTTCAGCACTAGTACGATACACTAAATTGGTATACCCTTTAGCTTGTAAACCTCTCAGTATGGCAGATCCGACTAGGCCTTTATGTCCGGCAACATATATCTTTGCTCCAATTTCCACGGTGCACCTCATTATTTGTAAATGGTATTAAAAAGCATCCCTAGACCCCAGAAGAACTTTACAGGTCTTCAGTATGATCTTTAGATCTGTGCTAATACTTCTCCTCGATATATACTCCAAATCCAAAGCAACCATCTCTTCAAACCCCACGTTGTTTCTCCCGCTAACCTGCCAAAGCCCCGTACAGCCAGGCGTTACTTGCAAACGCTGCTTATGATAACTGCTGTACTCCTCAACCTCGCGAACAAGCGGGGGTCTCGGTCCCACTAGGCTCATCTCGCCTTTTAAAACATTCCAAAGCTGAGGAAGTTCATCGATACTGGTCTTCCGGATAAATCTTCCGACTTTCGTGATCCGTGGGTCTTCTTTTATTTTGAACATATGTCCTTCGATCTCATTCTCCGCTAGAAGACCCGCGAGAAGCTCCTCTGCGTTGCTCACCATGGATCTAAATTTATACATTTTAAATAACTTTTCATGTTTGCCTACCCGCTGCTGATAGAAAAATACAGACCCTTTCGGATTCTCCAGCTTTATCAATGCCGCAGTAATCAGAAATAAGGGAAATAACAACAAAATGCCGACACTTGCACCTGCTATGTCCATAAGCCGTTTAATAAACAAGTAGTAGGAAGCCGGACTTTCCACTGTTTTTGCTTTTGTCTGACTAGTCCTTTTGTAATATTGGTTTTTCTCTAGCATCGGTGTATCATTAGATAGATTCGACATTTAGTCCCTCCTACACAATTACACGGGGCGACGTTTCTCGTTGAATTATTTTATCAATCGCTTGTAATAACGGGATTCTAAGCTCATCATTTCTTAAGGCAAATTCCAAGGAAGTAAGAATAAAGCCGAGCTTCTCCCCTACATCGTAACGAGTGCCGCTAAAATGATAAGCATATACGTTTTGGATAGCGTTTAATTTGCTGATTGCATCCGTTAACTGGATCTCTCCGCCGGCTCCGGTTTCCTGAAGCTCCAGGAAATCAAATATGTCAGGGGTCAAAATGTAACGTCCCATAATCGCCAAATTGGATGGCGCTGTGCCGGGTGCCGGCTTTTCTACAAAGGTCCGGACCTGATACAAATTCCCTTCGTTACTAATCGGGTCAATAATGCCATACCGATTGGTTTCTTGTTCAGATACAGGCTGTACGCCGATTACCGACGATTGGGTGATTTCATATTGTTTCATCAGCTGTTTTAAGCAAGGGGTACTCGCGCTCACGATATCATCCCCTAGTAAAACGGCAAAAGGCTCATTTCCAATAAAACGGCGTGCGCACCATACGGCATGACCTAATCCTTTGGCTTCTTTTTGCCGGATATAATGAATTTCAACTTTCGCCGGTCTTAATACCTCTTCAAGAAGCTCAAGCTTTCCTTTTTCCGCTAAGTTATACTCAAGTTCAAACGCACTGTCGAAATGATCTTCAATGGCCCGCTTTCCTTTACCTGTAACGATGATAATATCTTCAATACCTGATTCAATAGCCTCTTCAACGATGTATTGAATGGTAGGCTTATCAACAATTGGAAGCATTTCCTTAGGCATCGCTTTGGTTGCCGGCAAGAATCTTGTCCCTAAACCCGCTGCAGGAATGATTGCTTTTCTTACCTTCCCCTCCATATGTATCCCTCCATTTTTTTCTACAGACACTCAGTCACTTATTAATTCATCAAAAAGTAAAAAAGCCAGGCATGTTGTCTTACGCGAAAACAACACGACTCGATTTTTTAACAAAAAAGCACAGGGCATTGAACCCCACCTCACCCCACACCACCGACGATAAACATCTAAGGCGCAAGCACCCACAGCATGGACGAGTATCTACAGTGATAAAGGTTCAGTAGACATTACCTAATCCAACAAGACTACTATTCGCTAACCGAAGCGCATTCAGCTTATTTACTCTCACCATAGTAATAGTAATAATATGCATCTCTGTTTTTTCTATCTACGTTGTTAAGAACAACGCCAAGTATTCTGGCTCGTACATTATCAAGGTTTTGTTTCGCCTTCAGGGCAGCGTCTCTTTTCACTCTGTCCGAATCGACCACTAGGATGACGCCATCCGACCGGGTCGCTATGATCTGAGAATCGGTCACAGCTATAGCAGGCGGAGCATCAATAAGCACAACATCAAATTGCTGCCTTAGTTCATCTAGAACGCTTGTCATTTTCTTGGAAGCGAGAATTTCTGATGGATTAGGCGGAATCGGACCCGATGTAATAATGTTTAGATTTTTGATAGCAGATGCTTGCAACACTTCCGGAATGGACAGCTGATTAGTCAACAAATTGGTTAGTCCCCAACGGTTCGAAACTTGCAAAGTATGATGCATCGTTGGTTTTCTGAGATCCGCATCAATAACCAATACTTTCTTATCCGCTTGAGCATACGCTACTGCGAGGTTGACAAGTGTGGTCGATTTCCCCTCTCCCGGCCCTGCAGATGTGATCATCAGCACTTTCAATTCTTCATCGATAGATGAGAACTGGATGTTGGTTCTCAGCGTTCGGTACGCCTCAGAAATAGGCGATTTCGGATTCTCATGGGTAATAATCGGCCTTCTATTGGTTGAGTTTGACATGTGACGGCTCCCCTACCCTTTGTTCGATTGTTCTTTTGCTTTGATTCTGAAAGTCTTCCGGTTTCATCTTCGTAATCATCGTTAACGTTGGCAATCCCAAATACTGCTGCACTTCTTCCTCTGTCTTTAATTTATCGTTCAAATATTCCAGCAAGAAGGCTATTCCCAAAGCAAGCATGAGAGATACAACAAAGCTGATGGCAACATTTAATTTTTTGTTCGGCTTCACCGGTACCGGTTGATCGATATCCTTGGCTTCATTCAGTAGTGAGATATTATCCACTTTCATAATTTTAGGAATTTCGCTTTGGAATACTTTCGACACGGCATTCACGATATTCGCTGCCCGATCATAGGAAGGATCTTGAACGACAAGAGTCATGACTTGTGTATTATTAACCGAGCTAACTTTGACTGTCTTGACTAATTGCTCGGCAGTTATTTTCAATTCTGGGTGATCCATTACTACTTTGTCCATAATTCTTGGAGTTTTAATAATTTCCTTATAGGTATCAATCAGTCGGATGTTCACATTAACGGTATTGATATCGACTTGAGATAAACCAACTTGATCATTCGATTTATTGACGATTAATTTCGTTGAGGCTTCATAAATCGGCTGTATGAAAAAATAACTAACAACACCTGTTGTAATCGTTGCTAGTAAAACAATTGTGATTATCATCCACACCCTTTTTTGTAAAATTTTCAAATAATCTTTTAAATCCAGTTCCATTCCATTCCCTCCGTATCCGATCTGTCGGTATCATCTGCCGGTCTTTTGTGAAAATTCAAGGAACCCCCCTCTAATTCAAGAAGAGGATTCCTCCATAAGCTTATTTATTCAGTAAACGGTAAATCACTACAGCTGCTTGGGCACGAGTCGAATTTGCATTGGGATTGAAGGTATTGCCTTCTTCGCCAATAACAATTCCTTCGGTTGCGGCAAGAGCAACGCCCTCTTTCAGGGAGCTGTTAATATTGCTTGCGTCAGCGAATCCTTTAAGAGCTTCGTCAACCTTTGCCGGCGTTATCGATACTCCCTTGAGCGACAGAGCTCTGGAAGACATAACGGCCATCTCAGCGCGTGTAATTTTTCCATTCGGATCGAACTTACCCGCTTCTTTCCCGTTCACAATGCCATTCTTAACTGCGGAAGCCACATATAATTTGTACCAATCCGTATCATTCACATCATCGAAGTTTTCCGTTGCATTGGCACTTTCCAAAGCGAACGTTTTGACGATCATCTTAGCAAATTCAGCACGTGTCACGAATCCATTCGGATCGAAAGCATTCTCAGCACGTCCTTCTACAATCCCTTTGGCAGCAGCGACTTGAATCTGTCTTCCTGCCCATCCTTTAACTGAAGCGGTATCCTCGAAAGATACTTTGTTTTCAACGACAGTATACGTGGAGAAGGAGCTGCGAACACCTTTCAATGCCCCATTCGCATAGCTGCCACCGTAAAATTCCAGTTTACCGTCTACGATTTTGGCGAGTGACAGCAGCTCAGTGTCGAATTGCTTGCCGTTAGGTACCGGAATCGTCACTTCAACAGGCTTATTGAAGCTGCCTACTTTGCTTCCGCCAGAGGTAAATTCAAATTCATATACACCGGATGCTACTGGCAGCTGTGTCACACTTGTTGCAACTGCTGTATCTTGGTTAGTCACTTTTAGCGTCGTATCCGCACCGAATTCAGTTGGGCTAACCGCAAGTGATAAGCCGTTCATGGCAATCGCGATCGAATCTACGCCATTTGCAATCGCTGCTGCTAACAGCTCTTTCGCTAATGGAATTTCTGTTGCTTTGGCGTTAACAGTACCGAATTGAAGAGTGAGCGGAATCTTCGCTTCCTTCGCATTAGGGTTCAGATTCTTCAATTGATCGTTGAGCGCTTTGGCTTGGGTAGCGATATCCTTTAACTTGCTAACCAGGTCGGCTACATTAAGCGTTGGTTTCGCCGTATCGCCTTGAATCGTAATCAGCGCGTTAAGATCCAGCGTTGCCAGTTCTTTAATTTTATTTTCAACTTGCGCTTGCGCTTCTTTGAAAATTTCTTGCTTTCTCGCTTCGGATGCATCTTTCAACTGGTCTTTAAGGCCATTAAGATCTGCGTCTTTCGTTTCCGTTAGTGGTGCCCCTCCACCAGATCCTCCAGACCCTGTGTTAGAATTATCTGAACCGGAATTACCAGCAGGCTTTAACGTTAACGATTCCTTAGAAATGTAGAGCAGTAGGCCAAATTGCTTATCACGCGCTTCAATTTTAGCGGTAGCTTTCTCCGATCCAGTCAGTACGAAAGCTTTCGCATTCTCGTCATATTTGATACCGGACCCCACAGCCTGCCATTTTACGAAATTTGACAATGAAACTTCGATGCCGCTATAACTCACTTTAAGTCCGGGTTTCTCCACAGAACCGGTACTGCCGGTTTCTCTTGTATAGATAACTTTGTCTCCCAAAAGATATCTCAATCCGGCAGATTCCACAGCCGTTCTGGCATCCTTCGCAATCGTTGAGCTCGACTGTGCATCAATGTAGTCGGCGATTCTTTTTTGCACGGCATTCAAGTCGCCTAGTGTAATGCCGTAGCTATTCAACAGTTGAGAAATGAGCAGTTCACTGTGTGCCTCTAAAACATCTTTCGTAACAATCTTATTAATTTCACTTTTGATCGCTTCCGAATCTACAGCGCCAACGACAATAGCTTCAGCGACTTTGGTTAGAAGTACGTCTTTTTTATTTGTCAGAGCATCAAGCGCCGCTTGTTGGAAGGCAGCGATATCGCTCTTTTTGAGGCCGTTTGGCTCATCAATGCCCGGAAGACCGACAGATGTGAACAACGAACTGATCGCATCCCGGTTAGCCGGAACTTTGATAAATTCATCAAAGGACTCGTCAGTGCCGCCAAAAAACAGGTCTAGCCCGCTAATGAGTTGAATAACGGCGCTGTATGGCAGAGTCGGAGCATTATCCTTCACTTTGTTCCAGACTTCTGCCGTCAATTCATACTGCAAGTTCTTATCTGCAATAGGGTGTTCTTTTACGTATTGCTTAACGGCATTCACGCTGTCAAGACCGGCTGCATCTCTTGCTAATTCAGCTTGTACGGCGTTTAGTTGATCTAGAGCTGTATTGGCCGAAGCCACGCTAACCGCAAATCCAAGCTTGCTTGCCAATCCTTTCTCACTCAATGGAAGTCCAGCAATAGATGCAAACATCATGCTTGCGGCCAATGTAGTAACAGTTACTTTCTTTTTCATCGTCATGCTAAAATTCACCTCAATTAATTTAGTTAATTAACTTATATATTGGATTTCCAAAATTGAAACCATTTCGGTCTCGCCCAAACAGGTTGGCAGCTCTCAATTTCTAAGTCATGGACGACACTGCTGGCGTTATTTTGGAAGGTGTTCACAACATCTGTTCCCAGCTTTGCTTGCAATATGTGATAGGCATCGGCAAGAGCGAAGCCCCGGTTCGTTGTATTATGAGCATCGGATGAAACGAAGTGAGCCAAATGATTTCTGCATAACTGAAGCGATAAAGCTTGAATCGATTTGCCGAAATGACCTAATAAGGAATGAGCTGTGATTTGGGATAAGGCCCCTAGCTGTACAAGCTCAAGAAGCTTCTCAGGATGCTGGACGATCTCCCGGTTGCGCTCAGGATGAGCAATAATGGGTACAATTTCCATTAACCTCAACTCGTGTAAAAGCTCATGACAATCGGACGGTATCCGGTCGGAAGGAAATTCCAACAACATGTACCGCGAGCCGTTCAGCGTAGAGGTTCTCTTAGCTTCAATATCGTCTACCAAATTTCGATAAACGCGAACTTCTTGTCCGGCATATAGGCGAAGCGGAATATTCCTTTTTTGCAGTTCGACTTGAAACGCTTTAACTCGCGATTCAACGAACTGAGCGTCATTGGCGTATCTCCCGTTCTCATGATGAGGTGTGGCAATAACGGAGTGTATGCCCTGTACGACAGCTTCTCGCGCCATCAAAATGGATTGTTCTAAGTCGCCGGCCCCGTCATCGATTTCTGGCAGTATATGGCTATGTATATCAATCATTTTGAAACCCCAATCCGGCAAAAAATATTATGAAAGAACAAGATGTGACATTGTTCTATGTTAAGTCTCATTTTGAAGTTTACCATAATTGTAAATGCCTTGCCTACACCTTTTGGCATATTTATGGTACTTTTGTCGCGATTTGATGTAATCTTTATAAAACAAAAAATGAGTCCAGCAGACCGCTCGTTTTTCGGGATACTTAGAAGAGAACAGTGCCAAAGGCATATTGCAATTTAAGCGTCACTATTCCTCTATTTTCGACATTAATCGACACAAAAATCAGTGCAATTCGACATAATCACAGCTGTACAATTTCGAATTTTCAGATTGTTCAAGCTTCCCTTTTCACATTTTAAAACACCGAAGCGGCAAGACCCTCTTAATAATTTGTTCACAAAATTGAGACTTGATTTATTAAGATTTCCAAATTACCCCTTTTTCAACGCAAAAAAAGACCCGAGGCATTCAATCGGCGCCTTAGGTCCTTAACGTTCTGTTATCTGTTCAACAAACTTCCCACATAACGCAGCAATTCATTCGCGCATACCGGGCAATAGCCGTGCTCATCGATCAACTGCTTCGTAACATCATTAATCTTCTTCAGCTGCTTCTCATCCGGCGTCTTCGACGATGTCGTAATCTTCACAATATCTTTCAGATCGGCGAACAGCTTCTTCTCAATCGCTTCGCGCAGACGTTCGTGGCTGCTGTAATCGAATTTCCGGCCTTTGCGGGAATAGGAGGAAATCCGAATGAGTATTTCTTCGCGGAACGCTTTTTTCGCATTTTCGGAAATGCCGATTTGCTCCTCGATCGAACGCATCAAGCGCTCATCCGGATCCATCTCCTCGCCGGTAAGCGGATCCTTGATTTTGCCCCAATTGCAGTACGCCTCAATATTGTCGAGATAGTTATCGAAAATGGTTTTGGCCGACTCTTCGAAGGAATAAACGAATGCTTTCTGCACTTCTTTTTTGGCGATGTCATCGTATTCCTTGCGCGCAACGGAGATGAAGTTCAGGTACCGCTCACGCTCATCCTTCGTAATCGACGGATGCTGATCGAGGCCGTCCTTCAGGGCGCGCAGCACATCCAATGCGTTAATGCACTGAAGATCCTGGCGGATCAAAGCACTGGAAATCCGGTTGATGACGTAACGCGGATCAATGCCGCTCATGCCCTCTTCCTGGAATTCGTTTTGCATTTCTTTCAGATCGGCTTCCTTGTAGCCTTCGACGACTTCCCCGTCGTACATCCGCATTTTTTTGACCAAATCCATCCCTTGCTTCTTCGTTTCTTTCAAGCGGGTCAAGATGGAGAAGATCGCAGCCACCCGGAGCGAATGCGGAGCGGTGTGAATGTGCGACATATCGCTCTGCCCAATGAGTTTGTAGTAAATTTTCTCCTCATCGGATACGCGCAGGTTATACGGAATCGGCATGACAATCATCCTGGATTGCAATGCTTCATTCTTTTTATTCGCAATAAAGGATTTGTACTCCGTTTCGTTCGTGTGGGCAACTATGAGCTCATCGGCGCTTATAAGCGCAAAACGTCCGGCTTTGAAGTTCCCCTCTTGCGTAAGGGAAAGAAGGTTCCAGAGGAACTTTTCATCGCACTTCAGCATTTCCTGGAACTCCATAATCCCCCGGTTCGCCTTATTGAGCTCCCCGTCGAACCGGTAAGCGCGCGGATCGGACTCGGAACCGAACTCGGTGATCGTCGAGAAGTCGATGCTGCCCGTCAGATCGGCAATATCCTGGGATTTGGGATCCGAAGGACTGAACGTTCCGATACCGACACGGCCTTCCTCGGAAACGAACACACGCTCTACCAAGACGTCTTCAATGCACCCGTTGTAGTCGGTTTTCAGACGCATTTGGCAGGACGGGCATAAGCTGCCTTCAATTTTTACATTTAACTCCCGCTCGATCTCGGGACGCAGTTCCATCGGAATCAGATGAAGCGGCTCCTCGTGCATCGGGCATCCTTTGATCGCATAGACGGCCCCTAAATCTGTTTTGGCGAACTGCTCCAACCCGCGTTTCAGCATCGTCACAATTGTGGACTTACCACCGCTTACAGGACCCATTAGCAGCAAAATACGTTTACGAACATCCAATCGACGGGCTGCGGAGTGGAAATATTCTTCTACCAGCTTCTCAATCGCTCGATCCAGACCGAAAATCTCTTGGTTGAAAAATTTGTAAGACTTGTGCCCCGATTGATCGTTAATCCCTTGCGAAGCAATCATATCATAGACTCTGGAATGTGCGGTTCTTGCGAGTCCAGGATTTTTGCGAAGCAATTCTATGTACTCCGCGAACGTACCGGTCCAGCTCAATGCATCCTTCTCCGTACGATGCTCCGAAATTCTTTTGAATATGTCCATGGGTACCTCCTTTCACTGCTGCCTTCAAATATAGGTCAGCTCGTGATGGTGAATTGTGTATTACAATCCTATGCACCCACAGAAGATAACTTGCCCGAAATTTTTATGAGAATTGGTTTTCACAATAAAGTTCATACGTCTTTCCAGCTTCAACGGAAAACGCTATGACCCGCTGTCCGCCGCTTGCGAGGATATCATCTTCCCCGCATCGTACGGCCGCCGGATGGACGGTCCGGACTTGGCAGAGGCCGCCCCTCGTCGCATGAATAGCTGCACTCGACAGCTTCCCGCTGCGCCAAATCAAGTCGACGATGTAGCCTCCGCGGCCTCTTAGCCCGGTTGCTTGGCCATCCGGCCATGCCGAAGGCAGAGCGGGCAGCAAAGCCAGTTCTCCGGCATGCGACTGCAGCAGCATTTCAGCGATGCCTGCCGTGGCACCAAAATTACCGTCAATTTGGAAAGGGGGGTGCGCGTCAAAGAGGTTGAGATAGGTGGATTTGCGGAGCATATGCTGCAAATGGGCATACGATTGCTCGCCTTCCTCCAATCTGGCCAGCATATTCACGATCCAGGCGCTGCTCCAGCCCGTATGCCCTCCTCCGTGCGCCAGCCTGCGCTGCAGCGTTGCCGCTGCCGCCCTGGCTAACTCCGGCGTGCGGTGCGGGCTGATTTGTGTGCCTGGGTGCAGCGCAAACAATTGGGAGATATGCCGATGGCCGGAATCGGCCTCCTCATAATCCTCCAGCCATTCCATGATTTGTCCGTGTTTGCCGATCTGCGTCTGAGGCAGCCGCTCCTGCAGCCCGGTGAGCCGGCTGCGCAGCTCCACATCCACCTCCAGATACGTGCTGCTCAGTTTGCAAGCTTCAAACAACTCGTAGATGATCTGCGAATCCATGGCGGGTCCCATACATATGGCGCCCTTGGTGCCGTCCGGCAAGACGTAGACGTTCTCAGGAGAAACGGAAGGTCCGGTGACGAGCCGGCCATCCGGCGATTCCGCCAAATAATCGACAAAAAAGGCCGCCTCCTCCTTGAGGATGGGATAAGCCTTTTGGCGCAGAAAATCCATATCCTGTGTAAACCTGAAGCGCTCCCAGAGATGCAAGCTCAGCCATGCAGCTCCCATCGGCCATACCACACAGGTTGGGAATAAGCCTTCCGGCCGTGTTTCGCCCCATAGATTCGTGTTATGATGCGCAACAAAGCCCGAGCAGCCGTAGAGCTCTCTCGCCGTCTCCCGGCCGCTCGCCTGCATCCGCTCGATATGGTCGAACAGCGGTTCATGGCATTCCGTTAAGCCGCAAACTTCGGCAGGCCAATAGTTCATTTGCGTATTGATGTTAATTGTATATTTGGACTCCCAGGGCGGCGTAAAGCTATCATTCCAGATGCCCTGAAGATTGGCAGGCAAACAACCGGGACGGGAGCTGGCGATGAGCAAGTAGCGGCCGTAATGAAAGTAAAGCTCCATCATGCCGATGTCCTCCGCCCTACCCTGCTCCTGCAGCCGTTTCAGCCGTACATCGGTAGCTATGGCATCGAGCGGATCCTGCTGCGTCAAACGAAGCTCGACGCGGTCGTATAAGGCACGATAATCCTCCGTATGCCGGAGCTCCAGCTCGCTGTCTGCGAACCGGTCAGCTTCATCGAGCTGCCGCCGGCAGGCCGCCATAGGATCCTCCTCGCGGAACGTGCTGGCTGCGGCGAGCATCAGCGTAACCGAACTGGCGCCTTCAACCGATAAGAAATCGCCAATCACAGATATTCGGCCATCGGCAGAGCGAGCCTGCACCATACAGGCATAATCGACCCCGTGCTTGCCGCACTCGCCGCTCATCCAGATGCGATCCGCCGACTCGGATCCGCTATCTCCTTCATACGGCCTGCGGTTTAAGCCCGCTGACAAGTTCAGCATCCCCGGGCTGTCACACGTCAAGCGCATGATCAGCACTTGATCCGGGCAGCTGGCATACATCTCGCGCCGGTACGTAACGCCATTGATCTTATACGTCGTTCGGGCGATGGCTTGGTTCAAATCCAACTCTCGCCGGTAAGCTTCGACATGCCCCTGCTGCCCATGAAAATGCAGCCTTAAATCCCCTAAAGGCTGATAGGGATTATAATATTTGGGCGTAGAAAAGAGCCCGAGTCGCGTTAATCTCGTGGCCTCTTCTACATTATCGGCAAAGAGATGCTCGCGAATTTCACCTAAATAACGGAAGCCGTCGGGATTCAACCCTTGCTTAGGGCCTCCATACCAGATGGAATCCTCGTTTAATTGAATCTTCTCCTCCTGCACATGACCGAAGATCATCCCGCCCAGACGGCCGTTGCCAATCGGCAATGCCTCCACCCATTCTTTGGCAGGCTGCGAATACCACAACTTATTCCGATTGCTCAAACAAATTCCCCCTCTGCGCCGCCCTAATGAGCATCTTTAGACGATGCCGGCATCACCATGATCATTTTGGTTCCATGTTCGGCTTTGCTTTCGATTTGCAATCCATACTGCTCCCCATAGACCATTTGAATTCTGCGGTGAACGTTCAACACGCCGATTCCGCCCTTTTTACCCGCTTCGTCCACTTCGCCGTCCGCCAATCGGTTGGCATTCAATTTCTCTTGAAGCTGCCTGAGCTTCGTCTCCGGCATTCCGGAACCATTATCCTCTACGCTGATCCAAAAGATGCCTTCGCGAATCCCGCCGTCGATCCGGATATAGTGGTAATCCTCCAGACCGTCCGGAAAGGCATGCTGAAACACATTTTCAACCAGCGGCTGAAGGGTCAGACGAACCATGACATGAAGCAAATCTTCTGGCTTAATGGCAACGTCGATCTCGAACTCCCGGCCTATGCGATGCTTCAATACGAGCAAATAATACATAACGTGCTTCAGCTCGTTAGCCACTGTAATTTCTTCCAGATTCGTCTGAACGGAGTACCGCAGCATATACGCGAGCGCTTTCACGATTTCTGAAATCTCCTCGGAATCCTGAATGGTTGCATAGCAAACGATCGTCTCCAGCGTGTTGTACATAAAATGCGGATTGATCTGCAGCTGCAGAGATTGAAACTCCGCCTTCTGCCGCTCCATTCTAATCTCCGAATTGCTCAGTTCCACTTGGACTACGCGATCGACGGCTTCCGAAAGCCGTTTGACCATCAAATTATAGCGGACTATCAGTTCAACAATTTCGTCACGGTGAGGCGGGAGCGGAATCGTGGCCCAATTCCCTTTTTCCGTCTCGCGCATGCCGCTTTTGAGCGTTTGAACCGGTTTAGCAATCGATTTGCCGAATCTGTATGCGAGCAGGAGCGCTAATACCAAAGTGAACAGACCGACAACGAGCGTTGTCGAACGAATGTTGGACAACGGCTTGCGCAGCTCGCGAACCGGCATAGAAACAACAAGCCGCCAATCCGAAAACTCAGATTTGCGGACTACATACATGCGCTCATCGCCTTCATTAGCATCGGTAAAGGCACTTGGGCCGGCTTGATTCAGCTTTTCAAAAAAAGCTTTTGGAATTCCTGTTCCGACTTTTTCCCCATTGGGGTGATAAATGTAACGCCCTTTATCGTCAATGATAAACAGGTAGCCGTACTTCCCTAAATCAATGCCTTTCCATAAGGCAGACAGGTCGGCAGACCGCATTTCAATCGCCAGCAAACCGGACAATTCCGGTGACGTATAGCCGCGAATCCGGCGGACAATCGTCAGCATTTGATTCTCTTGCCCTTCAATAATCGTGTGATTCAGTATGCTTAATTGCCCGTCCGGCGTCGTATTCGCAAGAAAATATTCGCGCTGCTTTTGAATATCCTCTGCGTTGAAGGACATCTCGTTCACATTGTTATAATAGTAAACCGCGTTCCTCTTATCGCTGATCAGATAGACGGAAGCCAGCTTGGGATTGCGTATAAATAAAGGATCTACGCTAAATTCCCGTATCGTTTTCCGGTACATATAATAATCGTATTCTTCTCTTGTGACAGGCAAATCAATGAACTCCATAATTTGTCTATTCGTTAACAACGAAACGATGGAACGCTCATAGTCCTTTAAATATAAATCGGTATGATGAACGGCGTTTCCCGCAATTTGATTCATTTGGTTCTCTACCATTTCTTCCAACTCACCGGAGGTAATCATATACGAGAAGATACCTACACAACTGAGCGAAAGGATAATGACGATGAGAAAATAAACGAATATCTTCTTCGTAAAGCCTCTTATCTTCATTTGATACCTAGTCGGGCGCGGTATTCCGTCGGGCATACGCCGACGATTTTTTTAAACGTTTTTGTAAAATGGGGGTAATCGTCATACCCTACATCCGCCGCGACATCGACGATTCGAACATGCGGAATAGCCAGCATTTCTTTCGCTTTAGCCATTCGTTTGTTGATCCGGTACTGCACGAAGGTCTCTTGGGTTATCTTTTTAAAAAGCGAGCTGAAATACGTCGGCGTCAATCCGACCATGGCAGCTACTTGATCCAGGGAGATATCCTCCGACAGCCTGCTGTCGATATACGCCTTGGCTTCTTCCATCGGATCTTTGAAATGACCGCTGCGCACCGCATGCAATCCGCTGATCATGTTCAGCAGGCCTTTTTCAAAGGCGTCCAGCGCTTCTTTAACGCTATCCGCCTGCAAGCGCGCAGGAACGGACGAAGGCGAGTAATGGCGCGATTGAAAGCGTTTTACAAGCATCGCATTGCAATCATTCAGCAGCTCTTTCAACTGGGCAAGCGAAATATTGGCAGACAGGCAATATTCGCGCCAGCGTACGATGAGACCTCTGAGCTCTTCCGTTTGCAGCGCCCAAATGTGCTGTTCCATTTGATCGATCCATTCGATATAGCGGGACGGCGATAAATAGCCTTGCTTCGGCTTTTTGATCAATTGATCCAGCATGTCATGGACATCGCTCTTCGTAGCCGGTTTCAACAAATAATGCCTGACCCCGTAGCTCATACTTCTCTGCGCATATGCAAAGTCACTGTAACCGGATATGACAACGGTTTTAATATGAGGAAATTCCTCATGAATAATTTTGCATAGTTCCAGTCCGTCCATTTTGGGCATGCGAACATCCGTCAACACCAGATCAGGCTCAGAAGCCCGGATTTGCTCCAAAGCAGCTTCGCCGTTCTCGGCCGTCTGAATTTTGGTGAAGGCGGGGGCGTACAGTTCCGCCATTTTCACCATTCCTCTGCGAATAACAGGTTCATCGTCTACGATTAGTACATGCATGTCAGACCTCCTAATGCTTTTCCGCGTTGTTAATCCAATTATGACTCACGATCATTCGTTCATCAACCGTGTTTGCGAGAATCGCCAATTGACAATCCGGTAGGAAGACGTGGCATCGTTTTCTCCTGTCGATACACCGGCATAAGAGCCATCTTGATCTTGCGCAACCGACACTTCCCACCAACTGCATTTGCCTTGCTCATAATCGAAGGTTTCCCCATCATCGTCATACAGCCGTGCTGTCCCGGGTTCTGAGCCAAAATGCACGAGCTCGATCTCCGTCCGCGTTCCTGATGCCGGAACATGCGGCAGGGCAGCCATCATCGGAAGGATCGACCCGCTTTTGACGAAAATCGGGATACGCTCCAAGCCTGCTTGTACCCGGATCACGCAGCCGCCGGTATACCGCTCCCCGGTTTCCAACCCATACCAGACGCCCGCAGGCAAAAGCACCTCGCGCTCCGTCTCCCCCTCGACCAGCGGAGCTACGAGCAGCGCATCGCCGACCATGTATTGGTCGTCCCATTCTCTCGCTTTTCTCTTGCCGTATGCGGCATCTGTCGTATTCAGCAGGAGCTGCTCATCTGCGGCTGACTTCGCTTCGGCATCGGCAATCGCAGATGGCGTCAGGACGAAAGGCATCGCCCGGAAAGGCGGAATTCCCTGCTCACGATAGATGGCGAAAGCGGTGTACAAATACGGCAGCAGCCTCATCCGCAGCTTAATATAATGCCGGACAATGCCCTCCACTTCCGGGAAGGACCAAGGCTTCGTCCCGTCCCCCCAAGCGTTCAGCATAGCCAGCGGGGAGAAACAAACGGTTTGCATCCGCCGAACCCAATCTTCGGCATTTCTCGCCCTGCGCACCTCCGGTGTCCACAGCAGGCCGCTGAATGAAGAGTTGCAAAGCGCCCGAATAAACTGCTTATGGTCGTACAGATCCGAGTACAGCACATAAGGCATCGTGGAAGCAGCCCCATTCGAAGCCCGAACGAGTCCGTACGTTCTGCGGTTGTGGCTGCGGAACAGATCGGCCGTCATTTTTTGAAACATTAACCCGTACATCTGTCTCATCTGTTCGCCGTCCAAGCCGGATGGGAACCGGGCATGTGCCGGGAACATCCAGGAATGGTTCGTCAATTCGCTGCCGTCGCACTCATCCAGCTTGTACCCGGATACCCCGATGCTGACGTGCTGCTCTTCATGCTGCTTCTTATAAAGCCCGGCTGCCTCCGGCAAAGCGTAGTCCGGCGCAAGCCCGCCCCACACGGTATGGCTTCCCGAAAGCGACTGCAGCGCAGCGTACAAATCGCTCTGGGGCGAGACGTAAGGGTGCTCCCAGAGGTTCACGCGAAAACCCTTTTGCGCAAGCTCACGGACAAAGCTTTCGGGATCAGGGAATCTGTTCCTCTCCCATTCATAGCTGACCGGATAGCTATGGCTATGCCAGCCGGGTTCCAGTCCGATCACATCGCAAGGGAAATCGCGAAGACGGAACTCTCCTGCTTCTTCAAGCACCTGCTGATCGCTATACAGCGTAGGGACGCGGTGCCAGAAGCCAAGCCCCCATTTGGGCGGCAGCACGCCTCCACCGCACAACAAATTATATCTGGCTACCACATCCGAGAGAGCAGGCCCGCCAAATAAATAAACGACTGCGCCTTCGGCAGGGATCCGAATCTCGACCCGCGAAGCTAACGGCGTCGCCTGCCATCCCTTATCCGTATTGCGGTCGCGAATCTGATCGTTCTTCGTATCTTCTTGCTTCAAAGTAGAACCGCAATACATTGTCACGATACGGGAAGTATCGACCCATACGCCGTAGCCCTGATCGCTTACATAAAAAGGAACAGGCGCATGCGTTTCACCGGTATCCTGCTTAGGATCGCTGTTTACCCGCAAATAACGGCTTCTCCCCCGTTGATTCATGCGCATCAGCTGAAGGCCTGTACCATACAGCTTCTCGGCTGCATTCAGCGGAAAGGACAGGATGAGGCTCTCGCCGGCTTCCTCAAGCTCAATAGCGTCCCAGGCAAAAGGCGGCTGCACCTGCGGCATCCCCTGCAGCGCTTCAATCTTAGGCGAAACGCCCATCCAAGTTAGCGGAGTCATCCCCCGAGGCTCTCTAATGGTTAAGCGCCATATGCCTGGCGCCGTTTGTTCCCAATTTTCGATCGGCATGCTTCATTCTCCATTCATTTATAAAGTCGGAACCTCAATGAGACAAGTCTGACCGGACTCGCTAGCCAGTTTGGCGTAATGCACAAGCGCCTGCGTTTTCAAATAATCCCTGCCGCTTGTTTCCGCTTCGCGCCTCTCCTGCAGCGAAGCCACAAATTCGTCCAGCGTATCCGTTTCGTCCACACCGCTGTAATCTTCGATGGGCAGCGCCTGTCCATCCTTGATGACGCGAATTTCTTTATCGACGACTTCGATCGCTCCCTCGGTGCCTTCGATTCGCCAATTTCCGCTCCATGGCGTTTCGGTCCCTCTGGCTGAGATAGATGCGCTGTACGACGCCGTAATCCCGTTATCCATTACATAGAACGCGTAGGCATTAATGACGGCGCCTTCCTGTTCCCACGCATTAAGCGGATTATACAGCCTGGCCTGCACCGATTTTCCTTCTCTTCCGCTAAAATAACGAAGCAAGTCCACATGATGAACGCCGATGTCATCCAAGATACTGACGGTATATTTCCTTTGCACATTGTGGTATCTGTAAAACTGTATATCCAAAGAAGACAAGCTGCCGATAACGCCTTCGTCCAGAAGCTGCTTTGTCTTACGGATATACGGCATCCTGCGATAATTTTCTGCAATCATAAAAGGCAGCTTTTCCCGCTCTGCCCGGGCGACGATTTCAATGGATTCCTCATAGTCAAAAGAAATCGGCTTTTCGCACAAAACAGCCAGCTTACGGTCAAATGCCGCGTGATTCACCGCCGTGTGCATCATTGGCGAAGTCACGTTAACAAGGAAATCCGCCTGTTCATGCTGCAAGGCTTCCTCTAGCGAAGTATAGAAGGGAAAAGGATCTTCCCCCATCTTCGCTTTCATCGCCACATCCACCTCAACTACAGCTGCCAATAATCCACGGTCTCGCAAACGTTTATACCAACTAAATCCCGCAGCGCCCAAACCAACCAATATCGCTTTCAACTGCTGATCCCCTCTCCATCGTTTTGAAAAAAGTATCCTTCAGCAGCTTGCCTCGCTGTAAGGATACTTTCTACATTCAACTGCTATTTAATATCGATCATAACCGCGCCTTGCTTCTTGTTCCAGCGCTCTGTCGCTTCTTTAATAATCTCAGTGCCGCCTTTGGCCTTATACTCTTCGATCACTTTTGGCCAATCGGAGATAGGCTCTTTGCCGTAAATCATTTTGATCATGTGATCCACAATGATTTTGGGACCAACGTCGGGTTGCGGAGCCGCTAGATCAGGGAATTTGGAGAACGTGCTCAAATCCGGATAAAATCCGATGCCTGACAGCCCTTCCTTCGTCAATACCTCATCGAATGCTTTCAAGGTCGCTTTGCCGTCCTCGTTCAGCAGCAGTCTTGGTTTATTGTAAGTGGAGTCATGCACCGCCCACAAAGTTCCGCTGCGGAAGCCTTCTTCGTCGGTCTCTTCCTTCGTCGTCGGGAATTTATAATTGATGTTTCCGCTGCCGTCCTTGGTGTAGGTATCCCCTTCAATTCCGAAGGTGAAGAACGTTTCGGCTTCCGGCGACACCATCCAGTCGAACATTTTAACGATGTTTGCCGCCGTTTCTGGCTTCACATTTTTGTTGATGAAGAAGGTACGGATGACCGGCGCATAGTAGAAGTATCCGCCCTTGCCTTCCGGTCCTTTCGGCGATGCAATAATATCAACCTTGGACCCCGGTACGGCTTGCAGAATTTTCGTGCGGTACCCCGGCAAGCCCGAAGCGTTCTGCGACCAAATCCCCGCTTTGCCCGATTCGATATTTTTGGAAAAATCGGTGGAGGAAATCGTAGCGAATTCCTTTGGAATCAAGCCTTCGTCATACATCGTTTTGTATGTAGTAAGAGCTTTCTGAACATTTTCCACATCGAAAAATTTCGGGACAACCTGACCGTCTACCAGCTCAAATTGATCCTTGTAAGGCAGTACATCGTACGCTCCCAAAATAACGTCCGCATACTTGAAGTTTTCTCTCATTTGATAAGGATTTTCTACACCAAGCTTCTTGAACGCCCGCAGCACGTTAAGAAATTCATCCACCGTTTTCGGCGGTTGAAGTCCTGTTTTTTCCAGAAGATCCGTACGAATGTACGTAGATCGGCGGGACGGATTGCTCAGAAATTCAGGAACCCCATAAATTTTGCCGTTATAGGAAACGCTGTCCCAAGCCGACTTAGGAATCACTTTAAGCAAATTCGGAGCATTCTGTTTCAGCAGATCGTCCAGCGGCATAAATACGCCGTTTTCCACGGAACCGGACATTGATTTGCTGCCGGGGCCGCCGATGCTGCCGACAACATCGGGAATATCGTTGCTTGCGAACATAACGCCGAATTTGGCATCCTCCATCACTTTGACGTCCAAATCCGTGTTCGTTAACTGCTCAAGCTTCAGCACCCATTTGTCCTTGTTCAAATCCGGCACGCGGGTATGATAGCCCGTACTTACCGTCGTTGGAAAAAGGATAGAGAATTTCGTCGGTTCTTTCTTCGTACTTGCAGACGGCTGCGATGATGCTTTTTCAGTTGCTTTCTCATCTGTCGAACAAGCCGTGAGCGCAGATGCTGTCAGGATGACAGCCAGAGTGAGACTGATCGTTTTTTTCATACTGCCCCTTCTTTCCCCATTAGTTTGCAAGCGGTTTCAACGTTCTGAACTTATCATACGCGATTATGTTTTATTTTCTAAATGTGTAAATTTAAGGAGGCCTGTCATTTTATACGATTGCTAAGCGGTTCGCTTGTGACAACAACTCAGACGTGTTTTTAAGACTTGACCGATCCTACCATCATACCTTGAATAAAGTGCTTTTGCAGGAACGGATAGACAAAAAGTATCGGAACCGTCGCGATGACAATGACCGCCATCTTAATGCCTTCCGGTGAAAGAAAGAGCATTAGCTCAGACGTTAAGTCCGATTGGCCAAACTGATCCGTGAAAACAATTTCCCGCAACCTGACCTGCAGCGGAATCAAGTTTCGGTGATCGATGTAAAAAACAGCTTCGGCATAACGGTTCCAATGTCCTACTGCGTACATGATGCCCATGGTCGCCATGGCAGGTTTGGAAAGCGGCAGCACGATGTTCCACAATATGCGAAACTCTCCGCATCCGTCCATTCTGCCTGAATCCAGCAGCTCAACCGGAAGATTTAGAAAAAACGAACGCATGACAAATAAATTAAAAGCGCTTATCGCCATCGGGAGCATTAACGCCCAAAGCGTATTGAGCAGACCCAATTGTTTGACCAGCAAATAATTCGGAATTAACGGCGCGCTGAAAATCAGCGTAAACAGCACCATGATCAGAATCGTTTTACGAAACAAATATTCAGGCCGAGATAACGGATAAGCCAGCGTTGTTGTCATGAACAAATTAATGAACGTACCGCATACGGTAATAATAACGCTGTTTCGAAACCCAAGCCAAATCGTCGGATCTTGCAGAATCAGCTTATAGCTTCCCAATGTAAAACCAACCGGCCACAACGATACATGCCCTGCGTTAATCGCAACGTTGTTGCTTAAAGATTGCGCAATAATATGGATAAGGGGGAGCACCATACTCAGTCCGATAGCCCCTAGCAAAATAACATTAAAGAAATTGAAAATTTTATGGCCTCTTGTCATAATCATAGCGGGTTGCCTCCTTTCGTATCCGTGACATCAATACAAGCCTTCGCCCGTCATCTTTTTGCTGAATGTGTTGCTGATCATAATTAAGGCTAAACCTACAACCGATTTGAACAACCCAATGGCCGTTGTATAGCTGTATTGACGGTCTACAAGTCCTGCACGGTATACAAACGTATCGATAATTTCCCCATTTTCGTTGTTAAGCGGATTAAGGAAGACAAATACGCGTTCGAAGCCAAAGTCAAGGAAGTTTCCGATATGGAGCAGGAACAAAATGACAATGGTCGGCAGAATCGTCGGAATCGTGATGGAAAACACTTGCCTGATGCGACTGGCGCCATCGATTTGAGCCGCTTCATACAGATCGGGATTAATCCCCGCAATCGCAGCCAAATAGATGATCGTTCCCCAACCGCTGTCTTTCCAAATCCCGGAGGAGATGAGGATCGTACGGATGTACTCATTTTCCCCTAAAAAGTAAATCGGGTCGATACCGAACAAGCCGAGAAGATGATTGACGATTCCCGTGGAAGGCGACAGCACGCCGACAACAACCCCGCCGACAATGACCCAC
Source organism: Paenibacillus sp. FW126-R14 (assembly GCF_058789495.1). Classification (NCBI taxonomy): domain Bacteria; kingdom Bacillati; phylum Bacillota; class Bacilli; order Caryophanales; family Paenibacillaceae; genus Paenibacillus; species Paenibacillus sp. FW126-R14. The sequence continues at coordinate 108,543 of NZ_JBYTBS010000011.1, read as the reverse complement.
GATAGAAAGTGCGGCATATAGACCACTGTTTGCACGATTCGTTTGTAAGCCATAACCCGTATTTCATTGATCAGAAGGGCCAGTATAATGGGAACGGGAAAGGCAAAAAGGAGATCGTAGACTCCGATCAAAATCGTATTTTTCAAAATCTGCAAAAACTCCGTATACTGAAACATGCGATGGAAATTTTCCAGGCCGACCCACGGACTCCCTTTAATTCCTTTGAAGATGTTGTAGTTTTGAAAAGCAATGACAGAACCGAATAACGGAATATATTTAAACAGCAAGAAATAAATAATTCCCGGTAATGAAATGACATAAATCGGCCAATGTTTTCGCACAAAAGCCCATTTCTGACTCTGCGATGAGAAATCGTAAACCGTTCGATCGGATGACTGAATTTTACTGGCCATTTTCTCCTCCCCTTCATGTGTGCAGCATTCATCTACTCTTTTATCTTACAAGGGTTGGCCGTATGCAGCGATGGCGTAACTTATAGCGGTTTGTGTTTTTTTACGATCGAAAGGGTTCCTCAAGGCCATACCGCTTCGCAGCGCTTCGGTACAGCCAGTTCTCTGCAATTCGAATAGCCGCATCGTGATCGATCCAACCCGCTTCGATTTGGTTCCATAGAAATTCGCTCACCAATCGCTTGATCACGACAATTTTACCGTAGCTCCACTCCATGCAACGGGCGTCAGACACGATCAGCGAGCTTTTGATGGCCGGAAGCGCTTCCAGCCTATACTGCATGCTGTCACGGTACGTGCTCGCCCGAAAGTTAAACCACCAATGTCCGCCTACGTGTACATTCGGAAAGTTCCATGCCGCTTGCACGATATCAAGATTATTAAGCTCTGAAGCCACGACAAGCTCAAACGGACAGGCATACGTTTCGAATAAGGCAGACAGCTTCAAGATACGGGCCGGATCGTTAACCGGGGTGGCGGTTCCGCACCAGGAGCGTTCCACGCCTAGAAACAATTGAAGGAGCAGCCCTCTCTGTTCAGCCGCCGCACCGATCTCGTGCAGAAGCATCATGAGAATCTCATCTTTGGTGCTCCCCTGCCCGATGACAACCTTTCGGTTGGCGCTAGCTTCATAACCCGGCAGAGTCGTCATGATGCCTATGATGCCGTCCTCTTGGTACGCGTCCAATAACTGCGCCAATTTCAGACGCGTTTGCGCAAATGCGGCAGCCGGGTTATGCGACGATTCGATCTCCTTGACCCACGTGCCTATTAGCCCGTCAATACGCGGGATCAGAATGGCATTCTGCCTCATGCCTTGAAACTTCGCATGCTCCGGTATATTCACGACGAATCGGCGCGCTTGCATGCGGTCCGCTACCTCCTGTGCCCAGTCGCCCCTTTGAGCGGACTGTTTGACGGCAGCAATGGCTTCCAACACCGAAGCCTTGTCGGTCATCGCAATGCCGTAGAGATCTTTGAAAATGTGGGTGAACGCTATGTTCATCAAGGTGCTTCTAGTCTCGTGGTAAGCCTCCAGAAACGCATCGATCCGCAAATCCTCCGGAAGCTCCATCGCGCCAGCCGGATAGCCCGCTGCCTGCATCTCGCGAAACAGCCAGAAATAATGAGCGATTTCCCAAAAATCGCTGGCAGCGAGGCGATCCCCCACCAGATGGGTGTGTGTGTCCAAAACCTGCAGCTGCATTATATGCGCTGCGAACGTTTCCTTACTGCGCTGTATCCCGCTGTTCATCCCTGATTCCTCCCACTGCGGCAACGATATCCCGATCGTTTACCCTGCCAGAATTTGATCGATTAGAGCTAATTCGTCTTCTGCAAAATGCAGCTGGTTCAAAGCCGCCGCATTATCCTCCAATTGCTTCACTTTACTTACACCAATTAAAGCAGAGGTAACATGTCCTTTGCGAAGAACCCATGCCAAAGCCATTTGGGCCAGACTTTGCCCGCGTTCCTGCGCCAGCACATTCAACAGGCGGGACTTTGCGATTTTCTCCTCTGTAATGTCTTCAGGTCTCAGAAATACGCTGCCGCCTGCTGCACGGGAGTCCGCTGGAATGTTCTCCAGGTAACGGTCGGTGAGCAGCCCTCTGGCTAAGGGACTATAAGCGATCGTACCAACGCCCTCTTTGGCCAGCACATCCTGCAGCCCTTGCTCCAATCGTCTTTCGAACATCGAATAGTGGACTTGATGGATGACGAACGGCGTTCCGAGGCTTTTCAAAATACGGGCGGCCTGCTCCGTCTGCTCCGCATTATAGTTGGACACGCCCACATACAGCGCTTTCCCTTGACGTACAGCTTGATCCAGAGCGCCCATCGTTTCTTCGAGCGGAGTTTCGGCATCAAAGCGGTGCGAATAATAGATATCGACATAATCCATGCCTAGCCGCTTCAAGCTTTGATCGAGGCTGGACAGCATGCTTTTGCGGGAGCCTCGTTCTCCGTAAGGACCGTCCCACATGCGGTAGCCCGCTTTCGTGGCGACGATGAGCTCATCACGGTACGGGAGCAGATCTTTTTTCATAATATGGCCGAAAATTTCTTCCGCGGAACCTGCCGGCGGCCCGTAATTGTTCGCAAGATCGAAATGCGTGATCCCCAAATCAAACGCGTGCCGCGCCAAAGCTCTGCTGTTCTCAAATGTATCTACGCCGCCAAAGTTATGCCATAAGCCGAGCGAAATCGGCGGCAGCTTAAGCCCGCTTTTTCCTGTTCGAGAATAAGTCATTCCCGTATATCGTTGTTCGTCAGCCAAATAGTTCATGAAAGGTACCTCCTAGATTTATGAAAAAATTAGTGTTGCAACGCCGGAGGCCGGAATCGGCAGCTTATGCAAGCCGGCCGCAAGCCGGGCAGACAGCTCCTCCACGATCTCCCCTGTGCAGGATCTAATGACGATCTTAACTGCCGCAGCACAAGACATCTCCAGGTAAAGTCCATCCTGTCTTCTGCCGTTCACTATCATCCACTGAGACACAGCCGTGTCTACGGGCACAATCCTTTCATGGTAAGCGACAGCGATCCCTTGGTTCCCTTTAACGGAACGTACGAGCGGGTATAACAGCTCCGGATTCAGCGGTTCCAAGGCGCCATTCAGAAGCAGGTCCCTGTTCTCTTTCCAAAAAGCAAGCCAGAAGGCCAGCATCGACAAATGATCGGCTGGCAGCTTATCCAGCAGGACGGATATTTGCGGCACGGAGAACAGGCCATTGATCAGCTGGAGTGCGGCGCTTTCCACCGGTTCCTCCGGATGCCACATGATCATATCCGCGTGAGCGGCCGTATGCCCGCAGATCAGCCGGATATCGAGCGTCCGTACCCGGTTCTGGATACTGTCGTTCGGGCAATCCGATGCCCGGAACATATTGCCGTACTTGCGCATCGCCGGCCCCACATACATTTGGCGGAATTCGATCATGATATCGGGCTTCAATTGTCTCAGCCTGCCGATCGAGTCCGTTAAGAGACGGTCGACGGCAGCCGGTACCGACTCATAATCCTTCCCTTCGACCGTCGAGGGGAGCTGCCCCTCCGGCGAATAAAACGTATCGATGAAATCAAGCTTAAATCCGTCTAAGTCCCATTCCTTGACCGCTTCTTCATATTTCTGAATGATATATTCCCGGACATCCGGGTATCTCGGGTCGAGTACGCCAGCCCCGTGATTTTCATTAAACCGCAAAATCTTATCTTTGAAACGATCCCATACTTCACTGTATTTGCCGATAAAAGGCACCGAGTACCAGAGGATAAACTTCATGCCCAGGCGATGGACCGCCTCCACATGTCTTTTCATATCGGGGAATTTCCCCTCATAGGCCTCCCAATCGCCGCAGTACGCATACCCTCTGCGGTTATCCTCGGTCTGCCAGCCGTCATCTACGATAACAGCCTCCATTCCGAGCTTCTTAGCCAGAAAGCACTGCTCTTCGATGTGTGCAGCCGTGACGTTCTGGTGCATGCTGTACCAAGTCGAGTACATCGGCTCCTTGGCTGCAGCAGGAACGAACGCAGGACGATATGCGGGCATTGCGCTCCACCACTCCTGCACGCCTTGCAAGCTCTCATAATAAGGAATGTCTCTCGTGTCCACGAGAAGCTGGGCTTCATAAGCTTGGAAAGGCGCAGTCGCTTCCGCAAACAATTGAACCCGGCAGTGAAAATCAGCCGTTTCCTCGCTAATGCCTCCCGAGTAATGAACGGTATTCAGCCCATCCGAATAAGCGAATGTCAGCCTATTGCGACCGACACTGTTAAACAAAGCGTATACAGGGGCCGAAGCAGCTGCATTGGATCGCAAGGTGCGCATCCAGTCCGCTTTAAAGCTTTTATTCCGGTCTTGCGCAGGATGCCAGCTGGCCTGAATGTCGCATGCGGGATGCGACCAGCGGAGCGTGAAAACAGGAGGTATCGAAGCCTGGGCAGCTTCCAAGCGCAGCGTAATTAGATCAAGCCCTTCCTGAAGCTTTTCTGCGGTAAGAGTGGCAGTGAAAGGATGATCTTCTCCGGCTAACGTAAAGGTGTGGGTATCCGTCGTTATTTGCTTGTTCATACGGACTCCTCCTGCTGCTGATTCTTATGGCGGCTGGGGCCTGCATGGCACCACACCGTCACAATGGGATCCTCCTCGCTCGAATTCAGATGGTGATCCTCTCCCGGCTCGACAATCACGATATCCCCGGTTACAACAGGAATATGGCTCCCATTGATCTCCATCGTCCCCGTCCCTTGCAAAATGATGAATGCTTCGCAGTCCCCGTGGATATGATAGTCTCTGCCATCGGGTCCGTCATTCGTGTGGCTGCGCTCTCCCCGTTTGGCAAAAGAAAGACCGCCTGAAGACAAATAATCGCCCGGTAACACCCCCTGCAAAATATGACCGTGCTTGGTATCCTTCAGCTCGCTCAGACGCAGCTTTATCATCGCTACTCCTCCATTTTCAAACGGTAAAGGCGGCTTCGGAAATCGCCTTTCCAGATCGGTAAATTCAGTCCTATATGCATTAATTCGTCGCCTCCGAAGCAGGCCGCTTCCATCTCGTCAGGTGCATCTGCCTCGTACAAATGATAGTTGCCTCCTGCCTCCAAGCCCTTCAGTCTCAGCTTCTTAAGCGGAGCATTCGGCTCAGCCAGCACTTGAAAATAAGCGACCAGCGCTTCCTTCCGGTCTTCTGACACAAACATCCATGCGGCGTCAACACCTTGAAAAGGACTGCTGAGCCGGTAAAAATCTCCGAATTGAATCAGTGGACGCAGCTGCTTATAAAGCGCAACTTGACGCTTCACCGCTTCCTTTTCCATCTCTGTAAAAGCCGTCAAATCCAGCTCGTAGCCGAAATTGCCCGACATGGCCGCATGTCCCCGCATCTCCAGAGGCGTCGTCCGATGCACTTGATGATTCGGAATCGCGGAAACGTGCGCTCCCATCGCGCTGACCGGATATACGATGCTTGTGCCATATTGAATTTTCAATCGTTCCACGGCATCCGTATTGTCACTCGTCCATGTCTGCGGCATGTAGTAGAGCATGCCGGGATCAAACCGCCCGCCGCCGCCGGAGCAGCTTTCGAACAGCACGTTCGGGAATGCGGACGTTATCCGCTCCATCACCTCGTAGAGACCAAGCATATAGCGGTGAGCCGTCTCCCGCTGACGCTCCGGCGGAAGGTGAGCGGAGCCGATTTCCGTCATATTGCGGTTCATATCCCATTTGACATAGGCGATAGGGCAGCTTGCAAGAATATCCGTCATGACCGTAACGATGTAATCCCTCACATCCTCACGTGAATAATCAAGCACCAGCTGCTGCCTTGCTTCCGTCCTGCGCCGTCCGGGCACGTGCAGACACCAGTCGGGATGAGCCCGGTACAAGTCGCTGTCAGGAGATACCATTTCCGGTTCAAACCATAGACCGAAAGCCAGATCGTGCCGATTCACACGGCTAACCAAGTCCGGCAAGCCCTCAGGCAGTTTGTTGCGGTCGACGAACCAATCTCCGAGTGAGCTTTTATCATTGTCCCGCTTGCCGAACCAGCCGTCGTCCAGAACGAGAAGCTCTAAACCGAGCTCCTTTCCGGCCTTGGCAAGCGCTTCGATTTTATCCGCGTTGAAGTTGAAATAGGTCGCTTCCCAATTGTTGATGAGAATCGGTCTGTGACGGTCCCGAAACTCCCCACGGCATAGCCGTGTGCGGTACAGCTTATGATACGTGCGCGACATCCCGCCAATACCTTCCGCCGAGAAAACAAGGACCGCCTCGGGCGATTGGAACGATTGTCCCGCCTCCAACAGCCAACAAAAATCGAATGCGTTGATCCCCATCACGACACGGGTTGTTCCGTAAGGATCTACCTCCGCTTGTGCCGCAAAACTTCCGCTATACACAAGACTGAAGCCATAGACCTCTCCTTGATCTTCATCCGCCTGCTTGGACAGCAGCGCCATAAACGGGTTAAGCGAATGGCTGCTGCTTCCCCGGCGGCTCTCAATCACAGACCCGCCTGTTGCAATAGGACGTCTTTCGATATGACGCTCGCGCGCCCATGTGCCCGACAAGTGCAACATATCGAAGTCGGAATGGGGCAGATCAATGCCGAAGCTTAAGGCTCTAAGCAGCTTCAAGGAGCGATTCCCGGTGTTGATGAACCGAACGGACCGGGAAACCGCATCATGCTCCCGGAATACCGTATAGGTAAGAACGGCTTTCAGACCGATCGCTGCATCCGCCAGAACGATATCGAGGCTCTCCGCTTCGCTGTCGTCTTCCACATAAGTAGCCGGCAGCCCCTCCAACCGCGGTTTGCCCGCGTAGATCCGGTGAGATTCATAAATAAGCTCGCTGACGGTCGTTCCGTCATCCACTTGAACTTGATACGCCGGCACGCGAAAATCACTGCCCCCGTACGCCGGAAATTCCTGCGGCAGCGTGTCTAGCGACAGCGCTAAGTCGTTCGGGTCCGTAGACGGGGAAAATGAGCAGCGGCGCCGAATAGCGAGCAAGCCCCCAAGATTGCTTCCGCGCACCTGCCGTCCCCAATGAACGTGCGCCAAATATTTGGATTTAACCAACTGCATCACATAGCTGGATGACTTCCCCTGAAGATGGAAGATTTGCGACTTCGGATCATAACTAATCCCCATATCCCGCAGCTCCTTTCTTTGCATTTAATTAGATGTTCCATCCCGGCAAATACGCTTTCGTATTCTGCAGCATCCGATCGAACAGCGCCTCAGCCTGCTTCACATCGATATTCACAAGCGGATCGTTCACGAACGCATTGAACGCTAATGCTTTATCCTTTTGAAGCGCAGCTTTTAAAATGAGTTCCTGATTCCCCGTATGCTGCAGCACCAAGTTGTTAACAGCAAGCGGAAGCTCTCCTGCATAGACAGGGCGCAAACTGTTCGCTGAAAATACAGCGTTCGTCTCGACAACAGCTCCGAGTGGAATGCCCTTCATTTGCCCCACGTTCGGAACGTTGACATTGGTCACAAAAGTTTGCAGACCGATCAAACCTTTGAGCTGTCTCACTTCTTCCTCTCCCGACGCCTTCAGCGGCAATTTCTCCTCTCCGCTCAGCAGCTTGCCGTAATAAAGCTCAGTGGCAGCGTGCTTCTCGACACGGCTTGCGACCGTCGTTAATCCAAATTTCCAAAAACGGACCGTTTCCGGGTCTTTCATATACCAAGGAGGCATAAACTCTGCCAAATGGCGATCTCCTGCTGCCGCAATAATGCCATAGCGCCGGAACAAATCGAACTTCACACGGTTGGCGGCTGTGTATGTGTTCGTCATCCAGGCATCTTTGTTGTGCTCAAAGCCTGATTCATAGTACTTATCGACAAACTTCCGGTACATGGGAAGCAAATCCATCTGTTGATACGTGGCTTGATCAATCCATGTAAAATGATTAATGCCCAGCACATTCACCTTCACATCGTCCCGTTGAACACCTTCCAAGCCTTCCATGTCACGCAGCATGCGAATCAAAAGCCCTTGTGTGCCAAAAATTTCATGGCAGCAGCCCAGCGCCTTGATGTTAGGAAAAACTTCGTAGAGCGTCCGCGTGCAGAGCGCCATCGGGTTTGTATAATTAAACACCCAGGCATCCGGCGAAAAGCGCTCAATAGCCTGAGCAATTTCTACGTACATAGGAATCGTCCGCAGTGCCCTAACCAGCCCCCCAGGTCCGGTAGTATCGCCTACCGCTTGGTAAATGCCATATTTCTCCGGCTCATGAACATCCGATTGCATCTCGCGGAACGTTCCGGGAAGTATCGAAATGAACACAAAATCACACCCGCTTAACGCCTCCTTCAGCGATGGATAAGCCTTATATGTCCATTTGGACTTGACTTCGGCATATTCGGAAACCGAGTTGCCTAGTTTCTCGTTATTTTGAGCCTTGGCATAATCCAGGTCATACAACCGGATTGTCCCAGACAGCTGCTCATCCAGCGCCAGATCGGCAATCAGATTTTTCGCCCAGTACATAGAGCCTCCGCCAATATAAGCAATTTGTATCTCGCTGACTTTCCCGCGATGAGTCCCTTCGACATGCATTCGCTACAAGTATAGAAAACAATTCCTTTTTGAGGGATGGCAAAAATTTAGCGGGGTTGTGATTTTTTACACTTTTTATCTGTATAGCCGCCCCTGCTAGGACAAAAATTCCGTACTTTCCCCTCCACAATGCCAAGCGCCACCCTTCGTTCACGGTGTTTCATGATGCAAAAAGCGTTCACTCAAAGAGTGAACGCCATCCAAAAAATCAACATGCCGTTATTTTGTGATTTGGAAATTGGCAAACTGAATTTTTGCTTCCGGCATATCCGTATAAATCTTACGGTAAATACCCCATTTGGGACGATTGATAGTGGCTCCTTCTCTCCAATTATCCTTCGTGCCGCTATAGGACATCAGCACGGTACCGTCCAATTTTTTGAGAGTCATAGTAATCGCTCCGCTATCCGTATGTTTCACCGTAACGGATGCTTCCACCCATTGGCCGTCGATGTTGGAGAAAGAAGTTTGGGCTAACGTTTCTACTTGATCCATGGTTGCTCCGATCGGGCTATGCCTGAATTTCAGGTACCCTCCTTCCAATGAAAAAGTCAAAATCGGCGCACCATCATCGCCGTCTTGAGCCTTAAGCTGAAAAATATGATGGAAATTCCCTGCCGGAGGCATCGGATAGGGACTAACCGCTCTAAACTGCCATTTGTATGTCGTTGTCTGCCCGTTCGTTGCCGTTACATTGCTAGGTGAGCTCTTGTATGCTTTAACCTCAATACGCTGCCTGTCGGTATTGCTGCCGTCTAATACAGCGGTATCCGAAGAAGTGCCTGCCTTGAATTGAAACACATTGCCTACATGCGTAGAAGTAGATTCATACAAGTGTCCCGAATCCGTGGGGCCATCGATCGGATCCGGTCCGAAATATTGCTGGAAAATGGCAAGCGCACTCAACCCTGTATTGGGACCATCGGAGTTAATGGTAACCGTGGCTGCATATACGGTTGTTGCAACGGCAATCGTAGACAGGAGCGTTACGCTGGCTACCATCATTTTGAAATTTTTTTTCATCACATACTTTCCTCCTTATCAACCCTAAGTTTACTGACATTGCACGGGTCGTTTACTGAGAACCCAGATCGTGCTGCTTGGTATTATCCATCCTCCTCTCTGTTTAGAATCTGATCTGATTCAAGGAATCTGCTATGTACGCGCTTACAATCCTTGAACGGTTCTATCATAACCCTCTTGCGGGAAAAACTAGCTGCAGTTTTTTACGATACAACTGTATTTTTTTAACATTTTGCACGTTTCAGGTTCAACACTACCTTTGTAATAGGCTGGAGGAAGTCCCAAAGCCCAGCACAAAAAAATCCTCTCCAGAACAGGAGAGGATCGTTGTCATTAGCTCCTATAAGAGCCGCAATAGGCGCAAAATCGTGAACCGGTTGCGCACGAACAGCGCATCCTTCCAAGACGCCTCCACCAGCTCAGGCTCCACGCCGAGCTGCTCGGGCGTCAGCGGTCCCTGCACAGCTCCGAGCCACGCGATGAGCTGTTCGGGTGCAGGGACCGCGCGGGCGATGGCTTGCACATCGCCCCACCTCGAAGCGATGCGCGCCTTCAGCGCTTCGCTATCGACAACCGCGCCATCCGCCGGAAAATTCTCGGCGATGACCTGCTCTGCCATGGCCCCATAGGCCCCGCGGATGCGCTGCGCATCCGTCTGCTGGCTTGGGGCCTGGCTTTGCGCTAGGCGCGCAGCGGCCTCAGCGGCCGTGACATCCCGCAGCGACGCATAGCGCTGCGCCATCAGCACGGTCGCGACGCCGACCTTCGCGCCGTGCAGCAGCGCCCTGCGGCGCTGCTGCAGGAGCACCATCTCCCAATAGTGGGAGAGATGGTGCTCTGCCCCCGAGGCCGGCCGGGAGTGGCCGACCAAGAGCATGGAAAGGCCGGACAGCAGCAGGCCTTCCATCAGCTTCAACAAGCCGAGATCCGTGCGCTGCGCGATCTCGTCCAAATGAGCCGTGCACAGCTCCACGGCTTCCAGCGTCAACTGCGCGCTGAGCTCGCAGTAGTGCTCGTCAAGCAGCACGCGGCCCAGCGCCCAGTCCGCGAGCGAGGTGTGCTTGCCGAGCATGTCGCCGAGGCCGGCCGCGATCATCGCTTGCGGCGCCTCGGCGAGCAGGGTAAGGTCGGCGAAGATCGCCTCCGGCGCGCTGGCAGGGATCGTCTGCTTGAAGCCGCGCACGATCAGCGGCGCGCCGACAGAAGCGAAGCCGTCCACCGATGGCGCTGTCGGCACAGACAAGAACGGCCGCTTCGAGCGGTGGCTGACGAAGCGCACGATGTCGTGCAGGGTTCCCGCCCCCACGGCAACAAGTGCTTCCGACGTTAACGGCGTGTCCATCAGCGCTTGGACGATCGCCTCCTCATCGGCGGCAACTTCCCCCATCGCGTTCTCGCGGATCACGCTGATGCTGACCTTGACCTGCGCGGCTTCGAGATAGTCTCGCAGCTTCGCCCCCGCAGCTTGGTACGTCTTCTCGTCCGCAACAAGCGTCACTTCCCTGTAGCCGGCTTCTTTCACATAGCCGGCCACCTGACCCAAAGCATCTCGCTCAATGACGATGCGCCGAATCGGAATTTCATGCCTCTGCCCGCATGCGCAATCCATCGTGCGGCCAAGCCAAGTATTCAAAACCTCACTCACCCTCATCACCCTTCCCTATTGATCCCAAACGCATAAGTCGCACTTACGCCATCACTCGTATTTCAACTTCTTTGGTAGTCCCGCTTCAGACCAACCCCAACATGTACGTACAAGCACATCTTCCCCTATTCTAGCAAAACCTGTGCTATAATGAAACACATTCTGACTGCCTTCATCCCAAGTAGGGGGAGAATTTTCACCATGCCCATCCAAAACGAAACGGAGCTGTATGCTCCGGTTAAGCAATATTTCGAGCAGCGCGGCTATGCCGTTCGCGGGGAAGTCAAGCATTGCGACTTAGTTGCCATTCGCGGTGACGAGCCTCCGATTGTCGTCGAACTGAAAAAGAGCTTCAACATCCCGCTCCTTGTGCAAGGAATCGACCGTTTGCGTCTAACCGAGCAGGTGTATATCGCGTTTGAGCTGCCGAACAAAGGGAAAGCGCCGCATCGCCTGCAGTGGGAGGACATTCGGCGGCTCTGCCGCATGCTGGGACTTGGCGTCTTAACCGTTCAGTTCTACAAACGCAAAAAGCCCGCAGTCGACCTTGTCTGCGAGCCTACGCCATATACGCTGCGGCATAATAAAAGAGCGGCCTTGCGGGTCGTCAACGAGTTTCATGAACGCAGCGGCGATTACAATGTAGGTGGCAGCACCCAGCAAAAGCTGATGACCGCCTACCGTGAGAAATCGCTGCACTGCGCCTATTTGATGCGTGAGCACGGACCTCTCAGTCCGCGCCAGCTGCGTGACCTGACAAATAACAAAGCCGTCAGCTCCCTGCTGCAAAAAAACTACTACCGGTGGTTCGTACGCCAAAGCCGCGGTATCTACCACATTACCCCGCTCGGGGAAAAAGCGCTGGCGGATTACGTACACGTTACCGCAGCCTTTTCTCCCTCCGCAAGCTCCACTGAACTTTCCTAAGAGCGGACGACCACCCGGTTGGCGTTCGCCTCTTCTTTCAGCATAAGCAGCACTTTGTTCATCCAAATCGCAGCTTGCGCGCCCTCGCCCATGGCAATCGTCACCTGCTCGGCGTGAACGCCTACGTCGCCGGCTGCCCACAGGAACGGTACGCTGGTCATTTTCGAACGGGGATCTGTTATGATATGCCGATTTTCCATGCGTTCGGCTCCCAGCTGACGGGCCAGATCCGATTTCACTTCATTCCCGCCAAAAGCAATAAAGCCGCGCTCCGCTTCCAACCGTTTTCCGCTCACCGTCACCAAGCCCTGACAAAGGCCATTTTCCGCTGCAATAACTTCTTCGATATCATCGGCTATGTAGGTAATTCCATTTTTCTTGAGTTCTTTCAAAAGGCTCGATTTCACAGCGTATTGTCCATGGTTGACGTAAGTCAGCTTATCCGTCCTCAGCCTTAGCTTCAGCGCCATTCCCGCTCCGGCATCGCCTGAACCCATCACAATGGTCGTTTTATTTCGGATCTCATAGCCGTCGCAGTCCGGACAGACATAGATTGTTAAGCCGAGGCAAGACTTGAGTCCTGGAATTTCAGGGATACGATCCATAAGCCCGGTCGCCAGTAGCAGTGTCGGCGCTTCATATCCATTCCCCGACTTCCCCCACAATTCGAAACCGTCCCCTGGCTTGCCTTTGTTTACAGCTTGTACAACTTCATCTTTGACAAAAGCAACCCCCAGCCTCTCGGCCTGCAGCCTGCCCAGCCTGCGGAGCTCTTCACCCGAAACGCCGTCCGGCCACCCCAGTAAATTGTGATAGCTTTTGCACAAGGTCGATCTGCCGTATCCGGCATCAATAACAAGCACTTTATGCTCATATCTGCCGAGCTGGATGGCCGCCTGAAGTCCGGCGATGCCTCCGCCGACGATTACACTGTCATACTGTTTCATAACCTGTAGTCCCTCTTCTCCTGTCATCTATCCCTAGGATAACCTCGTAAGGGCGCTTTCATGCTCCCTCTACCGATTCTTAACAGACCAGACTAAGGCAAATTGCGTGAGGGCAGCGGTCATGAGAATCCACGGAATCAACCCGCCATCCAAATCACGCCCGTATGTAATGAAGCAAAAAATCGAAATCACCCGGCCGATATTGAGGAAAAGTTCCCGCACGACAACGCTTTCTACTTTCAACTCGCCTTTGAGCGGCAGTTTCGCGATGAGTCCGTAATAGTAACCCGTCATCGTGTTGCCTTGCAGCGGGGAGAAAATGGAGTACAGAATCATAAAGCCTACGACCGACCAGAGCGTGATGCTTCCCATTAGAAACGAAACCCCGACCAAATAACCGACCGTCGAAACCGCTAAATACAAGCGGGATTTATTGCTCCTTGCATATTTGGAAATAAACATCCCCATAACAATGCTTAAACTGGAGTAGAGCACGCCTAAGTACCCCACAATATCTTCCCGCGGCATCACCTTAAACAAGAGGATATTCGGCAGGAACAGCATGATGCCCTGGAGCAGGCCCATCCCGAAGAAACCGAGCAGCGCCTTAAACCAGTCCTTTTCTTTCTTCATGATCAGGCCGGTCAGCTTCAAATAATACACCCGGTGATGCCCGCCGGAGGCTTTGATTTTCAAAGAAATGAGGGCCGCCAGGAGAAACATGCAGAAGGCGATCGAGAATACGATCGTGTACCCGCTGAGTCCTTCTTTTAACCGAATAATAAATCCCGCAAGCGCAGGTCCCGCTAATGTGGCCATCGTGAAGAAGATCATGTTATAGGCGAGATATCGAATCCGGTTCTGCTCGGTAGATACATCGTACATGAGCGTTAAATAACCTACCCAATAAAATGCGCCTGCCAACCCGTTGAAAATGGCAAACGCTATGTAATATTTCACGAGAGCTTCCCCAGCGATAATGACACTCAAATAAAATAGACCGATCAGCATAATGCCAAGCCGGTAGGACACCATTCTGTCTTTCTTCTTGATCATCCAGCCGCCAATGGCAAAGCCAATCGGTGTCAGGAGGTAAACGATAATGCTGTACGTTCCGTTTACGGCTACGCTGTGTGTTAATCGCCAAAGATATAAGTTCAGAAACACACCCGACATGGAAGCGCCGAATTGAAAAGTAGAATGAATAATGAGCGAAATTACAGCTTCGCGTGTTAATCTTTTCTCTTGCGGCAGAGAATTGCCTCTGCTTTGCAGCCAAGTCCTAAATCTTACGTTCATCGCAGCCCTCCGCTCCTCAGTCCTCCTTATTGTAACAGCCCGATTTCTTTCTGTTAAACGGCAAAAAGCCCCAGCATTGGCGCTGAGGCTTTATTACGACCCACTATGGTGTTACTTCTTCAAGCTATCCCATGTTTTCTGGAATTCATCCAGCATTTGATCCTTCGTATACTTCTTCGCGACATAACCTTGCATAATATCACCGAATTTTTTACTGGATGCTTCGCCGCCTGGGAATTTGAACCAGTTCCAGCTAAGTGTTTTACCAGCTTTGCTGTAAGAGATGATGTCTGCTGCTAATGGTCCAAGAACTTTCTCGTCAGCAGGAATGGATTTGAACGCAGGAATGAACTTGAATTCATCCGTAATGTATTTTTTACCTGTGTCGGAAGTTACCATCCAGTTCAGGAATTTCTTCGCTTCGTCTTTCACAGCGGAGTTTTTGTTGATTACCCAGTTGTTAGGTACGCCTACGAACAATTTGTCGTTCGTTGCAGCGTCATCGCTGATCGGCATTGGCAAGAAGCCAATTTTGATATTCGGGTTCGCTTTGGAAATTTGAACTTGTGTCCAGTTTCCTTGCTGTGTCATAGCCGCTTTGCCTGTAGCAAAGTCAGTTACTTGCGTGTTGTAGTCTGTTTGCAGCGGGTTTTTGTTGCCGTATTGCAGCGTCAGATCAAACAATTTCGCCCATTGGTTGAATTGTTCGTTGCCTGGAATTTTCGCTGTGCCTTTGTTCAAACCATCAATGAAAGCATTTGGATCTTTCTGGTATGCAAATGGAAGGTTCACAAAGTGGTTACCCAGTACCCACCACTCGCCATAGCCGTTCTCAAACGGTGTAATGCCTTTGGCTTGAAGCTTTTTAGCGGCATCTTCCAGCTGTGTAAGTGTTTTTGGCAGCTCCGTGATACCAGCTTGCGCGAACAAATCTTTATTGTATTGGAAGCCGTATCCTTCAAGGTTAAGCGGCTGTCCGTAAATTTTGCCGTTTTTCGTCATTGGCTCTTTCGCAACGTCGACCAGATCGTTCACCCATGGTTGATCGGAAAGATCTTCCAGGTTATCGATCCATTTATCCAGATCGGAGAAGCCGCCGTTGTTGAAAATGTCCGGTTTGTCGCCGGAGTTGAACTTCGCCAGCAAAGCTGCGCCATAGTCCGCGCCGCCGCCGACTGTGTCAACTTGGATTTTCACGTTAGGATTCAATTTTTGATATTCTGCAACCAATTTACCCAATTGATCCGCAATTTCTACTTTGAATTGGAACATTTTAATTGTAACCGGTTTGCCAGCCGGAGCAGGCGTTGTAGTTGTAGCTGCTCCCGCCGAAGCCGTTGGCGCAGGTGTCTCTTCTTTCTTGCCGCAGCCAGCTGCAACCAAGGATAATGTAAGTACGGTAGCCATACTGATCATCGTTAATTTTTTCATTAAGATAAAGCCTCCCTTTTTTTGTTTACTCTTCGTACCTGATCACGAGCAGAGGATTCATTTCTCTCGTCGTCATCCGTTCACAAGGTTTATTGTAAACACTTTCTTAAGCCCTTAACACAGAGAATATTGAACATAAAGGTGGAAGATTTTGAACCACTTTACAATTTTGTCACCCTTTTACGGAACCTGCGGTAATCCCTTCAACAATATGCTTCTGCATAGCGAGGAAGAAAATAACGATCGGCAATACGCCAAGTGTCAAGCCGGCCAGCGCCAAATCCCATTGTTTCGTGTACTGTCCAAAGAAGGAGAATGTCGCCAGAGGAATGGTTCGCAAGCCGGGACTGTTTAACACCAGAGAAGGCAGCAAGTAATCGTTCCATATCCATAAGCTGTTCAAAATAATGACCGTCGTGGACATCGGCTTCAGCAGCGGGAAAACAATGCGCCAGAATACGCCATAGGGCGAACAACCATCCACCGTAGCGGATTCTTCAATTTCCATAGGAATCGATTTAATAAAACCATGGAACAAGAAAACGTTAAGGGATACACCGAAACCAAAATAACAAATGATTAATCCCAATTTGCTGTCCATCAGCCCGACTTGACTTGCAACGC
The DNA here is from genome assembly GCF_058789495.1 of Paenibacillus sp. FW126-R14. Lineage (NCBI taxonomy): Bacteria > Bacillati > Bacillota > Bacilli > Caryophanales > Paenibacillaceae > Paenibacillus > Paenibacillus sp. FW126-R14. The sequence continues at coordinate 92,092 of NZ_JBYTBS010000011.1, read as the reverse complement.
GTACCAACGGAATCATGATGGATTGAAACGGAATCACCATCGCGGCTACGAAAGCCAGGAAAACCAAATTGTTGAATTTGCTCGGCTTGCGCACCATCCGATACGCCGCCATGGAGCTGATGATGACAAGTCCTACGTTACTGAAAACCGTAATGATCAAAGAATTCATGAAGGCGCTGGGGAATTTCATAATCGTCCATACTTTTTTGTAGTTATCAAAGTACAAGCTTTGCGGAAGCTTCGCTGTGCTTGCAGCCAGTTCCGGGAATGTTTTCAGCGAGTTGACAACGACAAAATAGAACGGAACCAGAAATAAGAGAGCGATCAGGATACCCAGCACTTCAAGTGTGAATAACCGTCCTGTATATTTTTTGACTGCATCCATTACACTTCAACCTCCTTGCGTTTCGTATACATGACTTGGATGGTCGAAATAATGGCTACTACAATAAAGAATACTAACGCTTTCGCTGTTCCTAAGCCATAGTTGTTATTGCGGAACGCTTCTTGATAAATATTGATAGACACCGATTCCGTCGAGTTGAACGGTCCGCCTTTGGTCAAGGAGAAGTTCAGATCGAACATTTTGAAATTCCATGAAATCGTTAGGAACAAACATACGGTAACCGCCGGCATAATGAGCGGAATAATAATGCTTTTGAGTACTTGAAAACGGGTAGCGCCGTCAATATACGCAGCTTCCACCATATCTTTGGGCACATTCGATAGCGCCGCGATATAAATGATCATTAAGTATCCGGCACCCTGCCAAATACTCACGATGGCAATCCCCCAGAATGCGGTAGGAGCGTCGCCCAGCCAAGGCAGTTGAAAGAAGCTCCAGTTCGTCAACTCGCCGAGCGTTCCGAATCCTTTTACAAAAATAAACTGCCAAATAAATCCGAGCAGAAGTCCGCCGATAACGTTCGGCATGAAGAAAATCGTGCGCAGCACATTTCTCGTTTTCAATGCTTGCGTCAGCAGAAGAGCCAGCAGGAAGCCGACAACGTTCGTAAGGATCACATCTGTCACGGTAATCCTCGTGGTGAACCAGAACGCATTGCGGTAATCTGTGTCATTAAAGAGAAGGTGCTTAAAATTGTCCAAGCCGTTGAACTTCACGCTTGTCGTGACACCGTTCCACTCTGTAAATGAATAATAAATGCTCATGAGAAAAGGAGCTACAACAATGAGGGCAAAAAATAGGAACGCAGGTCCGATGAATACCCACTGCTGTAATAATCCTGATAACCCTTTGCTCTGTTTCATGGGAATTTCCCCCTTACGATTAGGTAACTATAACCTATAGTATAAAAGCCTTTACCCTGATGAAACACAGATTATCGTGATGCATTAGGTGGAATTTGTTGACCTCTACTGCTACAATATAGGGTGAAAAGTCCACGAAGAAACTGAGTTGATTCGACATGTTCCGTCATAGTATACGCAATAAACTGATCCTTTTTTTGCTGATCGCGACGCTCGTTCCGTTCATAACCTCCATCGTTGTCTCCTATTTATTCACGAAGGGAAAAGTCACCGAAGACACCATCACGAACAATTCTGCCCTGATCTCTCAAGCAAAATTGAATATATTAAACTATTTAAACGGGGTTGTTCAAACATCTGCAACCATTTATACGGGACAGCATTTGTCTGAACTCGGACAATTATACGACATCCTGGAGCGCGAACGCGAGATCGACTATATGAGCGATAAAGTCATCAAGAGCGGACTGCAAGTCATGTCGCATGCCGTTAAGGAGTTCAAACAAGTCTACTTATACGCTTCCGTCAGCGACCGGTCCTTCTTATCCAGCAACGATTTTCAAGGAAGCACGACCGGCAAATATGAGTCTCTGCGCCCTTTTCCGGAAGACAAAACGGTTTATTTTGAGACCACCCATCTAAGCCACAATTACAATATTGCACTTAACGTGTATTCTGCTCCAACCCCTGTCCTGTCTATGCATCGCAAGCTGATGTATTCGCCGAATAACACATCCATCGGAGAGCTCATTATCGATCTTCATTTGGACCTTATTTCCGAGATTTCCCAAAACCTGTACACCCATGACGAGGAAGAACTGTACATTTTGGATGATGCGGGCTATATTGTTTTCGGTCCCGATCCTTCGAAATGGGGAAAATTGCTGGAAGGTAACTGGGGAGATGAGGCCATTCACAGCACGCTTGAGAAAGGGTCCTATGAGTGGAGCAAAGGGGCCTACGCGGGCATAAATGTTTACGAAAAAATGAAAACTGACTATGTCAGCTGGACGATGGTCAAACGCCTCCCGTACGCGCAATTAACGAAAAACGCCAAGCAGTTGACGTTGATCAACTCTCTTATCTTGACCTTTTTCATGTTAATTGTTATTGGGGGAACGATCTTCATCTCCATTCGCTTTACAGCGCCTATTAAACAATTAATTCGTTATATTACACGCATTCAGGCGGGGCAGGTTCAGCTCGGCCAAATGCATAAAGACATTGAACTGACGCGGACGGACGAAATGGGCATTCTCGCCAATCGTTTCCATGGCCTTATGCAGGACTTGAATCAAATGGTCATGCGCGAATATCGCTTGGAGCTTGCGAACAAGTCCAATCAACTGATGGCACTGCAAGCACAAATCAATCCGCATTTCTTGAATAATGCGCTGCAATCCATCGGGACGCTGGCTTTGCAGCACGATGCGCCGAAGGTTTATGCATTAATCGCCTCCCTCGCCAAAATGATGCATTACAGCATGAATACGAACGAATCCGTCGTTCCCTTAGGCAAGGAGCTTGATCATGTCAAAGCCTATCTGGAGCTGCAAAAGCAGCGGTTCGAGCATCAATTCCATATCGTCTATGAGGTCGAAGAAGAAACCAAAGCACTGTCCGTGCCCAAGATGATTCTGCAGCCGCTTGTCGAAAACTATTTCAAACATGGCTTTAAGCCAAGTGCAGATGATGTTGGGCTGCTGCGCATTCAAGCGACGATACAATCCGCTGAAGGGTATGATTTTTTACAGTTGGTTGTAGAGGATAATGGAGTTGGCGTCACCGATGCGCGGCTGCGCGAAATGAGAAACAGGCTTCAGGCCCCTTCGACTGGCAATGAAGCCTGTATTGGGCTAAGCAATGTATTAACCAGAGTAAAATTGTATTTCACCGATGATGCTGCTCTTGAGATTGAACATGCACAGCCCCGGGGTCTAAGGATCGTCATCCATATACCGATGAATAAGGGAGCTATCTAATGAAAGTATTACTTGTCGACGATGAGAAACATGTACGTGACGCCATCCGTCTGCTTGTCAATTGGCAGCAGCACGGCATCGATACGATTCTTGAAGCGCCGGATGGCGAAAGTGCCACCGAGCTGATTGCCCGGCATCGCCCGGAAATTATTATGACCGATATGATGATGCCCATCATGAACGGCGTGAAGCTGCTTGAATGGCTGCAGGCGAATGCGCCGGACTCCAAGACGATTGTCATCAGCGGGCATGACGATTTCTCTTTGCTGCGCCATACCTTGAAGTATGGAGGAACCGATTATATTCTAAAGCCCGTTGATCCCGACCAGTTGAACGAGGCGCTGGATAAAGCGATTCAGGCTTGGAACAAAGAGGAAGAGTTCCGTCAAACCAACCGCGAGCTCAATATTGAAATGAATACCATTAAGCCGATGTATTGGGACAAGCTCCTCTCCGGGATGATTGCCGAGCCGGCCACTTACGAAGGCAATGCTGAACAGCTCGACAAAGAGCTGAATTTATCGCGCAGCGTTGGCGAATGCCGCGTTGCCATTCTATCTCTTGATACGATGGAACGAAGCGTGAAAAATAAATTCAGCCAGAACATGGATCTGTTGTTTTTCTCCCTGATCAATATTTGCAATGAATTTCTCACAACGGATGGACGCGGCTACGCTTTCCGCCATTGGCACAGCGAAACTGAAATCGTCTTGCTGCTGTGGAAGGATTTGCCGGTCGCCGAGGCTTTTCTTGAGAAAATTAATGAAGGGATGCGCACGACGCTGCACGCCCGTGTTGATTTTGGGATCGGACGCATTCACGCCTTCCCGGCTGATGTGACCTCGTCCTATCAAGAAGCGCGCGATGCGCTTAGAAAGCGCAACCTCAAAGCCAAAGACACGTGGATTCATAGCATGCAGAACCCGGTTAAGTCGCCTCAACCGTCTTTGATGTTCAGCCACTATGAAGAGAAGATCAACCTCGCCATTCGCAGCGGCAGCAGCGGGCAAATTGAGGAAGCCATTTCGCAGTGGATGGATTCCGTCAAGCAGAGCGACGTCATCACGCTGGAACAGCTCGACCATTGGTGGCGGGAATTCAGCGTGATGAAACGGCGCTTTGTCCAACAGTTCTTCTCCGGCGCCAGCGAAGACAAAGTAAAGCAGGTGCTGTCCGACGAGCCTGCCAGCGTCATCGTCCCGCTGGACGAGCATGGGATTCTGTCCCTGTCCCAATGGCAGCAAGAGCTTACCCGCAGTATTGTACACATGTCCAAACTGCTGCTCGAAAATCAACAAAAGGACAAAAATGTTATTTTTGAAATTGCCGAATATCTCGAAAAGCATTATCACGAAGATGTGACGCTGCAGGATATAGCAGGCCGTTTTTTTCTGAGCCGCGAGTATATTTCCCGCAAATTCAAGCAGGAATTCGAGGTTAATCTTTCCGATTATTTAGGTCAAATCCGCATGAGCAAAGCGAAAGTGCTCCTACGCAACCCGCATCTTCGGATTTCCCAAGTGGCCGAAATGGTTGGATATCAGGACGAAAAATATTTCAGCAAGGTTTTCAAAAAATTAGAGGGCATTACCCCCAATGAATATCGAAAAACATCGAATTCTATCTAAAATTCTGCATAAAATTTGGAATATGGTATACTAGGAAACAGAGGTGATTATCATGAGCATGCAAATCGAGACAACGACTGCGAATTCCTTCCCCCGGGCTGCCAAAGCCACAAGAAACGGAAGAAAAACGTACGTTTACTTGTTTCTTGGTTGGGTCATGCTGATCGCAATCGGAGTGGCAGCAGCCATGCTGTATACAGAGCATTTGAGACAAAAAATAGCAACCGATATCGCACAGCAAACTCAGCAGCAACTGCAAATCGTGCAGCAAGATTATCAGAAGCAGGTTTCCGAATTGAAAGACAGCGTTTCAACCGACATGAAAGCTATGCAAACCAAAGTAGACGCCCTGAATGAATTGCTTGCCTTCACCAAGGACAGCGCCAACAGCAAAACAGATAACAGCAACCAACTTTACACCCAACTGGCCGATGTGAAAAAGAAGCTCGATGAGCTGCAGAAGAATCTGGATGTGTTAAAGTAATGAGTGCTATTCAAGGAATCAATCGCGTCTTTCTCTTAGCTTGCGCCCCGTTCGTAGGTATGTTGATTTGGCTGCTTTTCGTTTCCGCGAGTATCCCGATCAGTCCTTGGGCAACGGAAGCGCCGCCGCTCCCTGTATCGCTTCACGAAGAAGCGCTCTCCCTGGACAGCTTGCTGACGAAAGCAACGAATGACGCTGCGCAAACCAAGTCGATCATTCAGCAATATTTTGAGTTGTATGAGAAGAGCACGGCGGAAGTAACGGCGGCTCTCCAGGTTGCCACAGCCCAAGTTGCTAAGCCCGGCGTCATTTATGACTCAAGAATCACGGCGAAGCTCGGTAGCCCTGTGAGACAAGCTTCCTCTGGGAATATCGACTTAAAGCTGTTTTCATTGAATGAAAATAACTACAAAGGTTATGCTCTTAAAGTAAACCTCAAGAGTGATAAAGCTATTAAGCTTGTTCTGGGCAAAGATAAAATGGGCTCCAGCGAAACAACGCTGGAAGCCGTCTCGCGCTATGGCGCCATTGCCGGTGTGAACGCAGGAGGCTTTGCGGACGACAGCAAAGGCAAACGCTACCCGCTCGACACGACGGTGATGAACGGCAAGTACCTTAACGGCTTCTTCCCGACGAAGAACGATACGACCTTTATCGGGTTGAACAAAGACCGCAAGCTCATCGGCGGCAAGTTCAGCACACAGGCCGAGCTCGACAAGCTTAATCCGTTAATGGGATCGACCTTCGTTCCGACGCTCCTGAAGAACGGATCCAAAGCGACCATCCCTTACCAATGGCAGAGCTCGCCGGCACGTGCAGCCAGAACCGTCATGGCCAACTACCGAAACGACCAGCTGTTGTTTATCGTTACAGACGGCTATGACGAGAGCGGGAACTCAGGAGCAACGCTCGCCGAGCTGCAGGACAAGATGCAGCAGTTAGGCATCGTTGACGCCTACAACCTGGATGGAGGCGGCTCTACGACCTTGGTCATGGGTGGCAGCGTCATTAACCGGCCGTCCGACGGAAGGCTGAGACCGCTGGCTACGAACTTCTTATTTTTCAAATAAACGAAATTATTCACACTTTATTCGTTTCTTTTTTAAGGATGGTTGGGTATAATAAGCCTTAACTATATGCTTTTACGTTCTTTAAACTTGTAGGGGGTGCAGCAATGTTTGGCTTATCAACAACATTTTGGCTCGTTAACACCGTTTTTGTACTATTTCTCGTCGCTATGATGACGGCTTCCTATAACGAGGACAAAACTAAAGGCCTGTAAGTTTACCAAAGACCGTCAGAATGATTCATTCTGGCGGTCTTTTTTAATAGGAGAAAGGACCCCTTTCGGAGTCCTCATTGACGGTGAATAATTGGATTGGTTTTGCCTTAGCCTTACATCAGCTCGGTTTCTACCTCATTACACTATTGCAGTATGGAATACTACATTTAATGGCCTTTGGCACATCTCCTCGCTTCTATAACGGATTCAACAACAACCTCCCGGGTGTACACTGTCTTTGACACAACACCTCTCTGCTTTCACCGTCGAAAGATAGTATGTCCGGTTCATGCGTGCATATGCAGTCCCCTCACAACAAAAAAAGCACTGCTCTCTCTAACGAGAAAGGCAATGCTTTTTCATTTACACCGATTAAGCTCTTACTTTAAGCACATTCATTTCAGTTACGCACGTATTGCATATGTAACGCTCTTTGAACTCGCTCACCGTTTCCATACTGCCGCAAAAAACACATTTCGGGCGGTATCTTTCCAAAATGATATGATCACCCTGCACTAAAATCTCGACAGGATCCCCTTCATTCATTTGATATCGTTTACGTAACGATTTAGGCAGTACAATACGTCCCAATTGATCGACTTTACGAACGACTCCGGCTGGTTTCATCATAGGACTTCACCTCTCTTCCGTTCTCATTTTCTATGCCTGGCCAATTGGCTGAGCATACCTTTACGGACTGATAGGGAATACTATTCGCCGTTCGTTAAGAAACTCCTTCTAATTAACAGCTGAAATTTCTTTTATTGTCAAATTTGTTCACCCAGACCTAAATGAGATCGAATAAAACGTTAGTCGAGCCCTGCGAAGCCTGTCTGACGCAAGCCCTCATACAGCATAATCGCGACGGAATTGGATAAATTGAGCGATCGGACGCTATCGGACATCGGAAGCCGGAGCAGCGTCTCCGGATGCTGGCGCAAGAGCTCTTCCGGGAGACCTTTCGTCTCTTTGCCGAATACGAAAAAGTCACCGTCCTGAAATGTAAAATCCGTGTAACGCTTCTTCGCCTTCGTCGTTGCAAAGAAGAAACGGTGCCCTTTGTACATGTCCAGCACCTCATCGAACGAATCATGATACTCAAGTTTGACGGAATGCCAGTAATCCAGACCCGCGCGTTTCAACGTCTTGTCGTCGGTCTGGAAGCCAAGCGGTCTAACCAAATGAAGATGCGTCCCTGTTGCAGCGCATGTTCGTGAAATATTCCCTGTATTGGCAGGAATTTCGGGTTCAACTAATACAATATGAAAAGCCATCTCTGTCAAATTCACCTCATCTTCTATCCTATTATATGTCCATGCGGATTGCAATTTTACACAGGGTTAACTTTATCTTAATATGTCGATGATAGAGCTCCTCCATAATAGAGTTATCCTTCTCGATAAAAGGAGTCAAACTAACCATGATGAAAAAAAAGATCCTCGTTGTCGATGACGAACCTTCCATCTCCATGCTTATAGAGTTTAACCTGAAGCTCGTGGGCTTCGAAGTACACTGCGTATTCGATGGAGAAGCTGTCTTCGATGCTATCCAGACGTTTCGCCCTGATCTGATCGTTCTCGACCTTATGCTGCCAAAAATGGACGGCTTCCAAGTATGCCGCAAACTTAGAAACCAGAATAACCTCGTACCGATTATTATGTTGACCGCCATGCAGGACCTTACGGATAAAATTGCCGGGTTGGATAACGGAGCCGACGATTACATGACCAAGCCGTTTTCGCCGCAGGAGCTCATTTCCCGTATCCACGCCATTCACCGGCGTATTCAAACCTTGCCGTCCGCAACGGAAAACGCGCCGATTACAATCGGTCAAATCTCGGTGAAAGCCGATCAACGGGAAGTAACGATGAACGGCGCGCCGATCGAGCTTACGCCCAAAGAATTTGAACTACTGCTCTTCTTATGCAAGCACCGCGGCAAAGTTCTTAGCAGACAACAGCTGCTTCACGGCGTCTGGGATTATCATTTCCTCGGCGATACCCGGATTGTCGATGTGCATATCTCCCATCTGCGGGACAAAATCGAGCAAAATGCCCGGAACCCGGAATATATCATGACCATTCGCAACGTCGGTTATAAGTTGACTGAGCCTGTGGTAAAAGAATCGTTAGCTTAGGTACCTGCGAGCAATTAGCGAGAACCGTAAAAAACTACCTTGACACCGCATTGCGACGGCCTCAAGGTAGTTTTTTTGTCTAACATCTAGAAAACAAAATCATCATCGGTCAACGCTTCAACATGAATCGTACGTACATACCCGTTCCCTTTTTTAGAGAAAAAGTCATGCTGCTTCGTCTTCGTGCTGAGTCCGTTCAGAACAATCGGATTAATGTCCTCTTCCTCGAAAATCGGCTCTACGCCCAGGTTCATGAACGCTTTGTTGGCGTTGTAACGCAGGAAAGCTTTCACGTCTTCCGCCAGCCCCAGAGGCCCGTAAAGACTCTCCGTATAGCCCTCCTCATTGGCATGAAGCTCCTTAAGCAATGCGCTGAGTGTCTCATACGCTTCATCCTGCTCTTCAGGACTTAGCTCGGCGTATACCTCTTGAGCAAGCACGCCTACGTACAGACCGTGAATACTCTCATCGCGCAAAATCAAATCGATGATTTCGCCGCTGCTCGTCATTTTACCCTGTCCGGCCAAGTAAAGCGGGTAATAGAAGCCGCTGTAGAACAAGTAGCTCTCCAGCAAAACCGACGCGGCCATCGCTAAATACAGCTCTTTGGTCGTTGTAATATTCTCATAATAATGGGAAATCTTAGACGCTTTGAACTGCAGATAAGGATTGTGCTCTACCCATGCGAACAGCTCATTGATCTCTTCCGTCGTGGACAGTGTCGTGAAAATGGAACTGTACGACTTCGCATGAATTTGCTCCATCATGCCCATGAAGCTGAGCACCGCTTTGCGCTGAAGCCCGTCAACATGCTCAAGTATCTTAGGCATGCCTACGCCGCCTTGCATCGTATCGAGCAGCGTCAGGCCGCCAAGCACCTTCATGTACAGCTCGCGCTCAGCCGGACTCAACGTGATCCAGGACATTTTATCGTCAGACAACGGGATTTCCTCGTCGGTCCAGAACTGCATAATGTTCTGATTCCAGAAAGTTATCGTGAAATCATCGTCCGGCCGGTTCCAGTTCACGGCTTTTTTGACGGTTGGATGATTAACGGTAGTTGCAGTACTCATCTATATACAATCCCCTTCCCAATTACACCGAGCAGCTTACGCATTCCTCAACAGAAAGCTGGTTTGTTCGCGTGTAGTAGAGCGATTTAAGTCCTTTGTGTGCCGCATACAAATAGAGTCTGGCCAACTGTCTCGTAGAGACATCGCTATTTACGTGCAAAATCGTCGAGATGCCTTGATCCACATGCGCTTGAATTTCAGCGATGAGATCGAGAATTTTGAATTGGTCCATTTGATACGCGGATTTATAGTAGAAATAATTGTCGCGAGCCATGAAAGGCATCGGATAGTAAGTCGTTGAGTTCGCGTAAGTACGCGTCTCGATAGGCTCTACAATCGGCATAACGCTCGAGGTGGAGTTTTGAATATACGAGATGCTTTGTGTCGGAGCGACCGCCAAACGGTAAGCATGATACAGACCGTGCTTCTGCACTTCTTCTTTCAGCTTGCTCCAATCGCTCGGAGACGGAATCTCCATCCCCTCAAACAAACCCTTCACCTTGTCGGTCAGCGGACGGTAATCCGTTTCCGTATAACGGTTAAAATAAGCGCCACTTGCATATTCGGACAACTCGAAGCCTTCGAAAACCTGCCCTTTCGCTTTGGCGATTGCCATACTTTGCTCAATGGAATAGTAGTTCATCGCCATGAAGAACGTACGGACAAAATCTTTCGCTTCATCGCTCTCATAGCTAATTTTATTTTTGGATAAATAGCCGTGCAGGTTCATAACCCCTAATCCGACGGAATGCAGCTCACGATTCGCTTTGGCCACACCAGGCGCATTGCTGATCGTCGTCATATCGCTGACCGCTGTCAAAGCTGTCATGCCTTCGTGAACGGTCTCCCGCAGCTTCTTGCGATCCATCACATTGGCAATGTTCATGGAAGCCAGGTTACAGCTGATATCGCGTAAAATCAGATCGTCTTGGCCATAATCATTGATTTCCGAAGTCTCTTGCAGCTGGAAAATTTCCGTGCAGAGATTGGACATTTTAATCGTACCGATCCCCTTCAGGGCATGATCCTTGTTCGCATTCGAGCGGTTCATGATATAAGGATATCCGGATTCCAATTGCGTAGTAGCGATTTTGACCAGCATGTCACGGGCGCTCATCACGACTTTTTTCTTTACTTTCGGGTTAGCCAGCAGCTCGTCATACATCTCATCAATATTGAGATCATCCAAATGCTTGCCGTAAGCTTGCAAAACCGTATATGGCGCAAAAACGTGAAGTGGCTTGTTCTCCTCCGCCAATTTGTAAAACTTATTCGGTACAATCAAACCGATGGAAAGAGTTTTCAAACGGGATTTCTCATCCGCGTTAATTTTCTTGCTGTCCAGGAACTCCATGAGATCCCAGCCGAAAATGTTGTAATAAGCCGCTCCGGAGCCTTTGCGCTGCCCCATTTGATCCGCATAGGAGAATGCATCCTCCATAAGCTTAAGCACAGGCATGATGCCTTTGGCTGCGCGTTCCACACCTTTGATGGATTCCCCGCGTCCGCGAAGCTTCGACAAGTTCACGGCTACGCCGCCACCAATTTTGGACAGCTGCATGCAGGTCGCCAGCACATAGTTGATGGAGTTGAGGGAATCGTCCATTTCCAGCAGGAAGCAGGATACCATTTCGCCACGGCGGCTTTTCCCAGCGTTAAGGAAAGTCGGCGTTGCCGGCTGCAAGCGCTGCTCCATCATCGATACAGCAAGCGTGCGGGCCGTTTCTACGTTACCGCGCCCCAAGTAAAGCGCTACAATCGCAACGCGATCCGGGAAATGCTCCAGATACAAGGACTTATCGTCACTGCGCAAAGCATAGTCTGTATAAAATTTCGAAGCTGCCATGTAAGAGGCGAACTCGAATTGATGATCGTGTGCCACTTGATAAACTTCGTTGACTTCATCTATGGTGTAATGTTCATAAACGTTCTCATAGTAGTTGTTATCGATCATATAACGAACTTTCGAAGAGGTATCGGGGAAAGTGAGGCTTTTGCTCTGTACGTCCGCCATAAAAACTTCAACGGCTTCCTTATCCTTCTCCAGTTGAAAAAAACCGTCCGCTCCGCGTTGCATCAATAAATTATTCAGCTCAATGTGCCGCAATTGCATGTACCCCCTGAACAAATCGTTCTACATCATTTTTGGTGCCGGATAACTCAAATTTCGTTAACACAGGCACATCGTACAGTTGTGAGATCGTGTCTGCGCTCTTGGCAAACCCGTCTCCCCAGTTGCGGTTCCCGCTCGCTGCCACTCCAATAAGCTTGGAGGCATTACTTTCCAGGAAGGAAGCAACCTTCTCAGGAACTTGACCAAAACCGGTTGTGTAGGTAACAAGCACGAAAGGCTCGTCCACTTTCATCGCTTCCTCGATTTGAATCGCCGGCATTTTGAGCTTGGCAATAAATCGGCGAACATTTCCCGTTTTCGAATCATAAGCAATTAGCATGGCTCCGTCTCCTAACATTTCTATCGTTCATTAAGCTGTTCTCGTTCTTGTGCTTCTCTTAAACCGAACAAACCATATGTAGTGTGTAATATAAATCTTACCGTCTATCCATATGTAGTAAATCCACCGTTCCATCGACAAAATAAACGGATCTTTATAAGCGGGAAAACAGTTGAAATCAGGGTTTTTCGCCGCATTTCGCGGTAATTTCAGGGCGAATCCAGATTCTGTGCAATTCGCTTTTTCCCACGACATCTAGTTGATAGATTCAAATTTATATCAATATATTGTGTTTGTCAACGTGTCTTATGACACATTTCTGGGCCCAAAATAGCCAAACCCAGACAGGACGCGCCTCGCGAGGATTTGAAAAAAAATTTTCATTTTTGCCTTCAAATTTTCACATTTGTCGAAAGGATCAAAGCCAGTAATTTCCACAGCCGCACTACTAGATTTAGAGTCTCCCTCCATGCAAAAAAGCCTCCCAAACCGTCTCAGAAGCCCTCTTAAGACATTGTAAACGAACAACCGACCATTCTAGCCCGCAACAAAAAAAAGCTACTCACGCGCACACGAGGGTGCCATGAATAGCTCATGATCAGGTATTCGATTCGATGTTAACCGTTGCGTTTGTGGAAATCAATCATGAAATCGGCAAGCGCTTTGCAGGACGCGTAAGGAACCGCATTGTAAGTAGATGCTCTCAAGCCGCCTACGCTGCGATGACCTTTCAACCCGACAAATCCGTTCGCTTCGGTTTCCTTGATGAACTTCTTCTCCAGCTCTTCATCCTGCAAACGGAAAGTAATATTCATCGCAGAACGGCTGCCTTTATCAACAGGACCGCGGTAAAAACCTCCGCTTCCATCAATTGCGCTGTAGATCAAGCCGGATTTCTCCAGATTGTTTTTCTCGATAACAGCTAGTCCGCCTTGCTCCTGAATCCATTTCAGCACAAGGTTCACCATATAGATGGAGTACACTGGCGGCGTATTGTACAAGGAATTGTTTTTGCCGTGGATTTCATAACGAAGCATCGTCGGAATTGTTTTCGGCAAATCCTGCAGAAGGTCTTCTTTGACAATGACAACCGTCACACCGGAAGGACCGAGATTTTTTTGCGCGCCGGCATAAATCATGTCGAACTTTGAAACGTCAACAGGACGGCTCAAAATGTCGCTGGACATATCCCCAATGAGCGGCACATTGCCTGTATCCGGGTAGCTTTGGAATTGAGCGCCTTCGATTGTCTCGTTGGACGTCAAGTGCAGGTAAGCGGAATCCGGGTGAATGTTAATCTCGCTGAGATCCGGAATTTTCATGAATTTATTTTCTTTGGAGGAGGCTGCAATCGCCACTTCCCCGAACAGACTGGCTTCCTGTACCGCTTTCTCCGCCCAAGCGCCTGTCAGCACATAGCTGCCCACTTTGCCCGGCTTTAAGAAATTCAGAGGAATCATCGCGAATTGGGTGCTTGCTCCGCCTTGCAGGAACTGGACTTGATAGCCATCCGGAATCCCGAAAATTTGTTTCAATAATTGCTGTGTTTCATTATGTACTTGCTCGTATTCTGCGCTGCGATGCGAAATTTCCATGATCGACATGCCGATGCCTTTAAATTCGACAAGTTCCTCTTGCGCTTTCTGCAAAACTTCGAGCGGTAATGCCGCAGGCCCTGCGTTAAAGTTATAGGCCCGATTTCCCATGAATGACCACACCTTTGCTTTTGTATTATGGCTATGATAGCAATATTCTCCCCATGCATCAAGTAAAACCTTCGTTGGAAATGCTAGTTGAGGCAGGATACTTTCATCCTTACACCGGTCAAAAAAAACCATAAAGGAGTCCTCATTTCCATGCATCCTTCCGACCATTCGACAAAAACGCTTTCATCACCACCGGTCAATTATCGGCTGTTTGTCGGCATCGGGCTCCCGCCGGAGGCCAGGCGGGCGCTCGCCTTGTGGACGGGCAGCCTTCGCGAGGCGCTGCCCTTTCAGAAGTGGACGCATCCGCAGGACGTCCACGTTACGTTAAGCTTCCTCGGCGACACGTCCGCCGAGACAGCGGATGCGCTGGCGGGCGAGCTTCGCCAGCTTGCCGCAGCGGCGCTGCCGCTGACCCTGCACGCCGAAGGGCTCGGCGTGTTCGGACCTCCGGCGGCGCCGTCGGTGCTGTGGGCGGGCGCCTGCGGCGACCTGAACGCACTGGCTGCGCTGCAGCGCGAGGTCGCGGGCGCCTGCGCCCGCCATGGCTTTCCGGCCGAGGCTCGCCCCTATCGGCCGCATCTCACGCTGGCCCGCCGATACCGCGCTGCGGCGGGTCCGTTCTCGTGCGCCGCCTTGGCGGCAGGCGCGCCAACAGGCGGCCAGCCCGCGTGGCGGGTAGAGGACATTGTCCTCTACCGGAGCCACTTGGGCCGGTCGCCGGCGTATGAGCCGATCGGTGTTTTTACGTTCGGCTCCAGCTAATCCAAGAGCACCTGAGAAGCCGGGCCGCTCGCAAGCTCGAACATGCTCTGCACTTGTTCCGCCGTGTTCCGCTCGATCGAAAGAGGCGGCAGCTCGTCTGCACCGAAGAAGCCGACCTCCGTCGTTTCCAAGCCGGCTTCCAGCGCCTCCCCGCCCGTCAGCTCGCACAAGATGAATATCTTGTATGTATGGTTGGGGGAAGGCGGATGAGCGTGGCGCTTTTTATCCAGAACCGCCAGCAAACGAACCGGCTTGACGTCGTATCCGGCTTCCTCGCGGGTCTCTTTCACGGCGACTTCGGTCGGTGTAAGGCCGATGTCCGCCCAGCCCCCCGGCAGTGCCCAGGCGCCGTCGATTCTTTCCTTTACAAGCAGCAGTTTGTTCTCCTGCAGGACAACGGCCCGAACATCAACCTTCGGCGTCTGGTATCCCTTGTCGCTGGCGAATAATTCCGTCACTTTGTCAATCGGTGTGTCTGTGAAGTAGCTCATCATCTCCACGCTGATCTTGCGAAGCGCCTCATAGCGTTCCAAATCGTAGCCGTTCTCGCCGTAGGCGAGTCCCGCTTGAGAGATCGCTTGAATTTCTTTAGCCCAATGCAGCCACGGTATATTCATTCTTTTTCCATCTCCGTCCCGATAAATGACTTGATCCCGCGATAGATAGCGACCATTTCCTCCAGCTTCATCCGAACGAGTCCGCTGGAAGACGGACAAACATACTCGACGACCCCCTCGACAAGAGGTTCCTGCTGGCTGCCCCACTGCATGCCTCTTCGTCCGCTGTACTGCTCGTAAACCCCTTTGCCCACAAAGCATACGACCCGCGGTCGATACTTCTCAATTTTTCCTCTTAAAATCAAGCGGCCTTCCCGATATTCCTCAGGTGTAATTTCAGCAGCCGTTAGCGAGGGTCTCGCCACGATGTTCGTAAACCCATAGCCAAGTTCAAGCAAATCTTGATCTTCTTGCGGCTTGTAAAGCCGGGGCGTTAATCCTGCCTGATGCAAAATACGATAAAATCGATTGCTCGGACTGGCATAGTGATGGCCGGTTTCGCCGGACCGTAAACTAGGGTTATAACCCACGAAAAGGATGCGTAAATGCTCCTGTAGATGATCCGAGATCGGCTCAATCCCCACCGCTTCAGCCCCCCTTCCTTCTGACAGACGAAAACTCCGCCTTTTCTAGTAGGTTACCATGAATTGTAAATAAAGCAAAACAAGAAGGATAGTTCTTTGGACCTACTACTGCGTACGTTGCCTTAAGATCATCAAATCCCGTCCGCTTCTCTATCCTGGTAAGGGGCTGTTCCTTGCATCAACAAAAGCTCATAGGTAGCAAAAATACCTTCCGGTACGCTAAACTTCGCCTCGTACGCTTCGTACATACCGGCAAAAAGCCGCCGCCTGCTTAAACCGGGCACAGCCTCAGCTTCCGAGGTGCTGGCCCCCATTCCCTTGACCGCAAGCAAAAAATCCCTTGGCGCCGGGTACGTTTCAACGTGCAAAGAGCATTGATCTTCAATATGCGCAAAACCTGAGTCTGCGAGCATTTTTCTCCATTCCATCCCAGATTGAAAAGACAGCCCGTGCCGCTGCGGCTGCCATCCGCCGCTTCGATACGCTTCCTTGAAGGACTCGTGAAGCTCAGCAAATGTCTCCGGCCCAAAGGTCGTAAACACTAACATACCGCCTGGGCGAAGCAGCCGCCGCAGATGCTGAAGCGTTTGTACTGGATGTCTCAGCCATTGAAAGCAAGCACTGGAGACGATCAGATCGAATGAAGCTGCCTGTGCAGTTGTTGACCATTCCTCTACGTCGCCTTGGATGAAGCGTACTTCTATACCTGCTTGCTGACCGAGCCGCTGCTCCGCCGCCCGAAGCATCCCGGGAGCAATGTCCAAAGCGGTAATCGCTGCTTCAGGCCATGTGTCAACCAGCCTGCTCGTCAGATTTCCCGTTCCGCAGCCAATTTCCAAAATGTCCCCTACGGACGCGGACGGGTTGCCTCCTTCACCCCTTAGCTCGCCGAGCTTTGCAGCCAACTGATCCGCCATGATTCGCTGAACATCCGCGTGCCGGTCATAGGAGCCCGCAGAGCTGCGATTAAATTGACGCTTAACCTCCATGCTGCTGTTCATGCCGCCAGCGCCTCACTTTCTCTGCGATCTCCTTCTCTCTTCCCAGAAACGGTACATGCCCGCAATCCGGGATGGAAAGCAGTTGGGCTTGCGGCAGCCCATCTGTAAGCTCCTTCGCTCCTTTATACGGGCAAATTTCATCCTCCATGCCGTGGACCAGAAGTACCGGGCAGACAATCTTCGAAAGTACAGAACTTGCTTCTTCATTTCTCAAAATATGAAGACCTGCAAGCAGCGCCGGCATTGTCCAGCTGCCTATGGGAGGAAGCGTGTCGCATATCCCCGTCCTTCGCTCCGACTCTGTCCACAGACGCTGTCGAAATTTGTTTTCCACTGCTGCCGAATCTTGCATGAGAGCTCTCATCATCTGCCTGACGTAGGCATCCGGTTGACCCAGCTCCGCCTCGTCCTTCGAACGGGTAAACCGGGCCGTAGCCGCAAACAAGATGAGGCCATCCGTCAACCCTTTAGCCGCTAATCCCAGCGCAAGCAATCCGCCGAGCGACCAGCCTCCAATGTAGAGAGGACGGTGGTCTGCCGGACTTGCCAAACATTTTGCAGCCGCCGCTTCCGTTCGCGTCACGATGTCTTCCGGCGATTCGGCATCGCTGAAATCGATGAGCACGTGATGATAATCGGGCAGCTCCTCCCGAAGCCGGTCGAAAACCGCAGGGGGCATGCTCCACCCAGGCAGCCATAAGATCGTTCCGCTTCTTGTTGTGCTCATCGCCTAATCACTCCAAGCTGCAGCCCTGCCTCGCGAATGCCTGCAATCGCACCCCGCAGTTCCTCATCCGTATGGATGGCGGATAACGAAAAGCGGATGCGCGCAGTTCCCGCCGGCACCGTCGGCGGTCGGATGGCGACCGCTGCGATGCCTTTCTCTTCCAGCGCTGCGCTGAAACGCAGTGCGGTCTCATTATCGCCGATCGTCATCGGTACGATGGGGGAATCGCCTGCTGGAATCTGAAAACCTGAGTCCATCAGCGAAGCTCGGAAGAAACGGACAGCCGATTCAAGTCGCTCGCGCCGCCAGTGCTCCTGCTGCACCAGCGCTAGAGCTTGAGCAATGCCTGCGAGCAGCGCAGGCGGCATCGCCGTCGAATAAATAAGCGGCCGCGACTTATTTACGAGGTAGTCGGCGAGGGTTCGACTGCCGCACACATAAGCTCCGTAGACGCCAAAGGCTTTGCTGAACGTTCCCATATGAATGTCCACTTCATCCTTAATCCCAAGGAGGTGGCATAATCCCTCGCCCCGTCCGCCATAAATCCCTCCGCTGTGAGCTTCGTCCACCATCAGCATCGCTCCGTACTCGCGCTTGAGCAGCACGAGCTCGCGCAGTCTGGCTTGATCTCCGTCCATGGAGAAAACGGCATCGGTCACGATCAGCTTCCGCCTTTTATCGCGGTGCTTATGCAGCAGCGCTCCCAGATGCTCCATATCGTTGTGCCGGTACCTGGCCAGCTCCGCACGGCTCATCAGGATGCCATCTACGATGCTGGCATGGTTAAGCTGATCGCTAAACACCACATCGTCACGGCCGACTACGGCACCGATAACTCCGGTGTTCGCCATATAACCGTTGGCGAACACAAGCGCCGCTTCGCAGCTCTGCCATTCGGCAATGGCCTCTTCCAAGAAGGCATACGCCATCCGGTTGCCTGTCACAAGGCGGGAGGCTCCTGCTCCCGCGCCTTCCTTGAGCAGAGCGTCACGCATCGCCTCGACGATAGCGGGATGCTGGGACAGTCCGAGATAGTCGTTGGCAGACAAATTAAGCAAGTTATTTGGGCCTGTTCCTCGATCCATGCGCCCCGGTGATCCTGGAACCGCGCTGTTTGCGCGTAGAGATCGCATGAGCGAGGCTTCCTCCAATGAAGCAAGCTCCCGTTCCATCCATGTCAAAGCTGACATCCTGTTCATTGCCGGCACCACCTTACAGAGCGTTAAGTTCAATTTCAAAGCCCAAATCTTCTATAATTTGATGATCCACGCCGACCGCTTGACCGGCTGTTGTCAGATAATCACCCACAAAAAGCGAATTCGCCGCATACAGCGACATGGGCTGAAGTGTACGAAGATTCACTTCGCGGCCTCCCGCAACGCGGATTTCTTTGGACGGACAGATGAAGCGGAATAAAGCCAGCACTTTTAAAGCTTTCATCGCCGGCGTGCGGCCTGCATGCTCTAGTGGCGTTCCCGGGATGGCATTCAGGAAATTGACCGGAATGGAGTCGCTGTCCAGCTCGCGCAGCGCGTAGGCCATTTCTACGATTTCTTGATTGGTTTCACCCATGCCGATAATGACGCCTGAGCAGGGCGACATTCCGTATGTTTTTACTTTTTCTACAGTCTCAACACGCTGGTCATAGGTATGGGTTGTCGTAATCGACGGGTAATTCCCTTTGCTCGTATTGAGATTATGGTTATATCGATGGACGCCGGCATCTGCAAGCCGCTGTGCTTGCTCATCTTTCAAAATACCGAGGCAGGCACAAATTTTGAGCGGCATCGTCTCGCGGATTTCTTTGACCGCGTCCACCACCTGCTCCAGCTCCTTGTCTGTCGGTCCTTTCCCTGCCGCTACGATGCAGTAAGTGCCGGCTTTGCGCGCCAAAGCTTCGCGTGCTCCGGCAAGCAGCGTATCTTTATCAAGCAGCGTGTATTTCTGAACCGGCGCCGTTGAAACGATCGATTGCGAGCAGTAGCCGCAGTCCTCCGGGCAGAGCCCGCTTTTCGCATTAATAATCATGTTCAGTTTGACCTTTTTGCCGTAGTAATGCTTTCTTACTTGAAAGGCAGCCTGCAGCAGCGGGAGAACTTCATCGTTATCGGCTTCGAGTACAGCCAGCCCTTCCTCGATGGTCAAACGCTCCCCCTGCAATGCTTTTCGAGCTAACAAATGCCAATCCTTTTGGGTTGATATGGTGTTCATGTTCTCCTCCTTGGCGTTAAATCCGGCTTAGTTTTAAGGCTTGTTCGATAGGTGCAAGTTGTATGGATTGCCGAACCGTATGTATTAAAAATTCCCTCTGCACATCCGCAGGCAAGCGTGGAAAGCGCCCTAGGACGTTAAGACCGCCGTAGCGCTCGATAAGTTCCGCGTTGGTGGCAACGCTCGGATCGTCCGGAGAATCCGGCCCTTCGCCGTCATTCAGAATGACGCCGGCAATGGGGATTCCATAGTGCCTGAGATAGGCTGCCGTCAGAAGGGTATGGTTAATCGTACCTAGGCCGGAACGGGCCACAATCAGTGCGGGAATTCGGAGCTCCGCGATCAAATCCACAATCAAAGCGTCATCGCAGAGCGGAACGGCCGCACCGCCTGCGCCTTCTATGAGCAGCGCTTCGTATCGCTCAACAAGCGGTTTGCCTGCGGCGATCAGCTCCTGCAGCGTTAAGGCTGCGCCTGCAAGCTTAGCAGCGAGCATAGGAGTCAGCGGAGCTTCATACGTATATGGCGCTACCGCTTCCGGCCGCTCATCGATTCCCGTTAGCTCCAGCAGCCGTTCGGCATCCGTTTCTCCGCTGCCCAGGCTTGCGCCTGACTGCACAGGCTTCCAAACGCCGGCCTCCCAGCCTTCTGCGCGAAGAGCCGCTGTTAACGCTGCCGTCACCATTGTCTTGCCGACGCCGGTATCCGTGCCCGTAATGAACAGACCTCGTATCGGTTCCGCTTGGACGATGTTCATCGCAGGACGCATCCTTCCGTGACGTGAATAATCGATTCGGCCAAAATGTCCGTCATCTCCGCAAGCTCAGACTCCGTGCTGGCTAACGGCGGAATGAAAACTATCACATTGCCGAGCGGTCTCGTCAGCATGCCCAGCTCTCTCGCCCTTTGACTTGCCCGAACGCCAATCCGTTCTCTCCACTCGTAAGGCTCCTGTGTTTCTTTATCGCGCACGAGCTCAATACCGATCATCAGTCCTTTTTGCCTGATTTCACCGACGTGCGGTCTGTCCTTAAGCGGCGCAAGTCGATTTTGAATACTTAACGCCTTAGTACGAACGCCTTCCAGCATGTTCCGCTCCTCAAAAAGCTTCAAGCTGGCCAAAGCGACCGCACAACCGAGGGGATTTCCCGTATAAGAATGTCCATGGAAAAATGTTTTCTGCTCGTTATAATCCGCATAGAAAGCATGATAAATCTCGTCCGTCGCCAGCGTCGCTGCCACAGGCAAATAGCCGCCGGTCAGCCCTTTTCCGACCACCATCAAATCCGGCTGTACGCCTTCCAAATCGCAAGCGAACATCTCCCCCGTCCGGCCGAAGCCTGTCGCCACCTCGTCGGCGATAAACAGGACATGATGCTTGCGGCAAAGCTCAGCCATCTCGCGCAGGCAGCCCTCCGGCATCACGATAATCCCACTGGCCCCCTGGACAACCGGCTCTACGATCAGGGCTGCAATCTCGTCCCCTCGCTCCTCAAGCAAACCTCTCAAAGCATGTAAGGTTGCCTCCTTGGCACCTTCCGCTCCTCCTTCATGGCGATAAGCATAGGGGTAAGGAATGGTGTGAGACTGGAACAGCAAAGGACGAAACACTTCATGATACAGCG
Source organism: Paenibacillus sp. FW126-R14 (assembly GCF_058789495.1). NCBI lineage: Bacteria > Bacillati > Bacillota > Bacilli > Caryophanales > Paenibacillaceae > Paenibacillus > Paenibacillus sp. FW126-R14. Next base: position 70,608 of record NZ_JBYTBS010000011.1, on the reverse strand, counting down.
GTATCGCACCAACACTAACGGCTCCAACCGTATCTCCGTGATACGCCTGATTCATCGTAACAAACGTTTTTTTACCACGCGCACCCTGGTTATGCCAATATTGAAAAGCCATCTTGATTGCAATCTCAACCCCGGTTGCTCCGGAATCCGAATAAAACACTTTATTTAATCCATTCGGCGTAATTCTGGCTAACTGCTCAGCAAGCTCAATAGCCGGAATATTCGCCATGCCTAGCAGCGTTGAGTGAGCCACAAGCTCCAACTGGTTCGTAATCGCCCGATTAAGCTCGGGCACATTGTGTCCATGTACATTCAGCCAAACCGAGGAAAAACCGTCATAATAGGCCCGTCCCTGGACGTCATAGAGTCTAACGCCTTCGCCGCGCTCGATGATGAGCGGATCCTCGTTGTTATAGTCTTTCATTTGTGTAAAAGGATGCCAAACGTGTGACTTGTTTAGAGCAGCAAGCCGTTCATAGGACATTGACACGAAAATTCCTCCCTTTCTAAAATCAATTGTTAACCAATATATTAATATATTGGTTAACAATTGAATGTCGTAATTCTAGCAGATAACAAAAAAAAGAGCAATACAAAGCGTCAGGGACACTTTGCACTGCTCATCTAAAAAAAATGTAAAAATGAATAATGAATATATGATTGTCGAGCAAGCTATTGTCGAACGGACAATGCCGCTGTCAAATCAAGGAATGCATCTACGACACGTCGAACGCGTTTATCGACATCGGGATGAATATCACTGTAGGCTATTCCGGTTTGAAAGCTCTTCCGTTGATCGCCGCCAATCGAAATCCATTCCGGGCAATTGATTCCGTGAAGATTTCGCACGATGGTTTGCAGCTGGGTTAGCGAGCTTACAGCTACGGCGCCGCCCGATGAACTTACGGAAAGTACGGCTTTGTTGTTGAAATAATCTTGCCCGAGATGATCAAGCGCATTCTTCAGAACCCCCGAGATTCCGCTGTGATACTCCGGTGTAGCGAGCACAATGCCATCCGCCTCATGCATCGCACGCTTCAAACTCTCCAGCGCCTCATGACCTCCATGCGCATTATCCGGTGAATAGAAAGGAACCGGCGATTGGTGCAAATCAATCAAAGTTGCTTGATGCCCCTGCGAAGTTACCAAGTGCTTGATATATTCGACAAGTTTTGTACTTGTTGCCGCCTGATGGTTGCTTCCTGCTATAAGGGTTACTTTCATACATATCTTCCTTTCTGTCTTATCCGTTATGAGTTTGGAAATGCTGCTGAATGCCTTCATTATACCTCACATTCATTAAATTTCCAATATTATTTAGAATAATTATTAAAAGATACTGAATCTCAATGTAAAAAAACTGCTCCCACCATGAATGACCATGGCAGAAGCAGTTCTATGATTATAACGATATAAGTGCGAAAGAATTAGCAGTCGAAGTACAGGTTGTACTCGTGCGGGTGAATGCGGATTGCAACTTGTTTAGCTTCGCCGCGTTTCAATTCGATGTAGTTATCGATGAAATCTTGTGTGAATACGCCGCCTTCAGTCAAGAACTCGGAATCAGCTGCAAGAGCATCAAGCGCTTCATCCAATGTGCCAGGAACGCTGCGGATTTCACCTTTCTCAGCATCTGACATTTCATAGATGTTCTTATCGAAAGGACCGTATCCAAGAGCACGTGGATCAATTTTCTTTTTGATACCGTCAAGACCAGCCATCAACATTGCTGCGAAAGCAAGGTATGGGTTAGCTGTGCTGTCCGGTGTACGGAATTCGATACGGCAGCCTTTAGGTGTTACTGCTGCGATTGGAATACGAACTGCTGCAGAACGGTTACCTTTGGAGAATACGAGGTTAACCGGTGCTTCGTAACCAGGAACCAAACGTTTGAAAGAGTTTGTGCTTGGGTTTGTGATTGCAATCAAAGCCGGAGCGTGGTACAGGATACCACCGATGTAATTGATCGCCATTTCGCTTAAGTTCGCATATGCTCCTTTTTCGTAGAACAAAGGCTCGCTTCCGTCGAAGATGGACATGTGAACGTGCATACCGCTACCATTGTCGCCAAACAGCGGTTTAGGCATGAAAGTTGCAACTTTACCATATTCTCTAGCTGTGTTAGCAACGATATATTTGTATTTGAGCAGGTTGTCTGCTGTTTTAGTCAAAGTGTCAAAACGGAAGTTGATTTCAGCTTGACCAGCTGTAGCCACTTCATGGTGGTGACGTTCAATACGAAGGCCTGCATCGGCAAGCTTGTTACACATTTCGGAACGAATGTCTTGTTGGGAATCGATAGGAGCTACTGGAACGTAACCGCCTTTAACCGGAACTTTATAAGCAAGGTTTCCGCCTTCTTCTTTGCGGCCTGTGTTCCAACCTGCTTCTTCGGAATCAACTTCGAAGTAAGACTTGTTCATACCATTTTCGTAACGAACATCATCAAAGATGAAGAATTCGGATTCTGGCGCGAAGAATGCTGTCGTACCTACACCTGTTGTTTGAAGATATTCTTCAGCTTTTTGAGCGATGCTGCGCGGATCGCGGTCATAGCGTTCGCCTTCAGGTGTGTGGATGTTGCTCATAATGATCAATGTTGGATGAGCTGTGAAAGGATCAACATACGCAGTTTCCGTATCTGGCATCATTACCATGTCAGATTGTTCAATACCACGGAATCCTGGGATGGAGGAACCGTCAAAAGCTACGCCGTTTACGAATGTATCTTCATCTACTTCAGAAGCAGGCAAAGAAATATGCTGCGCTTTACCGGAAAGACCTACGAAACGAAAATCTACCCACTCAATATTTTTTTCCTTGATAAGGTTCAACACGTTTTGAACTGACATTTAAAAAACCCTCCCATTTCCGTACATTCAACGTACTTTACATGATTAATGTTCAACTTTTTGTTGTTATCTTGCACATATTATATAGCGATTGAGCTTACACAGTCAATACTTATGTCAGGTATTTTTTATTGGTGTGTAAGCTATGCTCACACTAGTTCACATTTTTTTCTTATATACAAATAAAGGAAACGAGTTCTTCTATAGAAGAAACTCGTTTCCTTGAACGAAAATTTATGCCAGAATCGCTTCTTTTTCCGTATCGAACTTTTTGCCCAGAAGTGGCGCAAGCTTCTCTAAATCAACCAGCAATTTCGCGAATTGGTCTGGGAACAGCGACTGGACGCCGTCGCCAGTCATGGAGTTGTCCGGATCCGTGTGCATTTCGATGATCAATCCGTCCGCTCCTGCGGCTACGGAAGCTTTCGTCATCGGAACAACAAGCTCTCTGCGTCCCGTGCCATGACTTGGATCCGAGATGACCGGAAGATGGCTAAGCTGCTTAAGAACAGGAATGGCAGATAAATCCAACGTATTGCGCGTGTAAGTTTCGAATGTTCGGATTCCGCGTTCGCAGAGCATGACATTCGGGTTCCCGCCGGCAAGAATATATTCCGCTGCATTCAGGAATTCATCGTACGTAGAACTGAATCCGCGTTTGAGCAGGACAGGCGTTTGAATGGTGCCCAGCTTGCGAAGCAGGTCAAAGTTTTGCATATTGCGTGTGCCTACTTGCAGAATATCAGCGTATTGCGCACACACATCCACGTACTCAGGAGTCATGACTTCCGTGATCGTTAGAAGTCCATGCTTTTTGCCGGCTTCCGCCATCATGATCAAACCTTCAACGCCGACGCCTTGGAAGCTGTAAGGTCCTGTTCTCGGCTTGAAGGCGCCGCCGCGCAACACTTGCCCGCCCGCCGCTTTGACCAATCGGGCGATTTCGTCGATTTGCTCCGGCGTTTCTACGGCACAAGGTCCGCCCATCACGACAAGCTGCTCGCCGCCAATTTCTACGCCTTTGATCTTGATAACGGTATCTGCCGGATGGAAGTCACGGCTTGCTAATTTGTATGATTTTGAAATTTTCACGACTTGTTCGACTCCTGTCATTTGGCGCAGCTGCTCTGCTAATTTGGGATCTGCTTTACCGATAATTCCGATGACTGTACGATCTTCTCCTTTGGAGACATGAGCTTGCACACCTTGCTTCTCGATAAATTGTACAATTTCTTGAATACGCTCGTCAGACGTTCTGTTGGATGTAATGGCGATCATGATATACACGCTCCTTATATATATGGGTTGTTCCACTTAATCACTTCAACGCTTGTTCGCTTCTACGCTTTTAATCGCTAAAGTAAATATACAACGCTTGACGAAGATTCGTCAAGCGTTAATTTATGTGCTATTCTTCTGTGTTGGACGAGACAAGTTGATCTTTGCGGATTCTGCGTTTCTCTTTGCGGCGATTCGTATGGTATTTGAGGAAGAGCACGACCGGGAAATAGGCGATGATACCGAGGACGGTTCCAACCACCATGCCGCCAACAATCAAGTCCAAACCGCTTCTAATGATATTGGAGAGAATATGCGGCAAATGATGGATCAGATAATACTTAACGTGCTTAGGTACCAGCCAACTTCCTACCTGTTTATTAAGAATTGAGAACGGAATATAGATCACTTTCCCGAATACAAACCCAATTAATGCTGCAGGTAAGTTAGCTCTTAACAAATAAACCAAAGGAAAAATAAGAACGAAAGCAAACCCAGCAGTTGGCAAGGTAAACATTTCGATTGCCAAACCAATTGAAAAGCCGCGCGCTACCTTAGATGGTCCGCCTTTGGCACGTAAAAGAAGTAAATATTTGTACCTGAACCAGCGTTTGCTGCTTTTCCAATCGTAGCGAGTTTTCATCATTTTCACCTTCTGAGTGCTCTGCATGCTGGTCACAATCCCGCCCTGTGGAATAAATAGGAATCACTCACTGCCAGCAGCTTTGGATTTAACAGCCGGAATGAGCTTCTTCATATTAATAGTACGTATAACTGCCCATGTGGTTTCATCTTTTGGATCGTAACTTTCTAGGTAAGAAATGACTTCTTTGGTAATCGGCGTCGGCGTTGATGCCCCGGATGTCACACCAACCTTGCGAACATGAGTTAACCATTCGCGATTCAATTCAGTTACATCAGCTACTCTATACGCCCTTACCCCGGCAATCTCCTCTGAAACTTGCGCTAAGCGGTTGGAATTATTGCTTTTGGGATCTCCAACGACAATCACAAGGTCAGTTTCCTTCGCCTGCTCAGCCACCGCTTCTTGCCGCACTTGTGTCGCAAGGCAGATTTCGTTATGAATTTCCGCTTTCGGGAACAGCTCTAATAAACGATTCATGATATGCCTGATGTCCCACTGGCTCATCGTTGTTTGGTTCGTAATAATGATTCGTTCAGCTTTGATGTTCAGATGCTCGGCTTCTTCCAGCTTTTCAATCAGGTGTACCAAGCCAGGGGCAACGCCAATCGCGCCTTCCGGCTCAGGATGCCCCTTCTTACCAATATAGATAATTTCATAGCCATCTGCTACTTTTTCGCGAATTAAATCATGTGTTTTTGTAACATCCGGGCACGTTGCGTCGACAACCGTCAAACCTTTGTCTCTTGCCAGACGTCTGACCTCCGGAGAAACGCCGTGCGCGGTGAAAATGACGGTTCCTTTTTCGACTTGTTCCAATATTTCAAGACGGTTTTCGCCATCAAGCGTGATGACGCCCTCTTCTTTGAAAAATTCTGTGACGTGCGCATTATGCACAATCATACCTAATATATAGATAGGTCTAGGAAGATTTAAATTTTTTGCTGTCTGCATAGCTAATGCCATCGCGTCTACGACGCCATAACAATAGCCTCTTGGAGATATTCGAACCACTTCCATGCCTTCCACCTGCCTGCTTCATCGGTTTTCCTTTTATTATAGCGGATTACACAGGTAGAGGAAAGTTTGCCGGCAGCCATATCATAAATGTACTGCCCTCATCCTTGCGTGTAGTCACTTCAACGGAGCCGCCGTGTTCATCAATGATCCATTTGGCAATCGAAAGGCCTAGTCCAGTGCCCGCGGTGAGCCCTCGGGATAAATCGGCGCGATAAAATCTGTCGAAAATATGGGGAATATCTTCCTTGTCCATCCCGATCCCCGTATCCGCGATTTGAATGCCAATGAAAGTATCTGTCCGGGACACGTGCAGCGATACGGTTCCATCCGGCGTATATTTGAACGCATTCTCAATGAAAATGAACAACAGCTGCTGCAAATAATCTCGGTTGCCTTGCACAATGGCATGATCTAAAGCCTGGAGATCGCCCACCTGCCAATCCGCCGTATGATCCAGCAATTGAGCCCTTCTCACAACCTCCTGCACTAGCGGCAGCATTTCGACAGGACTCTTCTCCATAATTACACCGGCGTCCGCTCTAGCGAGCGCCAGCAGGTCGTTTACGAGCCGACTCATCCGCTGGGCTTCTCCGGCAATGTCATGCATCGCTTCCAGCGACATTTGCATCTGTTCAGGGGTAGCAAGTTCCGTCCCTGACGTTTTCTTCCACATTTTCTCGAGCAGATCCACATTGCCCCGAATGGTCGTGAGCGGTGTTCTCAACTCGTGAGAAGCGTCCGATACGAATCTACGCTGTGCGCGATACGCTTCGTCCAACTCCAGATAAGTAATCTGGATACGTGAAAGCATGCCGTTAATCGTTTGGGTGAGCCGGCCGATTTCATCCAGCGGACCTTGGTACTCGATTCGCTTCTCCAAATCATCCCCGCTGCCAATTTGATTCGCAGCATCAATTACGCGTTCAATCGGTTGAAGCGCCTTCCGCGATAAGAACCATCCCAACGAAGCCGCAACGATAATCGTCAGCAGCGCCCAGACCATCAGCGTATAGCGGAGGGTAACGGCAGTTTTCTCATAACTCCCTATAGGTACAGCCGATTGCAGAACTCCGATCAGTTGGCTGGTTTGATCATAGATCCCTTGATAATAGATGAGGAAATCTTGCCCTAATACTTTTGCCTTTTGAAAAAAGCCGCTGTCATCCACCATTAATTTATCGATGCTAGGCTTATCAATGGGCAGAGAAACATTGTAAAATTGCAAGTTCGCCGAGCGGTTATAGCTTTTGAGCTTCACATTATATAATTGCAGGAACGTATTCGTAGAATAAAAATCTCTGTTTTCCAGCTCCAATTCCACAACAAGCCCCTTCTGTGAAAGGGCAAAGCTTTTCTGGATACGCAAAGAAGTGTTCCCTGCTTCTCTTCTCAAGTCTTGACGGATTTGATCGTACAGAAAATAATTCAGGAAAAAGTACAGCACGATTCCGAATAGCAGCATGGTCAGTGCCAAAACACCCGAATACCAGAGCGTCAGCCGCAAACGAAGCGACATATCAGGATTCTCCTCTCAGTACGTAACCCGCTCCCCGGACGGTTTGAATTAATCGTTTGTGACCGAACTCTTCGGTCTTTTGGCGCAGAAGCGCTATGTATACCTCGAGTACGTTGGATTCGCCGCTGTAATCGTAGCCCCATATTTTTTCCATAATAATATCGCGGGAGAGCACCCGCTTCGGATTCTGCATAAACAGGTGCAGCAAGTCGAATTCTTTCGTTGTCAATTCAATCAATTTATCGTCACGAAAAACTTCGCGCGTATCCAAATCAAGTGTCGTATCTTCATAACTCAATCGATTTGTCGGATGTTCAGTTCTCTCCGTTCTCCGGCGCAGAAGAACCCGCACCCTTGCCAGCAGCTCCTCAAGCGCAAAGGGCTTGACCAAATAATCGTCAGCTCCGAGATCCAGGCCTTTGACGCGGTCGCTGATTTCATCTTTTGCCGTCAGCATCAGAATTGGCACCTCGCTTCCGCTTTCGCGAACGCGGCGCACAACCTCCCAGCCGTCAATGTGAGGCATCATGACATCCAAGATCAGCAAATTAGGCTCCGATCTTAGCATTTGCTTAAGCCCCTCCGCGCCATTGCTTGCCGTTTCAACGGAATATCCTTCAAAAGCCAAGCCTCGTCTCAGCATCGAGGTAATTTTCTCATCATCGTCAATAACCATAATATTTTCCCGCATCGTTTGGCCCCCCTTCATTCTATTCTCTTCATTGTATCAAAATCAGCCATCTAAGCAAAAAGAAGCAGAGCCTGCAAGCTTCAAGCCCGCGGGTCTCCACTTCCCTGTAACGCACGTACTAACCTTTGTTTATCTCTATCTTATTGAGCGGGTGTTTCGGCCAGTGCGTTTTTGTCTCCGACCGTAAGCGGCACTTCCATGCGCTTGCCGTCTCTGATGATGCCCAGCGTTACTTTATCGCCTACTTTTGTCGCTTGAACCTTCGTGATTAGCTCTTGAGAGTTCTTGATCTTCGTACCGTTAAGATCAACGATCACATCATATTGGCGCAGACCGGCTTGGAAAGCAGGACTTTTACGTTGAACGCTGCCAACTAACGCCCCATCCGTATTCGAAAGCTTCAATTCGCTAACCCAGTCTTTACCGATATCCTGCAAGCCAACCCCTAGATAAGGAACAGGCTCTTTTGGAATTTGCACATTATTCTTCAAGTTTTCCAATACCGATGAAATCGTGCTCGTCGGAATAGCGAAACCGATACCTTGCGCTTGGGAGCTTACCGCTGTATTAATCCCGATAACTTCGCCATTCAAGTTAAGCAAAGGACCGCCGGAGTTACCAGGGTTAATGGATGCGTCCGTTTGCAGCAAGTGTTTGTATTCACGTGTTCCTTTGGTATCCGGAATGGAGATTGGACGTTCCTTCGCACTCAGTACGCCGACTGTTACCGTATGATCAAACCCGTACGGGTTACCGATAGCTACAACCCAGTCTCCAACGTTAACATCTTCTGCCTTACCAAGTGGTAGAATCGGGAATTCTTTGTCTCCCTCAATTTTGAGTACTGCCAAGTCTAAGTCATAGCTGTTGCCCAGCAGCTTAGCTTTGAACGGTTTATCGTAGCCTTCGACAGTCACTTGAACTTCATCCGCACCATCGACAACATGTTCATTTGTTAAAATATAGCCGGTTTTCTCGAAAATAAACCCGGTTCCCATCCCCGCAGGCTGAAGATCGCCGCTGCCCGAGTCTTGCGTGCCGCTCTTCGGTGAGGAGCCGCCGCCGTTATCTCCGAAGAACTGACGGAAGAACGGATCGTCGAAGAGGGAGTTGCCACCTCGTGTGGTCTGCTTCGGTTTCACCAAAGACTCAACCTTCACGATAGCCGGTCCGGCATTCTGAGCAATGGCGGCAATGTTGCCTGGGCGGACAACGTCCAGTCCTACATTTTTCACCTCGCCGCCGTTGGAGCTCTTCGTCGAAGCTGTCGTCGAGCTGCCGGATGCTAGCGGCTGACTGCCTCCTGTGAACAGGTTCAACTTGTCAGCGCTGAACATCAGCGCGCTTACAACCAAGGCGCCTGCCATGAAAGCAGCGAAAACGCTTTTCACGGAAGAACGTTTCTTAGCGTGCGTATCCCAGTGGCCAGGGCCTTGACCGGAACTTATATCCGGACCGAAACTGAAAGGGCGCAAGTTCTTCGGCGGCGTAACCTCAACGCTGGATGTTCCCTCTGCTCCTGAAGCGGAGGTTGTCAATGTTTCCTGCTCGGAATTTTCGTTAAAAGCCGACTTGTAAGGACCGTAAGAATAATAGTAGGAAGGTCTTTCTTTATTAGGATCATGCGGTTCTTGATGATTATCTTCTTTACCGTTCATTGAATCGTTATTGTTATTCTGCGACTTGAAGAAGTCGCTGTAGTCTTTTTTGTTATCGTCCATACATCTTACCTCCACTTGTTTAATAAGTTATAATGTGCATTTTCATTAGTGGGCTAATGTCTTGCTGTCTATGGTTCTATCATGCACTCACAACCTTAAACGAATATTAAAAAACAATAAAATGGAGGTAAAAAAAGGACAAATTTATTGAATCCAAGCTTGCTCAACCTTTTTGAGCAATTCTGCGGCTTCTTCCACCCATTTGGCTTCCACATCGGCATCCGGATCCAGCGGCGCTTGAAACTGGTCAATCATCGCTCCATAGGTTTCCGCTTCCGCCGCTTGATCAAGCCCTTCATTATAAACGTGCTTCAGCACAAATGGCGTACCCACTTCCACGATAGCATCCGTTGCCTCCGAATCGCCATCGATTCTCCCGGTGATGACTTGAAAGGGGATGCGCAGCCATACTTTATGCGCTTCGTCTAAATAGCGGTCGAAATAGCCATGATCGTAATCCCAGTTTCCTCCTAATGCGAAATCGAACTCATGCAGGTGGTCGCGAACACTGTCGAAGGACTCTTTGACCTGCTCCAACGATGATGATAATGTTTTCATTCAGACACTCCTTAAGCGCTCATATTAGTTGCCGTACGCATAGAATGTGCCAAAATGTAGTTTTTATGTGTGAGGTTCCTACTTCATCAAACCCAACCTTTACGATGGGCAAAAATAGCCAACTGGGTCCGATCGTCTAACTCGCACTTCATCAATAGATTGCTGACATGCGTTTTTACTGTTTTTATACTAATAAAAAGTTCCTCCGAAATATCTTTGTTGCTTTTGCCTTCCGCAATCAAAAGCAGCACTTCCTTCTCGCGGGAAGTCAGCCCCTCTTCCTCCGGCATCGCATTGCGCTGTCTTACGCCTCTCGTTAAGGCCAAAGACACCTCCGAATTCATCACAGGCATCCCGCGGTATGCGCTCTGGATGGCATGAATCAATTGCTCAGAGGAGACCGTTTTCAGCATATAGCTGATTGCTCCCGACTCCACGGCCTCAAGCACTTTCGTTTCTTCCAAGAAACTCGTAAGCATGATGATCCGGATCTCCGGAAACTTGCCGCATATTAATTTGGTAGCCCCTATCCCGTCAAGCACAGGCATCGTAAGATCCATTAAAATCACATCCGGAAGCCTTGTGGACAGCTCCCCATTTAACTTGTCGAATGCCTCCTGGCCGTTCCCGGCTTCGCCTACAACCTCCAACCCAGGTTCCATGGAAATATAAGTCCTTAATCCTACGCGGACCATATCGTGATCATCTACAATCATTACCTTTATGTTAGTCATCGCCATTACCCTCTTTCTCCTTTGTAACAAGTCCGTTCTGTCCCGTAAAACGCGGAATGCGTACCCGTACCCGGGTACCCGATCCTAATTTGCTATCGATTTCCACATCGCCGCCGAGCTTTTGCGCCCGTTCTCTCATTGTCGATAAGCCATGGGAGGCTGACGGGATATCCCTTCGCTCGAAGCCTTGGCCGTCATCCTGCAGCTGAAGCACGTATTGATGCTCTCTTTCGTAGATCGCGAGCCGAACTCCTTTGGCGGAAGCATGCTTGACGACATTGGCAAGACCTTCTTGAATAATCAGGAAAAACTGATGCTCGATCGCTTCCGAAATCGCTTCATGCAGCGAAACATCAAGCTGGCCCTGCAGTTCATGAGTCCGGCAATATTCCGGAAACCATTTCTCCAGGGCTTCTTGTAAGCTCATATCATTTAATTCAATCGGTCTAAGCTGCGAAATCAAACCGCGCATCTGCTTCTGGGCATGATGCGACATTTGAATGAGTTGATTCATCACGGTCGGAGCTGCATCAGGGTTTCTTTCCAGTATTTTCGGCAAAGAGGAGGCGGACATATGGATAGCGAACAGCTCTTGGCTGACAGTATCATGCAGGTCCCGCGCCAGGCGGCGCCTTTCCTCCATCACCGCATTTTCCGTGAGCTCCTGATCGCGAATAGCTTCTGCCTCGCCTAATTTTTGCAGCAGTTGCACACGCTCTTCAACAGAGGCAGCCATTTTATTGAAAGCATCATATAAATATAAGAATGGTTCTACAGGCTCAAGCTCAACGCGGCTGGAGAAGTTCCCCTTAGACAATTCCAGCATGGCCACATGAAGCTCATCGACCTTGCGCTGCCATCTCTTGGTTGCTACATAACCTACGGTTAGACAGAGCGTTAAAATGGCAATGAGAAACCACATCCGGAACTCCCATGACGCAAGCTCCCGGCTGTAGTACTCAAGCACGATAAAAATACTTGAGACGGTGAGTAAACTCGAAATCAGAAAGTAATTCAGCAGCTGCCACTTCATATTGAACATTCGCAATTTGTACATGCTCCATCCTTAACCTATCTTTTTGATTGTGATGTCACCAATAAACATGCTGGTTGTGACTACGAGCTTCCGGTCCGCCTCCTCATAATGCGAGGTTTGCGTTCTCACGCTGCGCAGGAAGCCGCTCTCACGCCGGTCAAGCACCTTCATATCTCCAATAAAAGAGCTGGCCATAACGCGCACTTCCACATCAAGATCGTTCGGGATAAAAATTTTCACATCGCCGATAAAGGCCGTGACATGAATCGTTGTTTCACCTAACGGAATTGCCGCACGGGTCAAATCTATGACAGAATCTCCAATAAAATGTGAAATTTGAATCGGCTTTAATTCCCACGCCTCTTGGCCAAGATGCACATCGCCGATAAAGCCGTGCCGGTGAAGCACGTCGCCGGAATCGAAATTTCGCACGAAATCATCGTACCGATGGCCGTGATGCATATGCTGCGTTTTCGGCTGTGCCTGCTTGTCAAGTCGAATTGGCGGCTTAGGAGCAGGCTCTTCAGAGCCGAGCCATTCCTCCGCATGCTTCGTGTGGAACTCGCCATGAATATCCTTCAGCACCTCTTTTTCCTCATCGCTAAGCGTATGCTTCGTTTCATTTCCCGAGAAATGATCCTTTTCTGCTTTTTCCTTAGCGAACGGCTCCTTCGCAGTATGCGGATGCCAATTTGAGGAATCCCACGGATTGCTATGTCTCCCGTGTTCTTTCCTCCTAGCTTCCCGTCTTTCTCTTCTTGCTTGTTCTTTCGCTTCTTTCATCGCTAGCCAATCGGGAGACTCTTTACGACCCGGCCGGAAGAGCACATTCAAACCGAATAAAATCAAGGCAGCCGGGGCCAAAATTTTAAACATTTCGCCTAATGAACGATCGGTCAAGTTCAAATTCTTTAGAAGGAAGATCGTTCCGACACCGGCGACGAGCAAACTCCATATCGAGCCCCCCCAATGATACTTCCGCTGCCACAGGAATCCAACGAGGCCATAAAAGATGAGAATGACAGGCCAATACGTGGAAAACATATAGGCAAGATCAACATGGATAAAACCCAGTTGATTAAGTAAAAAAAGGACACCAGCCGTCACGAGGACAAGCCCCCAAATCATGCGTTGAAACATATGCGGATTCATACGTTCTGCCTCCATTTGTGTACATCGTTGTTAAGATACTTCTAGTCTATAAGATACAAGCAAGATTGAAAAGAGACGAGGGATTGAAGGCTCCCTCGGTCTAGAGACCGAGTTTTCAGCAAGCCGTAAACAGAATAACTGACATGATTTTCAAAGGATACGAACATTTCTCGTTTTATGTCATGTATTCTTACGTATTTCGTTGACATCCTTATCATCAGAACCGTATAATTGTTCCATTAGAACGCGTCGAATATAAGGAGAGATTACAAATGGATCAAATCCAACAGCTTTCCAGCGGTCTAGATACCATATGGGTGGTTCTGACCGCTGCCATGATTTTATTGATGGAGGGGGGCTTCGCGTTACTGGAAGCAGGCTTTGTCAGACAGAAAAATGCCGTAAGCATTATTATGAAAGTGTTTGTTGATATCGCTTTCGGAGCACTTATTTTCTATTTTATCGGTTTTGCGCTTATGTATGGCAAAGACCTTGGAGGGATCATAGGAACGACGGGTTTCTTCATGGGAGGAGATTTGACACATATCGTTTTGAATATCTCACATGAAACCTACTGGCTGTTCCAATGCGCTTTCGTTATCGCTGTTATTTCCATCGTTTCCGGGGCCGTTGCCGAGCGCATCAATTTCCGGGCTTACATCCTCTACACGATTGCCATGACAGGTTTAATCTATCCGATTGCCGGTCACTGGGTATGGGCCGCGGGTGGCTGGCTGGGGAAATTAGGCATGGTTGATTTCGCCGGATCGGCTGTCATTCACGGCCTGGGCGGCTTCTCGGCACTCGCGGCTGCCATGATCATCGGTCCCCGAATCGGCAAATTTTCTGCAAACGGTTCTGCCAACATCGTTCCTCCCTCTAATTTACCGCTTGCCTCGGTAGGGGCCTTCATTCTTTGGTTTGGCTGGTTCGGCTTCAACTCCGGCAGTACGCTCAGCGCCACCAATACATCGATTGGCCATATTGCCGTAACGACGATGTTGGCAGCAGCAGCAGGCAGTGCAACTTGCATTTTATTTACTATGCTGCGCTACCGCAAAGCCGATCCGCCGATGGTCATCAACGGCGCACTGGCAGGATTGGTCGGCATTACCGCCGGCTGTGCTTTTGTCAGCGACGCCGCCGCCATTTTCATCGGAGCCGTGTGCGGAATTGCGATGGTCTACGCGACCGAGATGCTGGAAGCCAGACAAATCGACGATCCCGTCGGCGCGTTTCCGGTTCATGGCATCAGCGGCAGCATCGGGACGTTGGCTGTAGGCTTATTCGCACAGCCTGACGCCATTCGCGAAGGAACCGCCGGGTTATTGTATGGCGGCGGATTCGGTCTGCTCGGCGTTCAAGCGTTAGGCCTTGTTACGGTTTGTATTTGGGGCTTCGCCCTCACTTGGGGCGTTATGAAACTTATTAATCTCATTGTTCCTTTGCGTGTAAGCAGAGACGAAGAACTCGTGGGCTTGGATGTAGGGATTCACGGCGTTCCGGCTTACAGCCAGGAAGACGGTTTTCTGGATTTGGAGCAATTGAAAAAAGGATAGAGAGAACTACGATCCCCTATTTTGCGCATTCTGCCGGAATAGGGGCTTTTCATGGAGAAACTCAAGAAAGAAGCAAGCACCAAAAACAAAGGAGCTAAGCACATACAAGCGCTTAGCTCCTTTGATATTCAACTATTCACTTATTTCTACCGTTCGGATCTTATATATGGCACTCGTTAAGGAAGCAGTTCTTCAAATTCTTCCGGAATGGTGATATCGTCGCCTGGCTTGGATTCATTCAGAATCTGTCTGGCACGCGCAATCTCGGCGCGCAGCTTATTCACTTGCTCCATCGGCTTCTTCACATAGTGGATATACTCTACAGCAAGATGATGGTCGGGTTTCTTCCCCATGAACATGCGGCGCAGTGAAGACATCGCCTGATAAGCTCGCTCTTCCTTCATTCTCTTCCTCTCGTAACGCTCCACCACTTGCTCAATCTCTAAAGCCTGCTGCTCCTTGCGGGCAATGTAAGCTTCTAAGAAAGGAAATACCTCCGCGGCTTTCCTCGGTGTCCTTTGAGAATCCCCGTCCAATCGCATAGCACTCAGCATAGTCACTCACCTATCTCCCCATGTCAACATTCATCACAGTAATCTTATTTTACACTAAAGCAATGGATTTGAGAACCATTATTTCAAGAATAAATCGATGCTCACGACACCGACAGAGGTTTCCGTGTCATCTATTATCGCTTTAGGATAAGTGAATGCACGATTTCTTCGAAATAGCTGACATGTACTCCTACGAAATGAGGGTTCTCCGGCCAGGCCAACGTTCGATTCGGTCGAAAGAGTCCTATGCCTCGTTACACTTCGGACACAGCGGCCGTTATCTTCGCGAAAAGCATCGTGTCTCTCTGCTAACGGACGCCAGAACCCTTATTGGCCCATCTCGGGGCGAAATCAGCCCCCTTGCGAGCAAATAACAGCGCTGGTGTCCGTCCCATGCTCGAGGAGATCCTTTTGCACCGCATAAGCACAAACAAAACAGAGACCCTTCCGGGTCCCTGCTTCTTTTTCCTCTAAGTATTTATTCGTTATTTGTTTTGATTTTGGTTTTGATTGTTGTTTTGTTGCTGCTTGTTAGATACCGCAGATTCCGTAGCAAATTCTACGTCTTGAGCTGCTCTCGAGTTCAAGTTGTTGTTTTTGTTGTTCTTGTTCTTAGCCATGTTCAATCACCTCCTGTATGTATATCGTTCCCCAAACAGGATTTTTTATGATGGAAATGTTTAGCCAAAACAAACTTTACAACGATTTAGTCGGAGATAAAATCTCATCCTTCAACTGATTCCAAATAAGCTCCGTGACCTTGCCATTCCCCTGCTTGACGATAAAGACTTTGACGGTTTTTTTACCCCATTCTTTGTAGACCTGATCTTTCGTGTCAAAATATAAATCGATTTTCTTCCCTTTAATCGCACTTCCCGTGTCAGCAACGACCCCATAGCCATAACCCGGGATAAATAAGACCGTACCCAGCGGGAAAACTTTCGTATCAGCGGCAATGGTCGATAAAGCTTTATCGTCCCGCTTCACTTTAATTCCCGAAAACGTAATCCCGTACTCAGGATGATCCGGATTCTTGCCCGTGGATTCTTTGCCTGCGTAATACCCGGTGGCCGTCACTTCAACAGCTTTCAGTTTCGACAAATCTGAATCCAGCCTCGGAACATAGCGGTAATTGATTTGCTGCCCGCGATCTTGTGCTACCGGCACCGAAACAGGTTCCGTTTTCTCCGGAATATCCATTTGATGCGGCACTTGTATATGGCTTACGGTGTCGGCCGTGTTCCTTGTTTCTTGTCCCAAAAGCGCAATCAAAACATTCATAATCACCCATGCGCCAAGCCATTTGGGCTTAGTGAATAAGTCAGCAAACATCGTTGTGAAACCTCCCCCTACTATTGCAGGTTGTCCAGTTCATTCCAGAATTAAACCTCCATATGCATATTCACTGTTTAAAGTGCCCCCTTTACGTCCCCTTATACATACCAAACCAAAATCATAAGGAATCGTTATATGTACACAAAAAAAAGCAGAGAAGACGTCGTCTTCTCTGCTTCTTTTATATGAAAATTGACTTACAGTTTTTTGCTTATCTCTTCGTTGATCATGCCAATGACTTGCTCAATCGGGTGAGTACCCAAATCTCCTTGCCCCCGTTTGCGGACGGAGAGACTTTCGTTCGTCACTTCGTTTTCACCGACAACTAGCATGAATGGAATTTTCTCGAGCTGCGCTTCGCGAATCTTGTAGCCCAGCTTCTCATTGCGGTTGTCCGCTTCAACACGGATGCCTGCAGCCAATAAGCGCTCAGTCACCTTGTTCGAGAATTCCTCAAATGCAGGCGATACTGGAATAACTTTAGCTTGCACCGGCATCAACCAAGTCGGCAGCGCACCTGCGAAATTCTCAAGCAAGAAAGCCGTCATACGTTCCATAGTGGAGATGATCCCTCTGTGAATAACGACAGGGCGATGTTTTTGACCGTCTTCCCCTGTGTATTCCAGTTGGAAACGTTCCGGCAGCAAGAAGTCGATTTGCGCAGTGGAAAGCGTTTCTTCTTTCTTCAGTGCTGTTTTGATCTGAACGTCAAGCTTAGGACCATAGAATGCCGCTTCACCCTCAGCTTCGTAGAACGGAAGTCCCAATTCTTCAACTACTTCACGCAGCATGCGTTGGGAAGTCTCCCACATTTGATCGTCTTGGAAATACTTCTCAGTATCCTTAGGATCCCGGTAGGACAAACGGAAACGATAGTCAGTAATTCCGAAATCCGCATATACTTGACGAATCAAAGTGACAACGCGGGAGAACTCTTCTTTGATCTGATCCAAACGGCAGAAGATGTGCGCATCATTGAGTGTCATAGCACGAACACGGTGAAGACCGGTTAGAGCACCGGACATTTCGTAACGATGCATCGTGCCAAGCTCAGCAATCCGGACCGGCAGATCGCGGTAGCTGCGCATATCGCTCTTGTAGACCATCATGTGATGCGGGCAGTTCATCGGACGAAGGACAAGCTCTTCGTTGTCCATCACCATTTTAGGGAACATGTCCTCATGGTAGTGATCCCAGTGACCGGAAGTTTTGTACAGCTCTACGTTAGCAAGCACCGGAGTGTACACGTGCTGGTAGCCCAAACGCTCTTCCAAGTCCACGATGTAACGTTCCATGGTGCGTCTTAGTTTGGCACCGTTCGGTAGCCATAGGGGCAACCCTTGTCCTACTTCGCGGGAGAAAGCGAACATTTTCAGCTCTCTGCCCAGCTTGCGGTGGTCACGCTTTTTCGCTTCTTCAAGCAAGTGCAAATGCTCATCCAGCTGAGCTTTTTTAGGGAATGCTGTTCCGTAGATACGCTGCAGCATTTTGTTTTTAGCGTCGCCGCGCCAGTAAGCACCCGCTACGCTGAGCAATTTGAAAGCCTTAATTTTGCCGGTAGACGGCAAATGCGGCCCGCGGCACAAATCGAAGAACTCGCCTTGGTCATAAATCGTAAGGACTGCATCTTCTGGCAGATCGCGAATCAACTCCAGCTTATACGGATCTTCCATTTCTGTGAAAATGCGAATCGCTTCTTCACGGGAAACGACGCGGCGGGTAATCGCCAAGTTCTCATTAGAGATGCGTTCCATTTCCTTCTCGATTTTCACCAAATCCTCGGGATTCAGCGGTGTTTCCAAATC
Organism: Paenibacillus sp. FW126-R14; assembly: GCF_058789495.1. Classification (NCBI taxonomy): domain Bacteria; kingdom Bacillati; phylum Bacillota; class Bacilli; order Caryophanales; family Paenibacillaceae; genus Paenibacillus; species Paenibacillus sp. FW126-R14. The sequence continues at coordinate 52,154 of NZ_JBYTBS010000011.1, read as the reverse complement.
GATGTCATAATAGAATCCATCTTCAATGACAGGCCCGATCCCCAATTTTACAGCTTTGTCGCCATAAATTCGTTTAATCGCTTGAGCCATCAAATGTGCCGTACTGTGACGATACATTTCTAGACCCGCTTCATTATCAAGCGTCAAAATTTCAACGTCTGCATCGTTTTCCAATGAGAATGACAAATCGACTGATTTTCCGTTCACTTTGCCGCCTACGGCATTTTTCTTCAACCCGGAAGAAATGGACTCCGCCACCTGCTCAATGGTCGTTCCAACTGCGTACTCTCTCACTGCGCCATCTGGTAATTTCACTTGTACAACCATCTTCGTTCCTCCTGTATATATGTGATTGAACGCAAAAAAGCACACTGCATCCCATAAGGGACGAGTGCGCTCAGCTCGTGGTTCCACCCTAGTTCGATTCACTGCATAACCACAGGCTATGGCGAATCCTCATCAGCATTCGATAACGGGAATGACTCCGGTGCTGTATACTAACAAGCCTGCCAATCAGGCTGCATTCCACAACACGGCTACAAAGGGGTAAACAATCTGAATCGCTGAAGGAGATTGCAGCCTAGTCTCCTCTCTCTGAGCAGTTCTTGCAGAAAGTTCTTGTCTTTGATCTTAACGCCTTCGATCATTATTATAATTGGCTCTTCGTTCAAGGTCAAGGGGAGAGTTGATCTTGTTTCTTGGATTCCCCTAAATAGATGTCGCAAGTACGGCAGTAGGAACACACCGTTGTTCGATCCTCAAAGATTTGCCTAATCGTCTTGATAACCGTCATGTCCGGATCTCTTGTGTGAATGTAGATGTTCGCAGGGGATACCGTTATGAGGGTGCTCACGATCATATCCTCGAAGTTGATATCCTTCTCCAGCACTTCCAATTTGAACGTAGCATCGAATTCATTCGCATCAATAAGCTCCAACCGATCGTTCAAAATAACAAACTCATGCCCGCCTTTATGAATGAGGTGAACAACCGGGATTTTGGCCTCCTGAATATACACAAAATATTGCAAAAGGGAAATAAATTCCTGATACTGGCGGTCCATCATATATTCATCAATGGCATATTCCGCTACTTCCCGCAGCTCGTCCGTATATTCCTGCAGCCGGAAATGAAGAAAGCCATCCAAGCTTAGCCTTGATGTCTCCTCAAACGCCAACATCAGCTGTTCGACTAATATTTGTTTGCGGCGCTGCAGCCCAAAGCTATTGCCGGTTTCCTCCATCCCGGATTCCGTATATAGCGACTGCTTGCAGTACCCTTCAATGGCCTCCAGGTCTTCTTGGGCATCATACTTAAATTCCTTGATAAGCAAATTCCGCAAGATGCTTGATTCCTTATCCGCGATGATGTGGTCAGCCAAACTACCGGCCAAGATCGGCATCACTTGATTCCGGATCAGCGGAGCCGCCAACTCCGTCAGCATGGCTTCCAGACGAACAGATGCATGTGATTCCGTCCATTCGTACCCGACTGTCCATCCATTTTCAACGTTATGTAAAAGCTGCAGCTCACGTTCTATCTGAGCGCTTAGCGAGCGCACATATAGTTCATCAACCTTCATAATCACGATAGCAAACAGTTCCATGCCCTCACTCCTTCCATCTATACATCCTCCTCTTAAGAGTATATGGTCGATAGGTAGGAGATATACGACGAACAAATTACCATTTACTTTCAGCTTTCTTTATCAAATCTTTATGTAAGGTTATTCCAATCCCGTAAGTTTTCATGCTATGATATTTATTATAGTGCTTTAGTCGCATATTTGGAGTGAGTATCCATGCAAATTGACGTATACCAATTGCACAGACATGCTTGGAATCGTAAATTACTGAACACGTACTGGTTTCTAGTGATGCTTCAGCTGCCTTTCGAGTTTCTCTACTCTTTCACAGCAAAACGGGACCTCCCCAGCATACTGCGCCATTTGGCCTCTTCTGTCCTTATCATGATCCTCATCCTCATTCTGCTAGAAACGACTAATAGGTATTATAAAAAACTGCTCGACTACCAAATCATTAGCGGCGGCGCGATCTTGTCTTTTACCATTATTTACTTCAACTATGAAGTTGATTTGGTTGTCCTCTATATTTTACTCCCGATTTTCGTTTCTATCTTTTATCATCAACTTTCCAAAATCGTTTATTCCGTAGTCTTAACCCTGCTGTCCTTTTTCATTCTTTTTATCGTAAGATGGAGCGTACTCTCGGACTATACGTTAGCGGATCTGCTGACCATTCTACCTGTACTCAGTATCATTACGATCATCGTATCCGGAATAATGAAACGCGGCGTTGAAATTCTGGACAATTTACGGACCACGACCGAACTAAAACAAGAACTGCTGATCAAAAATATTATCATGGATAAGCTATCCAAAACGGATGCGCTAACCGATCTATATAATCACATGACTTTTCATGAATACATGGACGAACTTATCGAGCAGAATGCCTTAGGTCATTTCCGCATCCATATCGCTTTGCTCGACATCGACAATTTCAAAAAAATCAATGATACTTACGGCCACAGAGCCGGTGACGCTGTCCTGAAAAATGTGAGCAGCACATTGAAACTCCACGTTGGTCTCAATGATTTCGTAGCCAGATACGGCGGGGAAGAGTTTGCCATCATTTTCACAGAGAAAAACACAGAAGAAGTGTTTGATTTGCTAGAACGGATCCGCTGGCAAATTTCCCAAGCGAAACATGCCGAACTGAACGAACATTCGGTCACTATCTCAATCGGCCTCTGCGAGTATTTGCCGGGCACCTCCAAAGAACTGCTATTCGCCGGCGCCGATCAATCCTTATATACAGCCAAGAAAACAGGTAAAAATAAAACCGTCATCCACACCGCTCCTCTCAAGGAAGCGAACTAAACTTTATTACGCAGAAAAGCCTCCATCCACGGTCAATGTGGTATGAAGGCTTTTATTATAAACAAATACCCCTAGTTCTGCATCACAAAATCTTTATCGACTTTGACATTCTCATCATCAAAAACGCGCAAAATCTGATACTTCGTATTCCGCTGCGCCGGAATTTTGCCGGCTTGGCGAATGATGTCCAGCGTCGAACTCACGTTGACTTTGTGCGTCGTGCCCGCCGCGGAAACCACGTTCTCTTCGATCATCGTAGAACCGAAATCGTTGCAGCCGTAGCTGAGCGTCTGCTTGCCGACCTCAGGTCCCATTGTAACCCAGGAAGATTGGAAGTTAGGCACGTTGTCCAGCATGATTCGGCTAATCGCGAGTGTTTTCAAATATTCTTCCGGCGTTACTTTCTCCGCCTTCATGTTCGTATTGTCCGGCTGGAACGTCCACGGAATGAAAGCAAGGAATCCTGGCGTGTTCAGCTTCTGCATCAACACATCGTCTTGAGCGTCACGAATGCGCAGCATGTGAAGCGCACGCTCTTCCATCGATTCGCCGAAGCCAATAACCATAGTGCCCGTAGTATGCATACCGATTTTGTGAGCCGTTTGCATCACGTCCATCCAGTCGCGCCAGGAGCCTTTGAGCTTGCTGATTTTGCGCCGGGTCCGGTCATCCAAAATTTCGGCGCCGCCGCCAGGCAAAGAATCCAGACCTGCTTCATGCAGTTGGCGAATGACTTCTTCCAGCGACAAGCCGTCGGAGACGTCTTTCATTTTCATAATTTCAGCCGGTGAGAAAGAGTGCATCGTAATGTCAAAACGCTTCTTAATCTCACGAAGAATATTCGTGTAATAGCTAAACGGCAGGTTCGGGTTCGTTCCGCCCTGCATCAGAATTTCAGTTCCATGCACATCCAAAGTCTCTTGAATCTTCTGGAAAATGGTTTCGTCCGGCAGTACGTAGCCTTCCGCCGAACCCGGTGCACGATAAAACGCGCAGAATCGGCAGTAGACATCACATATATTCGTATAGTTGATATTCCGGCCAATAACAAACGTTGTAATCGGGTCCGGATGCCACTTCTTCATAATCTGGTTTGCAGTATCGCCAATTTTCTCTATTTGATCGGATTCGAACAGTGTAATGCATTCTTCTACATCAATTCGCCCGCCTGATTGTGCTTTATTTAAAATACGATCGATCGGTTTCACAGCTCTTCACTCCTTTAATTTCTGATAGCTCGTATCCATTTATCGTACCATACTCATGCCAAAAAAGCAGCAAAATGCTGCTTTTCATCCTGAAGATCCTTCTGCAAATATGACTATTCTGGGAATTCCATCACGGTTTATCCGCGGAGCGCTTGTTCCAAATCTTCACTAATATCTTCAATATCCTCAAGACCTACCGAATACCGGACAAGACCGTCTGTGATCCCTCGCTGCAAACGAACTTCCTTTGGCATCGCGGCATGAGACATCATCGCCGGATAAGATAAAATGCTTTCAACGGCACCAAGAGAGACAGCAACGAGTGGAATGCGTACTTTGCTTAACAAGTTTTTCGCTTTCTCGCCGGAGCCAACATCGAACGAGACAACGGCTCCATAGCCGAGAGACTGCTTCTCGTGAATGTCTTTGCGAGGATGGTTCGGCAGGCCCGGGTAGTAAACAACATCGATGTCCGGCTGCTCAGACAGCCACTGCGCCAAGCGCCGCGCGCTGATCTCAGACGCTTCCATACGGGCCTTCAACGTTTTCATGCCGCGAATGAGCAGCCAAGAATCTTGAATGCCCAGGACGTTCCCCAACCCATTCTGGATTTGCTTCATTCTGCGTCCCAGACTGTCATTCGCAACTACGGCCAGTCCAGCCAGAACGTCACTGTGGCCACCCAGGAATTTGGTGGCGCTGTGAAGCACAATGTCAATTCCCAGTTCGATTGGGCGTTGGTGATACGGCGTCATGAATGTATTGTCCAGCATCGTCAGCAAATCGTGCTCTTTGGCAAAAGCAGCCACTTCTGCGATGTCTGTAATTTTCAGCGTCGGATTCGACGGGGTTTCAAGGAAGACCGCTTTGGTGTTAGAACGCAGCGCTGCACGGACTTGAGCAATGTCCGTCATATCGACGAACGTGGACTCGACACCCATCCGGTTCATAATTGTCGTAAGCAAGCGGTATGTACCGCCATAGACGTCTTCCGTTACAATGACATGATCTCCTTGAGAAAGGAGCATGAAAGCCGATGAAATCGCGGCCATGCCGGAAGCAAAGGCGAAGCCCCGGGTTCCCCCTTCGAGAACAGTGATGTAGTCTTCCAAAGCTTGACGGGTCGGGTTGCCGGAACGCGTATAGTCATACTCCGGAGAAACCTCCAAATCGGCTTGATGGAAGGTTGAAGCCTGATACAGAGGTACGCTGGACGCACCTGTCACTTCATCGATCTCGCCGCCGAAGTGAATGAGCTTCGTAGCGAATTGGCCGTGCGGCTTGCGTTTTTCTTTATGTGAATGGCTCATTACAGGGATTCTCCTTCTATTTCTGCTTGTGCTTGGCTGAGCGCATTCGCTAAATCTGCGATAAGGTCATCCTGATGCTCAATTCCGACAGAGAAGCGCAGCAGGCGGTCATCCACCCCGATTTGCTGGCGAATTTCAAGCGGGATATCCGCATGGGTTTGCACAGCCGGGTAAGTCATCAAAGACTCAACGCCGCCTAAGCTCTCAGCAAAGGCAATCAGTTGAATATGGCGCAGAATCGGCTCAATGAGCCTTGCATCTTTTACCTTGAAGGAGAAAATTCCTGTGTTCCCGCTGGATTGTTTATTTTGAACCGCATGGCCAGGGTGCGATTCCAACGCCGGGTAGTATACGTCAGAGATCAGCGGGTGCTCCAGCAGGAAGTTCGCAATTGCGGTTGCATTCTGCTCATGACGCTCCATGCGAAGCGCCAACGTCTTCATGCCTCTCATTAGCAGCCAGCTGTCTTGAGGCCCCAGCACGGCTCCGATGGAATTGTGGAGGAACGCCATTTGTTCCGAAAGCTCCTTGCCCTTGGTCACGATAAGTCCGGCAAGAACGTCGTTGTGGCCCCCCAAATATTTGGTTGCACTGTGAACGACAATATCCGCCCCCAGTTCAATCGGACGCTGCAGATAAGGCGTCAAGAGCGTATTATCGACAATGGACACGATGCCTTTCTTGCGGGCCCATGTACAGACAAGCTCGATATCTGTAATCATCATGAGCGGATTCGTCGGCGTCTCGATGATCAGCCCTTTGGTGTTCGGTTGGCAGGCAGACTCCAAACCGTCCAAATCGTTGGTGTCTACATACGTCGCAGTTACGCCGAAACGTGACATGATTTTCTCAAGCAGACGGTATGTACCGCCATATAGATCCAAAGAAACAATCAAATGATCCCCTTGGCTGAAGTATGCAAAAACCGTTTGCAGCGCGGCCATCCCGGACGAGCAAGCGAAACCGGCATCTCCGGATTCCAGCTGTGCGATCGCATCTTCAAGCACTTTACGAGTCGGGCTTTTGGTGCGCGCATAATCAAAGCCAGTGCTTTGACCGAGCTTCGGATGACGGAAAGCTGTTGCTTGGTACACAGGGAAGGAGACTGCTCCTGTAACAGGTTCTTCAATAGAGCCAATTTGGGCGAGACGACTTTCGATTTTCAACAAAGGGGGTTCCTCCTCAAGATTTAGGTTCGAATTCCATTACAATTGCGCGCTTGCCAAGCTTTCGTTGATGTTCGTGTTAAACTCAAAAGGTGTTTCCTGATATACATAGTAGTTCAACCAATTGGAAAACAGCAGATTTGCATGGGCTCTCCAAGTGTTATATGGCTGTCTGCTTGGATCATTGTTGGGATAATAATTTTTGGGAATTTCAATCGGAAGTCCTTTGCTCACATCCCGATCGTACTCCCATTTCAATGAGTTTGCATCATACTCCGAATGACCCGTTACGAAAATATGTTTCCCGTCGCGGGTAGCCACGATGTACACACCGGAATCCTCAGATTGGGACAAAATCTCCAGTTCCGTACATCGCTCGATGTCTTCACGGCAAACGTCGGTATGACGCGATTGCGGGACATGGAACACTTCGTCAAAGCCGCGGAGAAGCTTCGTATTGGGCACCTCGACCGTGTGCGGGAAAACGCCGAACATTTTGTTGTCCAAGCCAAATTTACGCACGCCGAAGTGATGATACAAGCCCGCTTGGGCTGCCCAACAAATATGCAATGTGGAAGTGACGTTTTCTTTGCTCCAATTAAGGATTTGCGTCAACTCTTCCCAGTAAGTCACATCTTCAAATTCCATCTGCTCAACCGGTGCGCCGGTAATAATCATGCCATCGAGCTTTTCTTCTTTGATGTCGTCAAATGTTTTATAGAACAATTCCAGATGTTCAGCGGACGTATTCTTGGACGTGTGCGTCTTCGGATGCAGCAGAACGAACTCCACTTGCAGCGGCGTATTCCCGATCAGGCGCAGCAGCTGCGTCTCGGTCGTTTCTTTCGTTGGCATTAAATTTAGCAAAGCAATGCGAAGTGGACGAATATCCTGGTGATACGCGACAGATTCGTCCATGGTGAAGATGTTCTCTTGGTTTAAAATTTCTTTGGCAGGCAGGTTGTCAGGAATCTTGATCGGCATCCTGTTCACTCCTCTTCATCGATTATTTTCGTGTAAATAAAAACAAAAATGACCTTCTCTGGAATCAGAGAAAGGCCATGGAAAGTCACTGTCAATGTCCTTCTCTTATCTCCCAGATTCGCTTATTACAGCGGTTCCGCAAGAATTAGCACCGTGCATCCCTTTGCTTGCAAAGGTTTGTCGGTTGCCGGGTGTCATAGGGCTAGTCCCTCCACCTACTCTTGATAAGAAAATGAAACGTATGCGATTAAAATCATCATACTATAAAATAAAGTAAAGTCAAGACATTAACCATACCTTAACAAGCCCAAAACGAAGAAATTGCATAAAGTGTCCCACCTGTGATAACATCGATACGAAATGTATCCTATTTTGATGTTTAAAACAACCTGAAAACGGGTTAAAAAGATATCAAGAGGTTACATACTTGCCTAATAAAAGGAGGTCTATTATGTCCGCTCCGTCCTCGGATAGTTTCTCTGCTTTCGCTTCGTTGAACCGGTATTTCGCTTTAATCGAAAACTCAAAACCGACATTGCAGCAAGCAGAGGAAGCTGCAGCCTTGTTATATCGAGTCTACGGTGCTGAAAGCGAAGAGGATCTGCTGCTCCGCGGGGATCCAGAATTGATTGAGTTGTATACAGAAATAAAAGGAAAGATCTTAGACGCCGCCATGTAACTTCATGGCGGTTTTTTTTGGCACCTGCCCAGTCGTTATTCCATACAGTATCTTAAGCGTATTTTCCGCTTGTTTCGTCAAACTTTTTGGCTTGAAACGGGGTATATGAAGGGTTATACTAGACAAGTATTATTCGACACGGACGCAAAAGGGGGGCATACGTTTGGACGGGGAACCGAGGAGTAGCACCTGCAAAGTTTGTAAATTAAATAGTGTATATAGTGTAGGAATGCAGTCGGTTATTCCATCATCCGTAGCCTCGCGCAATTGATGAACTGAACCCGGCTGATTCCATGCAAAGGGGTGGATCAGATGAAAACACGATGGGTTCAGAATGGCATATTTACACTGGTCGATGACGTGTCTGTCGCACTTACACCTCCAGAAAAAGGCTTTTATTGGATTGATGCTGGGATCGAGGATTTAGAACTTCTTCAACCTATGTTCCATCTGCATGATTTGGCCGTGGAGGACTGCTTGAGCGAAGAGGAACAGCGTCCTAAGATTGAATTTTATGATTCGCATTATTTTATCGTTATTAATAGCATTCGTTTCGATGATGAAGAAATTTTTCTTCGCGCACTTAATCTATTTCTAAGCAAGCATGTCATTATTACCGTTACCAGACAAAAAATTAATGAGCTGCGCGCCTTAAAGCCTTTCCTCTGGGAGGAAGAGGTCAACAGCGCCGATCGTTTCCTATACCATCTAGTCGATCTTGTCGTCGATAATTATGTTGCGGTTGGTGACCGTATCGAGGCCAAGATTGAAAAGCTGGAAGAAGATATTTTGGTCGCAACCAAAAAAACGCATCTAAATGAAATTATCGGACTTCGTTCGGAAATTCTCTGGCTCAAAAAAGTGCTCGTTCCTCAGCGCGATGTCATCGGCACGCTCGGCAAGAAGGATCTTAGGCTGATCGATCATCAGCTCCAGAAATATTTTGGCGACATTTATGAGAATGCCGTGAAAATTGTCGATACGTTCGATACGCTCCGCGATCTCATGGGGAACTTACGAGAAGCTTATCAATCCAGCCTCGCGAACCGGGCGAATGATATCATGCGTGTCTTTACCGCACTGACCACGATATTCATGCCGCTGACGTTCATTACCGGTGTATTCGGAATGAACTTCGATAACATTCTCGGGCTTCAGATCCCGCACGGAGATGAGTACGTATTAGCCCTCATGGGACTGTTAGGCGTTGCGATGTATATTTTGTTCCGTAAAAAAGAATGGCTGTAATCCTAATAGAAAGGGCTTCTTGCATCAGTTGACTGCTGATCGGGAAGCCCTTTTTCTGATTCTAGCCCAGCTTAATTTTCACAAATTTGCGTTTCCCCACCTGAATGATGTCGCCATCCTGCGGACGGAGCGACTCATGGATATTCGTCATTTTCACTTCACTGATTTTCACGGCGCCTTGCTCGATACTGCGTCTTGCCTCTCCGTTGGATGTCTGCAGTCCCAGAGATACAAGCAGCTTTATGATCGAGATTTGGCCCGCTTCCAGCAGGTTGCCGTTTAACAGTATTTCTTCGATATCGTCTGGCAAGGCCCGTTTTTGAAAAACGGTTATAAAATGCTGTTCAGCCTCTTCAGCCGCTTCCGCACCATGGTACATTTGGACGTATTCCTTAGCCAGTCTGAGCTTGGCATCCCTTGGATGGATGGAACCGGCCGCCAGTCCCTCCCTCAGCTCCTCAAGAGCCTCGCCGGAAATGGCCGTCGTCAGCTCATAGTATTTGAGCATAAGTCCATCCGGAATAGACATCGTTTTGCCGAAAATGTCATTCGGCGCTTCGTCGATCCCAATGTAATTTTTCAAGCTTTTGCTCATCTTCTGTACGCCATCCAGCCCTTCCAGCAGCGGCATCAGAATAGCCACTTGCCCCTCTTTCGCCTCGTATGCGCTTTGCAGTGTACGCCCCATCAAAATATTAAAGGTCTGGTCCGTGCCCCCAAGCTCAATATCGCTTTCGAGGGATACGGAGTCGTAGCCCTGCATGAGCGGGTAGAAAAATTCATGCACATGAATCGGCTGATTCGCTGCGTATCTTTTGGCGAAATCGTCCCGTTCCAGCATGCGCGCAACCGTCACCTTTCCAGCCAGCTTCAACACATCATCGAATTTCAAAGCTCCCAGCCAGCTTGAATTGTAGAAAAAGGTCGTTTTGGTGAAATCCAAAATTTTGGATAGCTGTGTCTGATACGTTTGCGCATTCCGCTCTACATCTTCTTCTGTCAGCTGCTTGCGCGTTTCGGACTTCCCGGTCGGATCGCCGATACGCCCTGTAAAATCTCCGATGATAAGCTGCACTTCGTGGCCCAGATCTTGGAATTGACGCAGCTTCTGCAAAACAACCGTATGTCCGATGTGAATATCCGGTGCGGACGGATCCAGGCCCAGCTTCACCTTTAACGGTTTTCCCGTTGCTACCGCTTGAATGACTTTCTGCTTGAGGGCGTCTTCCGGAATAATCTCAGCCGCTCCGCGCTTCATGATTTGCAGCTGGCGCTCTACTTCCTGCTGCTGTGCATCCGTTAACTCATTCCACTTCATCTGCTATCCCTCCTTATTGTGTGAAAACATGGTTAGAACAACGCAAAAAGACAACCTCATCGTCCACAAGGGACGAGACGGTTGTCTCGCGGTACCACCCTAATTAAAGAGAGGGAGCCTGCGACTCTCATTCGCAGCCTTTCTCTTTCACTTCGTTTACATAACGGCACAGGTAGGCCGGGTATAAGCTACTGATGCTCTTACGGGAGCATGTTCCCTTATCCAACTCGGAACGGTAATTCGGAGCCATACATGCATCGGTTTGCACCTTCCACCGACTCTCTGCAGCAGCGGCATTACTCCTACTTAGGGATTCCCCTCAGTTCGTCATCGCTTTCTTTGCTATTTAGATTATTGACCATTTAATCATATCTGCCTAAACGCTGTCAATACTAGCTTGCGGCTTGAGTATTTACGCTTTCCTTCTCCTTGCGGTAACGCAGCCGGAGCAAGCGCAGCCATTCATAGGCGCGGTCAAGCTCTTTGCCTTTCAGCTCCTCTGTGCCGCCCATGCGCTGCAGCACGGGCTTCAAGTAGCGGTCGCCTTCCGATTCGAAGGCGTTCCAGGCTTTGATCTGTTCCTCCTCCGGGATCGAAACAAGCTCCGCTTCGACCAGCGGATCCAAATCGTACCCTTCCCGGTCCAATTCCTCCACCCAAAGCAGGAGCTCTCTGCGGGGCATCGTTAAATCAGCTTGGAGATCAGCCAGGCTCCCTCCCCGGGAGGCAATCTCCAGCAGCTTGCGCTTGCTGGCCTCACGGTCCAGCTCCATGCGCAGTTTCTGTTCCTTTTGCGCCAAGAGCCATGCTTCGAACTTAACTACATCGACGTTCTTAGGAACCCAATCTAACGGAAAGCTGTTCGTGCGCGTGCTCTCCGCGGTTAGCTTAAGCACATCCCCGGCATACATACCGGTCTTCTGCTCGCCAAAGCCGGGGATCTGCTGCAGCTCCTCCTTTCTTTGGGGCAAAAAGACGGAGATCATGCGCAGCACCCGATTCGTGGCGAGTATGTACGGCGCCTTCCCTTCGCGCGCTGCTTGTTCGCGTCTCCAAGTACGCAGCTTCTCGAACACCTCTTCGTTGGGATGCTCCTCGCAGTAATAAGTGAGCATCTGGGTTATCCGGGCTTTCCCGGAAAGGGCTTGCGCAGACTCCAGATCCGAACTCACGATCGGGCGGAAACCGCCGCGTATCTTCTCTTTCAAGCCTTGGCGGAACGTACTGAGCATCTCATCCCAGCTCATACCTTGATACCAATGAGCTTGCTCCGGCTTCCCTGCGCTATCGGGTTCATTCCAGAAAACATTCCAAATGCCCTGCTCCTCGGCAATCGACACCTGCGCCGATACTACGCGATGCTCCCCCGTTTCTTTCTCCAGTGTGTTTAGAAATACAATGTTCATGCGTCCTCCTCCAGACTGTAACTTAAAATAGTGTCGGAAAAAACGAAAAAGCACCTCTTCAGCCACGCTGAAAAGGTGCTTCCCTTTTTTCGATATCCAAATCATACCATGTTTGTCAGATAGGCGCAACCTATGTTTTGTAGACAAGCGCATTTCGGTTATAATGAAAGACATACCAGAATGAAAAGAGGGCCCTTATGTCTGATTATGACTTTTTATACGACCATCAAGAAGAAACGACAACGCGCTTTGTGTGCTTCGTCGGTCAAGCTCTGCACCGTTTTGACCTTGCAATTATGACAACTACCCGTTATTACGGCAAGAAGCTTGTCATTGACCTACAGTCAGGACGCAGCGCTGTTATTGGTCCCGATGACTTGAATGAAGAAGGATACCTGGAATACGCATTCAAGCTCAATGAGGAACAAGCCCAAGAGCTTAATGAATTCCTATCGCAAATTATCGGTTCCATTCATTTTACGGATATTTAGCGTGGCGAAGGGGGACACTGGAAAAAGCATGCAACCTAGACGAGGAGGCTTTTTTCATGAGTCATGAATCCCCGAATGACCAGTATACCGAAACAGAAGGTTTTATTTCTGAGCATCGAGATGCGTACACCGATTTGGAAACGGTCGAGTCTCAGCGAAATGACCTGATTCCCGAGGAATTTCCCGAAGGTCCCTACGGCACCAGCCTAAATACGGAATCGCTCGGGAAAAGCTCCCCGTGGCGGAAGGATCAACGCCCGCCGAACCGTTTCTCCTATGAGAATCATGAGCTGCATGAAGGCATCAAACGGGATTATCCGGGCGCAGACGATTCTCGGAATGAACCATTGAATCAAGAGTGAGATTTCGACGGAAGGGAACTAGAGAGCGCTATTTATGCCAAATCAGCCACTTCCATGAGCAAGACAGAACTACAGGGACTTATTTGCCCACGGATACTGTCATCGGGACCAACATCATCAAATTAGAGGATCAGAGTTCCCTTTCATGTGCCAAATGGCTGTTTTAAGCAGGAATAACGGACTATAGTTCCCTCTCCGCCAAGCTCTCCTATACGGTATCTAACAGCAAAAAAGCCGACCTCCTACACCGGAGATCGGCTTTCCTATTTCTATTTACCCAGCAGCTCCAAATGTCTGCCGATATGATGGCGAAGACCGTCTGCAAAGGCTTCTTCCTGCTCCGTCATCGTTTGGAAAAACTCGTCAGCGAAAACTTTGCTGCCGTCGTCATTTTTTGCTTGCAGCAGGAGACCGTACGTAATGTGCAGCAATTGCCGGGCATTGTTCTCTTCCATGTAGTCAGGCAGCTGCGCATCGGCAACTTCAGCCAGCGGAGCGATAGCCCCAATGTCTGTCGTCACATGATAGTAGGCTGTCGCCTCTGTGAAATGATCCAACGCGAACTGATGCATGCGGCGGTAAAGGGATGGGTTCACTTTAGCCACAACGCGTACCGCTTCAAGCCAATTCGTACCCGCTGTTTTGATATGGAACAGACCGTTGGTGTATTGACCGATCAGTGGGAACACACTGAATTTGTCACTGCCGGAGTGAATGCTCAGCTTATATTCAAAATGCACAGCAATCGCCGCATGGCTTGCCAGCTCACGCTCAAATTGCGCGATATCTCCAATGTAGTCAATCCCTTTTTGGAATTCGCCGCAGAAGCGTGGCGCCATGCTGAAAATCGTAACTCCGCGGTCACGAAGCTCGTTCGCAACCAAATAATGAGCCTCAGGCGAAGTCGGTGTTGCTGTTTCATCGATGGAAATTTCGAAATCGACCGCACGATCCAGCGTCGCGATATATTTGCGGAAAATCGCTTCCATGAAATTAATCGCCGCGTCGTAGATCAGCACATCCTTTTGGAGCGCTTCGCGCGTATAGTTCAGTTCCGCACCAGGAACGTTAGCCGGCGCATCCAAGTAGCGCTTCTCATAGTGCTCGCGCAAGCTGGCAGGCAGCTCTGCATATTTCGCTGCAATTTCAGCTGCGGACAACGTTTCAATCGTATTGTCGATATTTTCGGAGCAATCGAGCGTCAACATCGTGAAGCCAAGACGCAGCGCATACTCGATGTCTTCTTCTTTCTTCAAATGGTCGCCGTCTGCGCCATAGCCATCTTTGTAGCCTTCTTGGAACACGGCAAATGCCGCTGCATCCAAGACGTCCTCATACGTTCGGCCTGTAAGCGCGAGCTCGCGAATGCTTTGCTGTGCCAGCACCGGACGAATGTCTTTGCCGCGGATCGTTTGGATATGTCCTGGGCTTGCAATGCCGAGACGGTCGCCCAGACCCATCGTAGCAACCTGCGTGCCAAATGCCTGCGGTGCCGTGTAAGGCAGATATTGATTTAGCGTCAAACGGTTTTCGTGGGATAACGGGGCAAACTTAGCGCCCTCAACGATTTCCCCCTTCAATTGATCGTACAAATCGCTTTCGCCAACCGCGAGCAGCTGTTTTCCAGCCTCCGTACGTACCATCAGAAGCGAAGTGTTTCCAACTTGTGTAAAAGATGATGGATATACTTTAACGCCAGGCGCCGCTAGCGCCGATGTATTGCCGGATTTAATTGCGTCTATAAGCTCTTTCATTGTGTGATCCTCCCTTATTTTGCAAACGTTTGCTAAATTCCTATAGCTTTATCATATCGCAAGTTAGGAGCGTTTTCTCATCATCTATTCCTATTTTTAACGGAAACTATTCATATTTTTCACTTCATATATGGTATACTTCCTGTACAACGTTGAGAAATAAAGGAGTACTCCCATGCCCAGCACCGTCACCTTCGGCAATGAAGATGAAGGCCCATTTTATATTCAGCATATTCATCGTTCCGGTTCGTTCGAGAGGACTCAGCACATGCACGACATGTACGAGCTCTATTATTTGTACGAAGGAGAGCGCATGTATTTCATTCGGGACCGCTCGTATCTCATCCTTCCGGGGGATTTAGTGCTGATTAACCGGCGTGAGCTTCACGCCACATCCGATTCCGATAAGCTTGGCCATGCGCGTGTCGTTATGAATTTCAGCGAGGGCTTCTTGGAGAGTGTGAAAGAGGATGCCCCTTTCCTGCTCGATGCCTTCACGCATGCGACGCCGGTATTGCGGCTGGATCTGCCAACCCGGCGATTTGTCGAAGACATTCTTGGCAAAATGATGGCTGAAGCGAAAGAAACCCATCTCGGGCAAACATTCGCTTTGCGTCATCATCTGATCGAACTGCTGCTCTTCACCGCACGCTTTGTCCGCCTGCATCCTGTCACCTCGCCTGAGCACGTTTCTCCATTACACCGGAAAATATCGACGATCGTGCGTTATATCAATACGCATTTTGCCGAACCCATGCGGCTAGAGGAGCTTGCGGAGCGGTTTGAAATCAGCCCGGCTTATTTGAGCCGGATGTTCAAGGAGATTACGGGATTCTCACTCGTCGAATATGTGAATCTTGTTCGCGTGCAGGAGGCGCAGAGGCTGCTGACCGAGACCAAAATGAAAGTCATTGCGGTTGCCGAACAAGTCGGCTTCGGCTCCTTAGTTCAATTCGGCCGTGTCTTTCGACAGATTGCCCGAACGACTCCCCTTCGCTACCGGCGGCAAACGGCAGTTACTTAACTATATGTAACTAAGTGAATAAATTGTGCGTCATTGTCAGCTATCTGCCCCCTCTCTTATAATGACAGTAAGCAGCAGAACGAGAGGATGAGTACGATGAAATATAGAAACGTTGGCCATAGCGGGTTAAAAGTGAGTGAAATTGCACTCGGAAGCTGGCTTACATACGGCACAGCCGCTGAGCAAAAAGCCGCCGATGCTTGTATTGAAAAAGCTTTCGAAAGCGGTATCAATTTTTTCGATACGGCGAATGCCTACAATCGGGGAGAAGGCGAGAAAGCGATGGGGGCGGCGCTGAAGCCGTATGCGCGCTCATCCTATGTCCTGTCGACCAAGGTTTTCTTCCCGATGGGCGACGGTCCGAACGATCGCGGTCTTTCGCGGAAACATATCTTCGAGCAATGCGATGCCAGCTTGAAACGTCTGGGCGTCGATTATATCGACTTGTACTTCTGTCACCGGTATGACACTCAAACACCGCTGGAAGAAACGCTTCGCGCCTTGGATGACCTGACAGCTCAAGGCAAAATTCTATATGCCGCTGTCAGCGAGTGGACCGGTGCTCAAATTACCGAAGCGGCAGGGATCGCCGAGCGCTTGAATCTGCGCCCACTGATCTCCAATCAGCCGATTTACAATATGTTTGAGCGCTATATTGAGCGGGAAGTGCTGCCTGTCTCGGCGAGTAAAGGATTGGGACAAGTGGTATTCTCTCCCCTTGCTCAAGGCATTCTTACCGGCAAATACAAGCCTGGAGCACCATTGCCGTCCGATAGCCGGGCAGCCAACAATTCCGTTAACAGCATCATCACCAGCTATTTGAACGATCAGGTGCTCCAAGTTGTTCAAGAGTTAGAGCATGTTGCTCGCGGACTTGATATCTCCCTGGCACAGCTGGCGCTGGCTTGGGTACTCCGTCAACCGGGTGTGAGTACCGCTCTCATCGGAGCGACCAAACCTGAACAGATCGAAGAGAATGTGAAAGCCGTAGACATACAGCTTGCGTCTGAAACATTGGAACAAATTGAGGAGATCCTGAAGCAGGTCGCACATTTCTCGCCAAAACGCTAAACAAAATAGACCCAGTGGATCCCATCATCCGCTAGGTCTATTTCTTTACTGATTCATCTTCTATCCGATCAACTTGATTAAACCTTTATAGGCAATTTCCTCGAACTTCGCGATAACCTTATCCCGCTCCATCGCCCAACCGCAGTCCTCCAGCGCGCAAGCAACGGGCGCATCCAAGCGAATCGTCGCCAAATCGCGCGATAAATGCAGCATCTCGAGCTCTGCTTCGATTTTGGCGCGAACGCCTTTCGGCAGCGCCGCCAAATTTTCCAAAATGCCTCCGATATCCTGATATTCGAGCAGCAGTTTGGTCGCTGTTTTCTCGCCGATGCCTTTGACCCCCGGATAATTATCCGCCGTATCGCCGGTCAGGCCCTTCAGATCGATAATCTGCGCAGGCGTCAGACTTTTCTCTTCCATCAACGTTTCCAGCGTATACACCATATAGTTGGAATGACCTTTTTTCATAATAATGACTTCGGTATTCTCATCCACAAGCTGGAGCATATCATGATCTCCGGTTAAAATTTGCACCTTGGTCAATGGGCTGTATGTACGGGCCAGTGTTCCGATACAATCGTCTGCTTCATAGCCGGGAACACCGATATTCGGGATGTTAAAGCTTGCTGTAACGTCTTTCACCAAATCGAACTGGGGAATTAACTCCTCGGGCGCAGGTCCGCGATTCGCTTTGTACGCTTCGAATTTCTCCGTGCGGAACGTTGTGCTCCCCATATCCCAGCAGCATACCACGTGGGTAGGCTTGAAGGTTTGAATCGCATCGAGCAAATATTTTAGAAAACCGTAAACGCCGTTAATCGGCACGCCGGTTTCTGTTCTCATAATGTAACCGCTGGATGAAGTCGCATAATAACCGCGAAATAATAAGGCCATGCCGTCTACAAGCAGCACTGAACCGGATGAATTCTCTGACAACATAATCGCTCCTATCAAAATAAAGATAAGTTCAGTATAGCACGAGAGCGCTCCTCCCGGCACGCAAAAAACCGCCATCAGCAAATGTTACCAATGGCGGCTGCGTCATATTTATTTTCTTTTAGCGGCTGGTATGCCAGTTGATTTCTTGTACAAACTGCGCCAAAGACTCCTGCAAACGCGTGGAGATTTCATCATCCAAAATGGCCTGGCCTTGATCGCCCCAAGTAACTTGTTTATCAAGCACGTAGACGCCTTGCAAAATATTTTGCGCGCCTAATGCGGACAGCACCGGCTTGAGGGCATAGTCGATTGCGAGCAAGTGGGAAATCGTTCCCCCTACGGCAAGCGGAAGCACAATTTTGCGTTCCAACCCTTTTTGCGGGAGGAGATCGAGGAATGCTTTCAGCACACCGGTATAGGAAGCTTTGTAGATGGGCGTTGCTACGAGAACAGCATCCGCTGCAGCAACAAGCGCATTCGCGTTCACGATGGCTTCGCTGTCAAACTTGGCATATAACAAGTCCTCAGCAGGGATATCCCGTACTTTAATCCAGTCCACCGCAAGTCCGGCTTGTACGAGTTCGCTCTTTGCTTGTTCAATAACCCCGTGCAAGCGGGATGTAGGGGTTGGACTGCCTGAGATAATCACGACTTTCGCCATTTCATTCACTCTCCATTAAGTTTTTGATGATAAAAAGAGACCCCGCTTCCTTTGTTCGATAAAAGGTGGGAGTCTCCTGCTGTTCGGTCGACAGTTTAATTCATAGTAAATCACTTGGGATTATACTACCATTGCTTTTTGGGAACGTCAATACTTTTCTTTAAAAGAAATTCCACCCCGGCAGCCACCGGAGGAAGAAGGAATAGGTCGATGGAATGATCATCCCCGAAAGAATCGGATAGAACAGAGCGAATAATACAAATACGCCGGCTAAATAGCCGTAGACCCATCTTCTTTTGTGCAGCGGCCCCACTTCCAAATACTCTTTGATATAGTAAGTCAAAATGAGCACGAGGAAAGGCACCATGGCAAAATAATGATAGATGAAGGTCAGCCTAGGCACCAGCATCCATGGCAAATACTGCGAGCAATAAGCGATGAGCAGCATGCGCAGCAGCTTATTTTTCCTCTTAATTGCCACGTAGAACGATACAAGGACAGCTATGAAACCAGGCCACCACACGAGCGGATTGCCGAACGAGACGATGCTCGACAGCATGCCTTGCGGCATAAACTTGGCTTGATAATACCAGATAGGCCGAAGCATCATCGGCCACTCCCACCATGGCGAGGAGAACGGATGCGTCGCTACCAAATCTTTATGATATTTGTACATGTGCACCTGATAGGTGACAACGTCCTTCAACTGGTGTCCCGGTCCCGGAACCATCATGAATGGAATATAAGACAACGTATAGATGCCTAATGGGACGATGACAAACATCAGTACACACCACAGCAGCGTAAGAATCGTATTTCTTGCAAAAAGCTTCTGCACAAGCATCAGGCGGCTTCTCTCCGGCTCTGTGAGCGTCGGTTTCGACTCCGATTCCTCGTTGTCCGGCTCGAGCGGTGGCGATGTTGGAGGAGAAGTCTCCTCCTGCAGCAGCCGCCGGGCGAACCGGTATTCGCTGAACCGTTCGATCAAAGATAAGAGCAGCAGCAACGCAAGGCCTGCTCCGCCATAGATCACGATCCACTTGGAGGCGGCTCCGATTCCGAAGAAAAGACCGGACAGCCCTAATGGGATCAGCGTAGTCCATAGCTTTTCGCGATAAAAGCTGAGCGTCGTGTAGCGGTACATGAAATAGAACATCAGCATGATAAAGAATACGCCGTATACATCGATGGTCGCTATACGCGTTTGCGCAAAGTGCATAAAATCAAACGTTAAGAGGAAGGCGGCGATAAAAGCATATTCGGACCGGCCAAACATCCGCTTCGCAAACACATAGATCACGGGAATCATGCCGACGCCAAACAGCGTTCCGACAATACGCCAGCCGAACGGATTAAGTCCGAAAATGTAAATGCCGATAGCCATGAGCACCTTACCGAGCGGCGGATGCGTGCTTTCGTAAGGCTCTATTTTGTGAATATGCTCATAGGCCGTCCTTGCGTGATAAATCTCATCAAAATAAGTCCCGTTCATATATGTAGGCGTATACGGTACTACACTGGATTCATCAAATAGATTCGCTGGTTTCCCTTCGTCCGCCAAGTTAATATCTTGTTCCTTAACTTCCTTAATCGGCAAAATAGCCGAGGAGCCATCTCCGAAAATACCGATTTCATGCAGATGCAGCGGTGCGCTCTCCTGCCCGTCAATCACCACTTTGACGTAACGAGCGTCCTTATTCGGTTCCACCGTGTTCCAGGTGAAGACCTTGGTATGATCCGATTTCACGGCGATTTGATCCTGCCACTGCTGGCCATCCTGGGAAAACCAGAAGGAGTAAGAGCCCTCCCCGACACCGGCAAAGGTGTTAATTCTTGTAATGTTATGAGAGCTGCCCAAGTCGGCGATAACCGCTTCTCCTGCATTCGTCGGCTTCCAAAACGTTGTAGGCGCTTTGTGCCCGCCCAGATGGAATAAAGCGATGATCGTGTAAATGACCACCAGCAAGCCGAGATACAGCATATCTTTTTTCGAGAAAAAACGTCCCTTCGGGCTTCTTTCTACGCCATCCCCGCTAGGTTTGAAAATAGCGTTCCAGCGCTCGCTCCATTTGTCCGCCGCCGGAGCTTTTGGAAGCGGAAGCGCAGTGGTTTCATCCTGTCGTTTCTGTTCTTGTTGTGATTGCACGAAAAGCCTCCATCCCAAAGTACAAGCGTAAATAAATAGTATAACATTGATCGCAGAAACAACCAGCATCAAAGAATCATAACGCGGAATATGGTAGTCTTGATGAAAGCTGCGCAGCAGCACATCCGCGATATTGATGAAATGTGTCAAGCTGAACCCAATAAACAGGCCTAGAATCCGGCGATCCCTGATATAAATAAAACTCGTAAGAGCCAGCAGCAAGCCATAATGCAAATAGCGCTCATGCATTTTGGTCATGCACATAAAAACGGCTGTAATAAATAAGAAGGCTACATATAAAACAGCACCGCGCCGGCCTTTGCTGCGAATATACAAATAGCAGGTGTACAGAACGGAAAGGACCATGAGCACTACACCCAATCTATCGTAGGAAAGATATAGGAAGCTCGTCTTCATATCAATGAAATTGCCGCCAAGCAGCGCCATAAGATTAAAAGCGTTTAAGGAAGCGTAAGGGTATGAGGATAAAGTGCCTGAGTACAGCCCGACCAACCACCCATAACCTCTTCCTATGGCAAAAGGCAGCGAAACGACCGCGATCGTCGCCATACCGCTGAGCACACTCAGCAGGAATACCATCAGATTGCGTTTGCGTATTACGTCAATAAGCAGAAAAATACCGAAAAGAAGCGCCTGCGGTTTCAGCAAAAGAGCCAGCGCGATAAACACGGACGCCTGAGGAAGCTTCCCGCGCTGCTGCAGCAGCAATGTCGCTGCAATAAACAGCATGAAAAACGAGTCGACCTGTCCCCATATCGCCGAATTCGACCAAATCGCAGGGTTAAAAGCAAACAACGCAGCAATGCCTATGGCTTGCAGCCATGTGCGTGCTCCGCCTTTCCGGCTGGAGGCCAGACAAAACAATACGTATACGGTTACGATATCTGCCAGAATGGCAGGAAGTTTAAGCAGCAGCAGCGACTGTCCGCTCTCCCATGGAATAGACAGCTTGTGGTGCAGCATACCGACGACATACAGGACATACATATAGCCAGGCGGATAATCCAGAAAATAATCCTTAGCATTGGTATACATGCCGGACAACCCCACGGTATAGGCCCGGTCCGCCCACGCCAGGAAGGTTCGGACATCGGTATCGTAGCCCACCCAGATCGGTGCAAGATATAGTCTTAGTAATAGCGCTGTCAGTAGCAGTAAACCCAGAAGTAAGAATTTATGAGGCCTTTCGCCCACTTGCTTGAACCAGCTTACCATGCGGCATCTCCTTAGAAATAGACTACTACCATTATACCCGTCCACTCTCTAGCAGAAAAGGAAAAAAGCACCGACCCTTTCGGTTCAGTGCTTCGGTTCAATCTTTTCGATGCGCTCGCAAATTTCATGAAGCCAATCATAGTCTCCTGTAAGCGATGCACAAAGCGATAAATTTTCTAGTTTTAATCGGTTCCATACATATGTCGCGTTAGCTTCCATGCACAGCATTAACTCATCCTGCTCTGCTCGCGTCAACTCCCGCGCTCTGCGCAATGTCCATAACTCCGCCATGCGTTGATGAACGGCCAACATGGTTTCAAGACCCTCCTGCTTCGTAAGTTGCTAACATTATGCAGTATGGACAAAGTTGGCGAGACTGAAACAGTAAAGTCTGCACTCCGGCATAATACCTGACAGGTATAACCCTGTCGAGCTAGAACCTTGAAGGGAGCCTCCTCTTGCGATGCATTGTGATTCATTATCGTATGGACCTCATTGCCGTTATTTTCAATAATAGGCCTTTATCCCATAAATAACGGACTCAAGAGACGTTACTAGTCAAATAGACAGCCATTTTTCATGCCGATAAGGTGAATAACTGCTTCGGAGTCCATTAGAATTGCAAACACCTCTCTACCTCCAAATAAGGACTACTCTGTCCGTAAGCAATACGTTCGGTACCTCTTCTGCCCACTCTGCACCACCAACAACTCCCGTTTGACTAAGTTATGCAAGATTCGCCGAGCATGACGGTCCGTAATCCGTAGGTGGTCCGCCAGCTCTAACGGCGTAAATGGCCGCAGCAAGCGACGGGAATAGCGAACGGCTTCGGCCTCAAAGCAATTCAATTCAGCGGATACATCTGTCGAAAGGAACGTTCCGATGAAAGAAAGAACGAGCTGCTGGCATCGCCAAGGCTCATCTTTAATGGAAAGATAAGCGATAGGCAAAAATGTCCACCCATCAAGCGCCAATAAACTATGCCGCCAACATAAATCCTTAAATCGACTTACATCCAGATCTCTGGCATGAGGTCCGTAGCCTTGAATTTCAATACCGCCCTTCATGCCGCCAGGTCTGTAGGCCAGATCCACATAGCGGTATCCATTGTTAAAATCACGCACCTCCCATTCGGGATACAGATGGTCAAAATTTCTCACTGTCGGAAACCAGATCGTTCGCAGAAATTCCATAGTCCCATGACCTAATCCTTTCTCAAGCAATTCACGCCTTCTTGGATTGGTCTCCTGCCTAATATTCAGCTGCATCCATTCCTCATATTTTTGATCAAATCTTGGCACTCCGCCTCACTCCTCTTTAGACAAAATAAAAACAAAAAGCCGCCCCGATACAAAGTATCGAAGCGGCGTGTTCTTCACAACCGAATTGGTATTAAGTGTATCCTGAAAACAGCACTTCAGCAATAGTCATTTTCGCTTAGCTTAACAAAAAAAGAGACCATCCATCAGATCATTTCTGACCATTCAAGACAGCCTCTTCGCAGCTCTTTTTATTAAGGAATGTGGATTACGGCGATTTTATCGATTGGGAAGAAGAAGATAGTACCGCTAGTACTTGCAAGTACAACATTACCGTGTTCAATACCAAGGAATTTACCTGTGTGGTTCGGAGTAGTGCCGGCATGAATAGTGATGACAGTGCCAAGGCTGATGCGGTTTAAAGTAGCTAATACGGAGCAACTCATCGTTTTCTCCTCCTTTCAAGCTTTATAGTATATAGTATTCTAGCGATCTATTTCTGATATAGACGAATGCTAGAAGAAATTCATATATTTCGTCCAAATCTAGCATCCGCATGCATCGTCATATCTCCGAAAAAAGCAAAAAAAGCCCCTCACGCTTAACATTCGTTAAGAGTGAAAGGCTGCTAGTTTCGGTAGATTTATGCAGTAGATTCTTCTTCCTCAGACGCACGTTCTGCATCCGTACCTTCGAGGAAAAATTGAACAAGCTTCACGTGCTTTTTCAATGATTTCTCGTGAATCAAGTTGATTTTGCCATTATCCAAAGCGCCGAAGACATAGATCAATTCCTCATTCTCATGCGACCAGTCAAAGCCTTCAAGAATTTGGAGGCAATCTGTCCAATCCTCGTTGTACTGCCCATTCGGGAATAAGAAACGGTTTGAATAAAGCGCGATACTTTCCTGAATAACACGATTCGCTGACGTATATTGCGCCAGACCCGGCTGCTCCGGCATCATCGGCAATAACGTATTGAAAAATTGGTGCAGAATTTCAACATACGTCGAAGGATCGTGGCGAATTTTACGCTGAAGCTCATAAGACGGCTGCATTCTGCCTGAGAACAACATCGTGGCTGTCGCGTATAACCAGCTGAAGCACGTGAAATTCCGGTTGAATGATGTCAAATTGCTGCGTCTCTCCACGCCGACAGCTTTGAGATACACGTTGTGATCAACGACTTGCTGAATCACCAAATTAAGCGGATCAATGGAATCGAAAGAGTGTCCAAGCTCCTTGCTCACCAGCTGTACTTTGGAGTTGATGTCCCCGAACAGCTGCTGCTCTTCTTCCTCCGTTAAGCCGATGTAGATCTGCACAGCAAGCTGTGTCTCCATTAAATCGAGACGTCTGCTCTCCAGTTGATTAATCGTGCCTTCCGTTTCTTCAACTTCTTGCTTAATATCCGCATCCTGCGGCATTTTACGCTGTTTGATTTTCAGAAGCACAAGCTTCTTCTCATAGCGTCTTACTTCCTTCTGCATTTGCTCGTTCACATAACCAAGCGCAAGAATCCGGTGCTGCCCATCCAAAATAGAAAGTTTCGAGCCGTGTCTCAGCAGGAACTCCTTCTCACCCTTGGACAATTGATTCACTTCGCGAAGCGAAAGCGTAACCGGTCCGAAGAAAACATGATCCAGCTCGCGTTCTTGCAGATACGTAGAGATTTTGCGTCTTTGCATGTTGCTAAGCTTCCGCTGCACCATCGGGTCGATCATCGTATAATTGAGCAAATCCTGCACGCGCAAGGCAACGGTGGAAAGTCCGAATTTTTCGCAAAACGGATGAATCGTCATTTTAAGGCGTAATCCTTCCATTAGCTCACGTCCTCCTTATCGCTGATCAAGAATGCATTCTGTTCTTGATAAAAGTTTTTGATGAAATTATAGGCTTTCATAATACGGGTACGTCTAGGCAAACGATCCTTCTCGTCTCCCGCGTAGATCCCGTTCCAGTTCACATGAGGAAGTATTTTCAAAGCATGTTCAAGCGCATAACGATTGAATTTCCCTGTTTTTGTAGCTTCTTCATGAATAAACAAGGCTAGTGCGATTTGGATATTTTCCGTCCAAACTAGTTCGCCTTTAGCTGGCGCCTCCAAATAATTCAACAGGCCGTTGAAGTAGGTCCCCGCCAAGGATACCAGATCCTGCAGATCTTTATCCTCATACTGATAACCGTTGTTTCGCGCTGCGGATTTCATTCTGCCTTCAAACAAAGCAACCAAAATTTCAATCAGCAAGTGGTAGGAGAACAGATACTCCGGCGACTTGCCGCGTTCGGAGAACATGTCAACCGTCAGCTTTTGCATGGCTGGCGCTTTGGCAGCAAGCTCCGTTGCAGCCACGTGATAAAATCTGCGTTGGTCGCGAAGCACGGCGAGGTTGCCGCCCAGCTTCCGCGGAAGCTTGTTAATATCAGAGAACAGCTGACGCTCTTGACGGGCGTTAATGTCCAAATACGTCATGGTTGAAATCGGGAATGCGTACAACCGGCGCAGCTTCTCTGTAATTTCTTCCATTTTGTCATATTCCCGGCGGTCTTTGGCGCGTGCCATTTGGCTTTGCAGTGTTTCCATAATACGCTGGAACGCTGCCAGCCTGTGTTGGCCGTCCACTACGTACAATTTTTCAATTGGCTGCAGTCGAAGCGCTTGCTGCTCTTCATCATATTGGCCTGCGCCTCTTGCCGAGAAAATGATTCCAGGGAAATAGATCGGCTGGCGATTTTCTAAATACAAATTGACATAATCGATTAATTTAGAAAGATTGCGTGGAATAATCGCACGCTGCACTTCTAAATCAACTTCATAGAGTGAAAACAACTTGCTCATAGGTAATGTAGCTGCAATTGTCGCTTGCCCAAACGTCTGGCCCAGGACTCCTGGAATTTCTACAAACGATGATGGCTTCTGCTCAGCTAAAAGCTCTGACAATGAGGAAATGGCGTCCATATGCTTGCCCCTTTCAACTATTAAGGTGTAATGTTACTCAAAAACGATTTCATATATCTCTCATTCTCCTATTTTTACCAAAATCTCTAACTTTCATTCTACGGTTCGAAGCCAATCTCCTATGCGCCTTGCCGCCTCAAGCAATCTGACTTCATCTTGCACCAAAGCAATTCGCACAAACCCTTCTCCTTCTGCTCCGAAAGCGTCTCCAGGTATAACGGCTACACCTGCACGATACAGCATTTCCCGGGAAATTTGTCGAGATGTCCATCCTTTTGGAATGGGTGCCCAGATGAACATGGTTGCCTTGGGTGGCGGTATGATCCAACCCGCATCCTTTAAAGCCGAAATAAATGTATTGCGTCTCTTCTCATAAACGTCGGCAACAGAATGATCGTGTTCCATATCTTCCTCTAGTGCTGCAATTCCAGCCGCTTGAATAGCACCGAATACGCCATAATCAATATTTGATTTGAGCGTTCGCAGAGCCTTTACAGCAGCCTCATTACCGGTGAGGAAAGCGATCCGACAACCTGCCATGTTAAAGCTTTTGGACAGAGAATGAAACTCGACAGCAACCTCCTTAGCGCCTTCGATCTCCAAAATGCTGATCGGCTTGTAGCCGTCAAAAGCCATTTCAGAGTAGGCTAGATCGTGTACGACAAGCAACTCATGCTTTTTGGCATAGGCAATCAAATGCTCAAAAAAAGCACGATCTGCAACAGCAGACAGCGGATTGCTCGGATAGTTTAACAGGATGAACTTCGCTTTGGCAGCCACGTCTACTGGAATGTCATCTAATTGTGGTAAAAAATCATTGGATGCGCGCAAGGGGAGCAAGTACGGCTCAACTCCTGCCAGCACAAGACTTGCCGAATATATGGGGTAACCTGGATCAGGAACAATGGCGATGTCCCCAGGATCACAGAGTGAAAGCGCCAAGTGAGCAAGACCATCTTGTGAGCCCATTAACGTTAAAATTTCATTCTCAGGATTAAGCTCTACACCGAATCGGTACTGGTACCATCTGGCCACGGCTTCCCGAAAGGCTAAGCTTCCTTCCGATGTCGGGTATCCATAGTGCGCAGGGTTGCGCACAGCCTCAGCGATGGCATTCAAAATGCGTTCGGACGGGGGGAGATCAGGACTTCCTATACCTAAATCTATGACGTCTACCCCTTGGTTCATAACCTCTCTCTTCCAATCTGCCACTTCCGAAAAAATAGCCGATCCTAACTGACTAAGCCGTTTTGATCCTGTAAATGACATGGTAGTTATCCTCATTAAGTTATATTGAACAGTTAATCCATAATTCCTGCTTGATGAACAAGTCTTATCATATAAAGCAGAAATAAAACGAGCCCTAAATAGGCCGCACCGAATTTCCAGCGGGTTTTGGCCGGAACCTCATAGTAACGATCCCCATTATCCATAGGCGAGAAGTCGACTTGAACCTGCAGTCCCAAATAAAATCCGCTTTCTTTCTGCAGGCGGTCTACCTTGACAAGCTGCACTCTACGAATCAACGATTGCTGCGGCAAATAGGCATGACCCTCAAAGCCAATCCCCTGCCAGTACATGACGATCGTTTGCCGTCCGTCGCCTGCGCCCTGTAAATCTGAATATGTCGTAAAATCCAGCTCGCGCGTATGATTTTCTCCTGGGATGATGTATCCTTGCTGGAGTAAATGATCGGCGGCAAATTCAAAGCGGGTGGAAACAGAAACTAGCTGCTCTCTCTTTCTGTATTTCACATATTTCTTATACAAATCCCAGGCAAACATCGCCCAGATGACGAAGAAAATAAGCTGATTGACGTAGTGATCCAAATAAAAAATAAAAACTAAACCACCAATTAGGCCCAAAATCCATAACCATCGGGTTACTGCGGTTGCGATTCTCCCGCCATCGAGCGGATGAATCGGCAGCAAATTAATTAAATTTAAATAAAACGCAGCATACGCTATAGAAACAATGACAGGTGAATCGGTATATACGCCTAAAGCAAATGCGGCAACGCCTCCCAGAGTCCCCAAAACGGGTCCTCCAATACCGATGAAAGCTTCCGTTGCTGCATCGGCCGGATTCTTTTTCATCATGATTAATGCGCCAAGAAACGGGATAAAGACAGGCGCCGAGACGGGCAGTCCTTTCAACCTTGCCGCAAGAACATGACCGAGTTCATGAATCAGAATCATGACCACAATCCCGATGGCAGAAGAAAGCGGAGCCAATTGGGCGTATGCCCAAACCGTAATAAACATCGAGATGACAGCTCCGCCGACCTTGCCAACTTTTAAAAATGTCAAAAGCAGCTTTCCTTGCGATAGCAAGACAGCCAGGAAACCGCCTATGGCTAGGGGCGACTTTTTGCGTGATGGTTTCTGCTTCTCCTCCAACCTCACATCACCCCTTTGCCCATGCTTCCTCGAACTCTGCTTCCTTAAAGCCGACCGTAACCTTCGTGCCGTCCGTCACAATGGGGCGTTTGATCAACCTGCCGTTGGAAGCCAGCAGCTCCAGCATTTGTTCCTGCGTCATGCCGGGGAGCTTGTCTTTCAAATTCATTTCCTTGTACACTTCACCGGATGTGTTAAAAAACTTTTTGATGCCGAGTCCGCTATCGCTTAACAGCTTGGCCAATTCTTTCGCAGACGGCGGCGTCTCGAATAACGGTACGTTCTCTGTCACGTCGACGTCGTGAGCTTTCAGCCACTTCAAAGTAGCCCGGCATGTCCCGCATTTATCGTAACCATATACTTTTACTCCCATGATGTAAGAACTCCTTTATGTAAGTGTAAAGCTTATTTTGATAATTAATTAAAATTTTGGGCTAATTTATACAGAAAGTCAAGTTATTCGAAATAAAAACCATCCTAAAATTTGGATGGTTTTCGTAAAACTAGTCATTTTTTTGTAACCAAGCTTGCAAAGCGGCTAAATCCGCAGGAAGCGGAGCGTTAAACTCCGTCCAAGCCCTCGTTCCAGGATGAACAAAGCCCAGTTTAAAAGCATGCAGCGCCTGGCGGGTCAGCCGCTCACCAGCCTCTGCCGCAGGGCTTCCCTCAAATTCAGGCAATGTATACATCTTGTCCCCGAGCAGCGGATGGCCTAAATGCCGCATATGCACGCGTATTTGGTGCGTTCTCCCCGTTTCGAGCCAAATGCGGACTAAGGCGGCCTGCGCATATTGTTCCACGACCTCGTAATGAGTTACTGCCGAGTACCCCTCTGGAGTGACGATGCGCACATGCGGCTGCTCCGGATCCCGGTCGATGGGTTCGTTAATCGTTCCTGTGGTATCTGTTAAGCGCCCCCATACAAAGGCCAAATATTCTTTTTTTACCTGGTGCTGAATCATCTGCTCCGATATTTGCTGGTGAACGTAGGGCGTCTTTGCGATGGCCAATACGCCCGATGTTTCTTGATCCAGCCGGTGCACAGGGCGGAAACGGCAGGTGATGCCGGCCTGCTGCCAGTGATGCACAACGCCGTTGGCTATCGTATTCACGTAATGCCCGTGCGTAGGATGCACAATCATGCCTGCATCTTTGGCCACAATCAGCAGATGCTCGTCTTCATGAAGAATGTGCAGAGGAAGGTCTTGAGGCAAAATATCCTCCGACGCTTCCTCCTCCATCCGGATCTCCACGCGGTCGCCGGCTTTCACTTTGATGTTGATATATTGCCTGATCCCATTGACCGTAATCCCCTGTTCCGTCAATTTAATGCGGGACAGCAGCTTGCGGGAGACCATCAATCTTTTTTGCAGCACCGTCTTCAGAATAAAGCCTTCTTCCTCGGGCGGCACGATATATACTAACGGTTCATAGTAGCTCATGATTTACGTCTAAACACCTCTGCACTGCGCACATATTCCACATCGGCAATCCCTTCGCGGTGATTCGCCGTACGAGCAATCGTAAAGAACAAATCGGACAGCCGGTTCAAATACCTGCGCACTTCCGGATTAATTTCTTGCGTTCGGGCCAGCGTAACGACCCGGCGTTCCGCCCTGCGGCAAACGGTGCGGCAGACATGAAGCGTAGAAGAAACGCTTCCCCCGCCGGGCAAAATAAACCGCGTAATATCCGGTGTTTCGGCATCGTATTTATCGATCCAAGCCTCAAGCGCATCCACCATCTCCGCTGTAACTTTGTATGGGCGCAGCTCCTGCTTCAAAAGGGCAAGATCCGAGCCGCAATCGAACAGCTCATGCTGCACTTGCAGCAAATCCGCCAGCAAGTCCGGATATTTGGCCGGGTCCATGAAGCTCATCGCCTGACCTACATAACAATTCAGTTCATCCGTCGTGCCGTATGCTTCAACACGAGCATCGTCTTTATCCACACGGCCGCCAATTACGCCTGTCTGTCCGGCATCCCCGGTACGCGTATAAATTTTCATTCTGTAACGTCCTCCCTTTGACAAGGCTGTGATACCTTCATCATCTCATAAACGCGCTGCATATCCAAGTGACTTCTAACATGGTCAGCCAGCCTGTCGAATGCGGCCTCTCTGCGCTCCTTGAAGCGCAAACCTCCAGCAACAGGGGCCAGCCCTTTCACTTGCCGGATGCGGTTTAACCAAGCTCTTCGGAAATCATCGTTATGCAAAATCCCGTGCACATAGGTCCCCCAGATACGTCCCTGCTCCACTGCCGCCCCGTCTCCATGCGATTCGTTGTCCGAAGCATAGGCTACATCATTGGTATACGCCTTGATTTGAAAAGGCATGACAACTTCTTCCAGAAACCTAGTCCGCCCCATATGGATTTCATACCCGTCTATCATCAGCTCTTGACCGTCTTCCTCCGTAAAAAGCGAAGCCTTTCCCTGCACCTGAACCGTACGTTTGCTGGACGTAAACACCGTCTCAGTCGGCAAAAGGCTTAATCCCTCGAGCTCCGGATGGTCGGATTCGTAACCGTGCGGATCAAGCAGCCTAACGCCAAGCATCTGATACCCGGCGCAAATACCGGCGACCCATCCGTTGTCGGCCCGTGCGAAAGCTTGAATGCGCGCTGCCAAACCGGACTCGTTCAAGTACCGCAGATCGTCCATCGTATTCTTGCTTCCCGGGAGCACAACGACATCCGGATCGCCCCAATCGGAGAGGTGCTCAATATACCGGAAATGCACATCCTTTTCTTCCTGAAGCGGATCAAAGTCCGTGAAGTTAGACAGGCGTGGCAAGCGAATCACCGCAACATCCAATTGGTCTTTTGATTTCTCGGGCGCACTCTGCGCCCTTTTCTGCATGCGTTTTGAATCTAAGGAAGCGGAGTCTTCATCTTCAATGCCCAGCTGAGGCAAATAAGGAATAACCCCTAGTACGGGCTTCCCTGTCCGCTCCTCCAGCCAGTCTAGGCCCGGCTGCAGCAGACTAACGTCGCCACGGAACTTGTTGATAATGAAACCCTGCACCCGGTCTCTTTCCTCCGGCGTCAAAATTTCCAGCGTCCCGACGATCGAAGCAAACACGCCGCCTTTATCAATATCAGCCACGAGAATAACAGGCGCCTCCGCCCATCCGGCTAAGCGCATATTCACGATGTCGCGATCCTTGAGATTCACCTCCGCCGGGCTCCCTGCGCCCTCCAGCACCACAATCTCATATTCGCTGCGCAGCCGGCCTAACGCGTCTTTAACAATGACTTCCGCCTGCGGCAGGTACGATTCCCGGTAGGTTCTTGCATCTAAATCGGAGTATGGCTTGCCGTGTACGACAACCTGGGCGACCATGTCCTGTTTGGGCTTCAGCAAAATCGGATTCATATCCGTTGTCGCTAAAATCCGGCAGGCGTCCGCCTGAACCCCTTGCGCCCGTCCGATCTCCTTGCCGTCGAAGGTAACGTAAGAATTGAGAGACATATTTTGCGACTTGAATGGCGCAGTATGCCAGCCGTCCTGAACGAGAATACGGCATAGCGCTGCCGTTAGAATACTTTTACCGACATCCGAAGCTGTCCCTTGAATCATCAGCGTTGCTGCCCGTGCCGCCGTTCTAGTCCTCATATTGTCCTCGATTCTGCGCCAGAGCTGCCAGCATGAGACGCAGCCCCTCGATTAACCGCTCATTATCCCCGCGAAGCCGAATGGCAACACGGCAGTATCGTTCATTCAAGCCCTCAAAGAGGGAGGCGTCCCTGATCAAAATGCCCTGCTGCCCCATATGCTTTTGCGCCTGCTTCACGGTTATGCCCATCCCCTCAGGAAAGGAAAATAGCGCAAAATTCACTTCGGTGGTCACCGCATCCAAGCCCAATTGCCTCAGCTGTCCGATGAGCCAGGCTTTCTCTTCCTGCAGCCAAAGCCGGCTGTTTCGCTCAAACGCTTCGTCCTCCAGCACAGCCGCACCGATGCGTTGAGCCAAATAATTAACGCTCCACTGCACTTGCTGCCGGCTTATCTCCCGAATCGCATCCGGATGCGCCACCATAAAACCTAACCGAATCCCCGGGATGGAGTAAAATTTCGTCATCGAGCGAATAACGAAAAGCTGCCGGCTCGTCGAAGCCAATTTCAAGAGCGAGTGCTCCTGCTCATTTGGCACAAAATCCATGAAAGCCTCGTCGATCACGCATTTGCGCCCGCTCTTCACAAGTTGATCCACGATATGACGGGGAATCAGCTTGCCTGTCGGATTATTCGGATGTCCCAGAAAAAAGAGATCCACAGCCGGCAAAGCGGCTTCTACATCGTGCTGCTGCAGCTCAAATTGGCAAGCGGATCGCAGCGGGATATTGTAAATGCCGCCGCCTGATTTATGAATCGCTTCCTCGTACTCGCTAAAAGACGGTCTCACTAATCCAGTCATGGAAGGTCTCAGCACTCTCGCAGTCAAATCGATCAACTCTGCCGCCCCGTTGCCAACCAATATGCTCTCCATCGGGATATCATATTTGCGCGCAAGCTTGCTGCGCAATTCGCGCACAGCTGGGTCTGGATATTTGACGATATCCCGCCATGCGTCCGTCAAGATTTGCTGAACAGCAGAAGGAGGACCCAGCGGGTTCATATTCGAGCTAAAATCGAGAAATTCGTCCTTGGGCCGGCCGAATGCTTCTTCTGCGGTCCAGAGATCGCCTCCATGTCCATAGCGTTCTAGCATGAATTCCTCTCCCTTCTTTACTAAGTTGCAAAATGTGTTGCAAACACAACGACGCCGAGCAGCAGCACAGCTTCCAGCAGCTCATTCAAAGCGCCGTACGTATCGCCGGTAAGTCCCCCTAATTTGCGGCTCATGTAAGCCGCCATGAACCAACCTGCTATCCATGTGATGCTGGAAAAACAGATCAGTACAGGCCAAATAACCGAGCCGATCCCTGTAAAAGCGAATCCAGCGAAAATAGTAGTTGTAAACAGGGCGACTAAAAATGAAGTGATCACATGTCCTCTGCTCACGCCTTGGAAAAAGCTGCCCAGCCCCGATTCTTTCCGGGCATAGGGCCAGCGCTGAATAGCCGCTGTCATAAACCACCGGCTCCAGATCGGAACGATGGCTAACAAAATAAGACCGTTATCGGATTCACCCGTGTTCTTCAACTCCAATAAGGTATAAAGGAGCGAAAACTTGAGCAGCAGGTGAAGGACAGCAATGATGACGCCCATCGCTCCTACTCGGCTGTCCTTCATAATTTCAAGCATTTGTTCGCGGGACCGGTGGCTAAGAATACCGTCAGCCGTATCCATGAGCCCATCCAGATGCAGGCCGCCTGTTGCAACGATCCAAAGCCCAAGAAGCAGCACCGCTGCCGGCAGTGCGGGCAGAAACAGGCTCAGCCCTTCTCCTGCCAGGAGCAGCAGAAGACCGATCACGCTGCCGGCTAACGGGTAGAAAATCACGCTGCGCCGGAAGACTAGGTTTGTATAATTAATTTGCACGGGAATCGGCAAACGGGTTAGAAATTGAAAGGCTGCGATGCAAGCACGCAGCCAATCTAGAACAATACGAGCAGTAGGCACAGCAATCCTCCCATCACTACAAAGCTGACGCCGTAGAGCATCCTGACGGCGTAGACGATATCCTGCTGCGTCCGCGGACGCAGCGGCCAGCCCAGACGGGCGCGTTCGCTTGCGACGCCGCCATAGACGTTCAGCCCGCCAAGCTCAATTCCGAGTGCCCCGGCGACCGCCGACTCCGGAATTCCGCTGTTCGGGCTGGGGTGCAGGTGCGCGAAGCGGCGAATCGCCGCCGCTGCGCGCTTCGCCGAGAGGCCCCGCTGCAGCAGGGCGACGAGGATCAGCAGGAGGCCGGTCAGCCGGGCCGGAATCCAGTTCATAGCGTCGTCCCAGCGGGCCGACGCCCAACCGAAATGACGGTAACGGTCATTTCGGTAGCCGACCATCGAATCCAGCGTATTCGATGCCCGGTACAGCATAGCGAGCGGAGCTCCGCCGATCAGCGCGTAGAAGAGCGGCGAAATCACCGCGTCCACGATATTCTCCGCCACGGTCTCGACGACCGCGCGTGTCAGTTCTTCTTCGCCGAGCGCATCCGTATCACGGCCAACGATGTAGCCCGTGTACTTCCGGGCATCGGCAAGTTCGCCTTTGCGCAGCGGATTGTACACGAGATAAGCGGCATCCTTCAGTCCCTTAATGGCAATCGTCGTTGAAATCAGCCACGTACTGACCGCGTAGCCCAACCATTCGTTGACCGCACGCGCTGCCAGAATGATGACAAGCACACAGCAGAAGCTTACCATCACAGTAGTAGTTGCAAGCAGAACGCCTTTTATCTTCAACCTTTTCGGGCTATCGCCTTCTTTGCGCAGCGCGCCTTCCATCCAGCGTATCCAGCGGCCGACGAGAATAACCGGATGTGTCGGCCATTTCGGATCGCCAATGATCCAATCTAATACAATGGCAGCAGCCGTCATACTGACGATCTCCTGCCAGGAATAAATCCACATAGTCATCACCGTTCCATGCTTCTAAGACTGCTTGCCTCCGACTTTGCCTTCGCCTTTGCCTTCACCGAGCCGGTATGCAATGCTTTTTAACTCGATGGGGATACCGACCGTTACGAGAAACACTCTCTCGCACACTTCGGCTAAACGCTGATTCATCCGCCCCGCCAAGTCGCGGAACCTGCGGCCAAGCGGATATTCCGGCACAATGCCGTCTCCGACCTCATTCGTCACCAGAATGAGCTGTCCGCGGTAGCGGGAGACGGTATCTACCAGCTCCTCGACACAATCCATAACCAGCGCTGAAGCATTCTCTTCTCCTTCATACCGGAGCAGCCAGTTGCTTAACCAGAGCGTTAAGCAATCGACCAACACAACGGCCTCCTCGCCGCTCTCGTCCAGTTGGTTCAAGAGCCCGCACAGCCGGAACGGCTCCTCCCGGGTATCCCACGGATACCCGGAGTTGAGCCTCGTCTGCCGGTGCAGACCAACCCGCTCCCTCATTTCCTCATCGTAGATGTGGGAGGTCGCGATATAAATCCCCCGCTCGCTGCTCTGCATCGCAAGCTTCTCGGCGAACGAACTTTTGCCGCTGCGCGCGCCGCCCGTTACCAAAACCGCCATGGCGCCTTCGCCTCCTTCCCTGCTGCCTACTCTCGCGACACGCCTGCGCTTTCGAATGTCGCCATCTCTCTCATGATCTTGCCTGCGGCCTCGATCAAGTTAAAGACAAGCACCGCGCCTGTTCCTTCGCCCAGGCGCATATCCATCTGCAGCATCGCAGAGAGGCCGACAGCCTCGAGCATCTTCACATGCCCCTGCTCCTGCGATAAGTGCGAGGCGAGCATGTACGGCGCGCTTAGCGGCGCCAACCGGCTCGCCACGAGCGCCGCCGCCGACGAGATGTAGCCGTCGACGACAACCGGGCAACGATTCTTCGCTGCGCCAAGAATCACGCCTACCAGTCCGGCGATCTCCAATCCGCCGACTTTGCTCAATACCTCAAGCGCGTAGTCTCCGCTTGAGCGGTCCGCCGCATTGTCCTTCGCCGGGCGCAGCCCGTTCACGTCCAATGCCCTGTTGACGACCGCTTGCTTGTGCAGCATCTTGGCATCGTCAATGCCTGTTCCGCGGCCTACGGATATTTCGGCGTCTACGCCTGCCAGCGCGCATAACATGGCTGCGCTGGCCGTTGTATTGCCAATCCCCATCTCGCCGGTAGCGAAGAGACGGTACCCCTTCTCCGCCAGCTCATCCACAATTTGCACGCCCGTTTCTATGGCTTGTACCGCTTCTTCCAGCGTCAATGCCGCTTCACGCGCCATGTTGCGAGATCCTTTCCTGACCTTGCGCGACACCAGATGCGTGTGTTCCAAATCTGCATTGACTCCCATGTCCACGCATACTACGTCTGCTCCCGCGTGTCTGGCAAGTACGTTAACCGCCGCACCGCCATGAAGGAAGTTCAGCACCATCTGCGGCGTAACTTCCGCCGGGAACGCGCTGATGCCTTCTTCGCAAACGCCATGGTCGCCAGCCATCACAATGACCGCTTTTTTATCAAAAACAGGCTTGACCTCTCCGGTAATCCCGGCAACTTGACGCGCAATATCTTCCAATTTCCCTAGGCTGCCCTGAGGTTTGGTTAATTGATTCAAATGATGGTTCGCTTCATTTACCTTCTCTGCATGAATGGGTTCGATAGCGTCAATTATAGCTTGCAAGTTGCTCACATTTCATTCCTCCATTGCTTATTCGTACTTTTCAGGCTGCAATAAAATTTGTGGCGCTTGGTTGACAGGGTGTTGCAGAACAATAGGCTCTGTTCCGTAGACCTCTGTAATCAGCTTGCTGGTAATGATCTCATGGGGCGTTCCTATCGCTGCCAGCATACCGTTATGTACCACCATCAGTCTGGTGCAATATTGGGCTGCCAAATTCAAATCGTGCAGGACAGCTACAACCGTTAGCTGCGATTCGCGCTGCCATTCCCGAATGTAGTCCATCATTTGCACTTGATATCCGATGTCCAGAAAAGTCGTAGGCTCATCCAGCATCAGCAAGCGCGGCTGCTGAGCCATCACTTTAGCAAGCGCTACCCGCTGCCGCTCTCCGCCGCTGAGACGCTCAATCGTACGTTCCACGAGCGGTTCCAAATGCAGCTTCCGGATGATCCCCTCAATTAATTGCTCAGCCTCGGCCGTATCCTCGCCAAGCCAATTCTGGAAGGGGTAGCGGCCCATTTCCACAACTTCACGAATGGTAAAGCCAACTGGCGGCAAAGCATCTTGCTGCAGAACAGCCAGCCATCTAGCCAGTTCTTTTCGCGAATAGGAAGATGCAGGCCGGTCATCCAGCAGGACCGATCCTCTTTTTACCGCATCAATCCCGGAAAGAAGGCGAAGCAGCGTCGATTTCCCGCTTCCATTAGGCCCTATAATGCCAAAAAACTCACCGTGTTTGACCTCAAAGCTCAAATTATCAAGTACTTGACGTTCATGAAAACTTTGAGAAAGCTGCTCCACTTTAATCATCTTGTTCAACCTCTTAACGTTTTCTTATCCTTATGAAGCAAATAAGCAAAGAACGGAGCGCCCAAAAACGCCGTTATGACACCGAGGGGAATCTCCGTCGGACTAAGCAGCGTACGAGCAAGCGTATCCGCCCACAAAACATAGATACCGCCGCCAATCGCAGATAACGGAATAATAAGACGATAATCCGGACCCACCAGCAGACGCACCAAATGCGGAACGATAAGTCCGACAAAACCGATGACCCCGGCTACGGATACAGCTGCTGCCGTGATGAAGGTAGCGACAATGAGCACTATCAACTTTGTTCGTTCTACATTCACCCCAAGATGGGCGGCCTGCCGCTCTCCCAGCGCCAGTAAATTCAAAGATCGTGCATAACTAAGCAGTACAACTAAGCCTATAATCAAGTAAGGCGAAATAATCGTGATGTACGGCCATCCCCGCATGGCCAAGCTGCCCATTAGCCAAAAAATAATTTCATTGATGACTTGTTTGGAAATGGACACCATGAAGGATACGATCGCGCCAAGAAAAGCCTGCATGACGACACCTGACAAAATAAGCGTCTCCATCTTCAACTTTCCGTCGATTTGAGCCAGCCTAAGAACCAAGAACAGTGACAGGAGTCCCGTGACAAACGCAACAATCGGAATAGACCACTGGCCAAACCAAGCCATCTGCAGTCCGAAATAGATTAAAAATGCCGCTCCAACCGATGCGCCGGAAGAAACACCGAGTGCATAAGGATCAGCAAGCGGATTCCGCAGAACGCCCTGGAAGGCAGCACCCGCCACAGAGAGGGACGCCCCTACGAGAATTCCGAGCAGCACGCGCGGGAAACGCACTTTATTGATGATCTGCTCCGCCGATTGCTGCCAACTGGCATCGATATAGTCACCTATCCATGGTATATGTTTACCCAGAATGCCCGCAATTTGAAGAACTGGGAGATTGGCTGTCCCCACCGATAAACTTGCCAAAATAGAAAGAAGAAGGAGTATACCTCCTACTCCTCCCCACAGCATTAGTTTTCTTTTCATTTATTTCACCAGTTCGGGATAAATGCCTTTCGCCATTTCCAGCAGTCCATCCGTCAGTCTCGGTCCAGGACGGCTGAGCATGTTCTGATCTAAGCCGACCACCTGCTTATTTTTCACAGCATCAATAGCATCCCAACCGCTTCTTGTACGAATGATTTCATCCAGCGGCTTCTTGCTTTTGCTATCGACAACTCCGTTCGCGAACAGAATGACAGCCGGGTTTTGCGCAATGATTTTCTCTTCGCTGATTTGGTACCAGCCTTTTCCGTCGCCTGCTACATTAATGCCCCCGGATAACTTGATCAACTCATCCATGAATTCGCCGCTGCCGACCGTCCAGCCCGGGCTGAATTCAATATAAACTTTTTTCTTATTTTCCTGCCTCACGTCTTTCACCGCATTAACAACTTTCTGGCGGTCCGCCTTCATCTTAGCGACCACTTTCTCCGCTTGTTCCTGACGATCTGTAATTAAACCGTACGTTTCAATGTTCGCCATTGCGTCATCCAACGTTTTGGGCTCCACTTTAAACACGTTGATATTCATTTGACGCAGCTTCTCCACCGTGTCAGCTTTCATCGAGACACCTGTGAATACGATACTTGCATTGGTGGCGATTAAAGCTTCCTGGTTAGGCTTTGTGATACTGCCTAGTTTCGGCTTCGACTTCGCTGCTTCGGGATAATCGTCAAAATCAGATACGCCTACGATATTAGCATCTAATCCAAGGGCAAACAAAGCTTCCGTTTCTGCCGGGGAAACAGACGCAATCCGCTCTGGCGCTTTGTCAAAAGTGAACTCTTTGCCTGTTGCATCCTTAACTTTCAACGGATAGGCCGTCTTTTTTGCAGGAGCAGGCGCTGTTGTTGCGCTAGGCGCTTTCGTCCCCTCTCCGCCAAGCTTGGACGGATTCGTAATCTCCGCTTCTTTCTTACCGCATGCCGCTAAGCTGACGGCTGTTGTTAAGGCGACCGTCAGGATTAGTGCTTTCTTCATCCATTTTTTTTGCATTTGCATGATGCAGCCTCTCTCTCACCGTATTTTATTTCGATTGATCCTAATAAAAAGCCCCTCTGCTCCTAAGGAACAAAGGGGACGATAAATCGCGGCGTTCAGCAACCTGCCGGTCACTTCCTGATTTAACGCGATCCTTTTCCTCGAAGGATGTCGTAACGGCACCATGGCAGGTATCCTGACTTTCCGGCAAAATTTGACCTTCCGGATTACAGTGGCGGGACCGCGCCGGACTTTAACCGGCTTCCCTTTTAAGCGGCAAATGGTTCGAAACACTCGCGCGTTTGCTGAATTCGTTTGCCGGCACCAATGGCTGTATATTGGACACTCAATCTATTTGTCGATTATAGACGTCTTGCTACTTTTGTGCAATCACTTTAAGCACTTGCTTTGCTTCTTCCAGCTTCGGCGCATTGACAGGAATGAAAGCAACAAGCCCTTTGCCTTCAAAGCCTTGTTCCTTCATCCACTTGTTTCCTGCGAGCGGAATTCCATACAGATGCTTCTCTGCAGGCTTGCCCTCTTCTGCAATTTCGATGACCCCGTCCGGGTAATCCTCAGGCTTGATCGTTTCGTCCAAAGAAACGAATCCAGCTTGGCTGCTCAATCCCTTGAACTGCTCGTCCGCCAAAATAAAGATGCCGTTGCCTCCTGCCGCCAGCTCGACGATCATTTTCTCCATAGAGAAAATAGGCGATGTATTCAGCTTGATGGTAGGAGTCTCACCGATCTTCGATTTTAACGACGCCTCAAGCTTCTCTCCTGCGTCGCTCGGGAAACCATTTTGACCCATAACAAATATAGACACATCCGGCTTCGGTCCGCCGCACCCCGCCAGCAGCACCATAAGCGTCGACATCAGCATTACCAACAGCAATTTCAATTTCATGTTGTAAAAGTACCTCCGTATGATCTAAATATATCGATAGTCGCGAGAAAAGCCGGTTTTCACCGACTTTTCTTTCCATCATTCATATATTCATTTATTTTGAGATCAAGTATCGTACTGAGTTCTACGACGGAATCCGATGTCATTTCTTCCCCGTCAAGAACCATCTGCTCCAGCCTGCGCCGCAGAGAATGTATCTCTTCTTCCAGTAAGTTCAGGGAGTTACGTCTCTTAGCATGCTTAGTCAACCAACGTTGTCCGAAATCTTGTTCATTAATTTGCATATGTTTTCGATAGGTAGATAGTTGGTATTCCAAAAAAGCCATGCTCATCCCTCCTTACTACAAGAATACCAGCTTTCAGCCATAATGAACATAGATTTTTAGAGTAGAATTACAATTTTCTCAGAAATTTTCCGATTCTCTCCAGTGCTTCATTCAGTTGAGAAACGCTGTAGGCATAAGAGCAGCGCAGGAAGCCTTCTCCGCCTAATCCAAAGACATCTCCCGGTACGGCAGCGACTTTAGCTTCGAACAAAAGCCTCTGGGCAAATTCATCTGAAGTTAGCCCTGTAGCGCTAATACTTGGGAATGCATAGAAAGCTCCTTGTGGTTCATGACACTCAAGTCCGATGTCGCGAAAACCCTTGACCACCAAACGTCTCCGTTGATTATAAGACTCTATCATGCGGTCTTTCTCTTCCAAACCATTCGTCAAAGCTTCATGCGCGGCAACCTGACCCATAACCGGTGCGCACATGACGGTATATTGATGGATTTTGGTCATAGCCGAAATAATTTCTTGATGACCGCAGGCATAGCCCATTCTCCAGCCTGTCATCGCAAAAGCTTTGGAGAACCCGCTAACCAAAATCGTACGGTCCTTCATACCGGGAACAGCCGCAAAGCTCACATGTTTCTGGCCATAAGTCAATTCCGCATAAATTTCATCCGAAATGACGATAAGATCGTTCTCTTCCACCACTTTAGCAATCGGCAGCCAGTCCTCATAAGTCATGATACCGCCTGTCGGATTGCTCGGATAGCACAGAATTAAAATTTTGGAACGCGGCGTAATCGCATCGCGAAGCGCCTTCTCCGTTAGCTTGAATTGATCCTTAGCGAAGGTTTCGATTCCGACGGGAACACCTCCGCTAATACTTGTAATTGGCGAGTATGAAATATAGCAAGGCTCCGGAATCAAAATCTCGTCTCCCTGAGTGACCAAGGCACGCAGGGCCAAGTCAATCGCTTCGCTGCCCCCGACGGTCACTAAGACTTCGTTCGACGGCTCATATTTCACCTTAAATGACGTATGCAAATATTCGGCAATGGCTTCACGAAGCTCAGGAATACCTGAGTTTGGCGTATATTTGGTTCTGCCACGCTCCAAGGAATACACCGCAGCCTCACGGACGTGCCACGGGGTAGAGAAGTCCGGTTCGCCAACGCCGAGAGAAATAATATCATCCTTGCTGTTGTTTACCAAATCAAAAAACTTCCGAATGCCTGAAGGCTTCATTTCACGTACGGCAGGTGCAAGATACTCCTGCATCGATTTTACTTTGCTCGGCTCTATAATTGTCTCATTTTTGATCATGGCGATACCTCTTCCTTACGGAGAGACCAGCATCCGATGATCATCTGCTTGATCCTCGAAAATGATGCCGTCTTGTTTGTATTTTTTTAAGATAAAATTCGTTTTGGTTGAAAGCACGCGATCAATCGGCGATAGTTTGTTAGATACGAAAGAAGCGACTTGTTTAAGGGAATGGCCTTCCACTTCAACAAGTAAATCATATGCGCCCGACATAAGATACACGGACTTGACCTCTGGATATAAGTAAATCCGTTCCGCAATTGCGTCGAACCCGCGTCCGCGTTCAGGCGTAATTTGCACTTCAATCAGGGCAGTAACCTTTTCGTCATCCACTTTGCTCCAATTTACGACTGTGGCGTACTTGACGATGACCTTATCCGCTTCCATCTCGCTTATCGCTCGCGCCACCTCGTCCTCCGCCGTTCCTAGCATTGTGGCGATGAGTTCCGCACTCCGGCGGGCGTCTTCTTTCAGTAGTTCGAGAATTTTAAGCTTCAAAGCATCCATGGTTAACCAACCTTTCTGTAATCGTATTCGTTCATCCTTTAATCTTACAATGAATTGCTGTCCTAATTCAATTACTCCGCTCACCTAATTTTCAGATAATTTGTGTATAATCGAAGTTTCCCGCGAAAAAACCAAAAAAGCCGCCTGAGACGAGGCAGCTTCATAAATGTAACGGGTTAGGATTGCGCGTGAACGATACCAAACTTGGATTCGGCTTTCAACAATTTGGACACCATATGCTCGATTTCACGATGTTCATACGCAGGACGCACATGAATGCTGGGCTCCATGGCCAAGCAGCCGATTCCGACGAGCGTATCTTCATCGTAAACTGAAATCACATATTGGGTTTGGAGACTGTCCCAGTTCACTTGGTTTTTCGCTCCGGTTTTTATGCATTCATTTGTATATGTTTGTATAAACTCATGTAATTGTTCATTTTCCGGATATGCATTAATATAAGCTAATTTCAAGATAATCCACCTTTCTAAACACGTGTTATTACTTCTATAATTATACTCAACCATGAATTTTTATTCAACATTTTTCTTGTAAAACAGAAAAAAATACGGCATCAAGGATGATTACATCCCATTGGCCGTATTTCCAGCATGTCAATTACTCAAAAAGGTCCATACTCAAATATCTTTCACCTGTATCCGGTGCGATGCAGAGCACCCTTTTCCCCGCTCCCAGCTTGCGGGCAACCTGCAGCCCCGTCCAAACCGACGCGCCGGCAGAAGGGCCCACGAGGATGCCTTCTTTGCTGGCCAAGTCCCTCATTGTTCGAATGGCATCGTCATCGGCCACCTGAACGATATGATCGTAGACACTTGTGTTCAAAATAGCCGGCACGAAGCCCGGGCTCGTCCCCACAAGCTTGTGAGGGCCTGGACTTCCTCCGGATAATACAGGAGAACCTTTAGGCTCCACCACATAAATCTGAATATCCGGCAGCTTCTCACGGAGCGCCTCGCCCGTTCCGGTGATCGTTCCGCCGGTGCCTGAGGTTGCGACGAAGGCATCCAGACGACCTTCCATTTGCTCCAAAATCTCAGGAGCCGTCGTGACCCGGTGAATGCTCGGATTCGCCGGATTCTCGAACTGCTGAGGGATATAGCTGTTCGGGATTTGATCCCTCAGCTCTTTCGCTTTGGCGATAGCGCCAGGCATCCGCAGTGCGGCTGGAGTAAGCACGACCTCTGCCCCATAAGCCTTGAGCAGATTGATTCGTTCTTTCGTCATATTATCCGGCATGATGAGAATCGCTTTATAGCCTTTGGCTGCGGCATTCATCGCCAAGCCAATCCCTGTATTGCCGCTCGTCGGCTCAATAATCGTCGCCCCGGGGCGGAGCTGCCCGTCTTTCTCCGCCTGCTCGATTAAATTAAATGCTGCACGGTCTTTCACACTGCCGCTTGGGTTAAAATACTCAAGCTTCACATACAATTCCGCATCGCCAGGCTCAACCAGGCGGTTAATACGTACCGCAGGCGTATCGCCGATCAGCTCTGTGATGCTGTTCACCATTTTTTTATGCATCAAGGGTTGCCCCCTCCTCTTCCCATTACAAACTCTATTCACATTTTTATCGGGAAGATCCTGAGATGTCAAGATTTAAATACGGAGAGCTGCCTTTTCATAAAATACCAACTAAAAAGCGTGGAGCTGCCAATCAACAACAAAAGCATATTAATAACCCATGGCGCCTTGCTCCAAGAAATCACAATAATAAACAAAAGAACGCCGCAGACCCTGCCAACATTCAAAGCAAGCTCACGGAGCACGATATACTCCTCCCTTTGCTTGGCGCTTTCTTCCGTCGAGCCAATCAGATCGAATACGGCTGAAACCATAGGCACGGAGTACATCGGGAAGAAGAGTGCAGACCCTAAACCAAAAATAAGCAAAGTGCTGTAACTCATCTTCCAGAAAAAAGGAACAATAATCGCCACCACCATAGCCGCACCGATCAACATACTAACATTGCGAAAACGCGGCTTAATAAACCGGCCTGCTGCCCAAAAACTGACAAGCGACACGGCCGAGGTCATCAGCACAAAATTTCCTAAGCTCGCTTCGCTCGAAGTGGAAATATAGACGAGCAGCGCAATCATAAAGCCGAAGACGCCTTCCCGTACTCCTTGAAAGACCAAAGCCAAGCTTACGCGCTTCCATGGTGTTTCCGCTTGCCGAAGGCTTCGAATGGGGAACATCCACTCGTACTTCCCTTGAACTTTTCTCTTTTTCAAAAAAAAGCTTATGATAACACCTAACAGAAAGATCCCTAGCGAGATTGAAAAGATCAATCGGTAGCCTGCAACATCCCCCAAGCTAACGATAAGC
The DNA here is from genome assembly GCF_058789495.1 of Paenibacillus sp. FW126-R14. Lineage (NCBI taxonomy): Bacteria > Bacillati > Bacillota > Bacilli > Caryophanales > Paenibacillaceae > Paenibacillus > Paenibacillus sp. FW126-R14. The sequence continues at coordinate 7,186 of NZ_JBYTBS010000011.1, read as the reverse complement.
AGCCCCGAAATCCATGGGGCGATGATGCCTGCGCCTGATCCGAGCAGTCCTACAGAGCCGTTGAATCGATCGCGATTGTCAGGGTCCGTAACTTCAAAATAAACAACATTAAAGGCAACCCAGAACAACCCTGCAGAAATTCCTTGCACGATGCCCAGCCAAACGAAATAATGAAAACTATTTGCGCCCAGCCACAAAACCAGCATATAAAAAAGTGCCGAAACGGCGACACCTATGCGCAGACAATTCATTTTATTATGCTCCTTCACCCATTTCCCTGCTAACCAGAAGGTGACGGCCATCGTTAAATGGGTTGCTAATGTAAACCACCCGATTAAAGCGTAGTCATTTTTCGCCTTCCACAAATAAACCCCGACGAAAGTCCCCGATAAGGCATTAGCGCTGCCAAATAGCGTATGAACGATAAGCAAAAGAATCGCCTGTGCATCCAAACGGCCTTTTTTATGCGACTTGCTGTCCTGAACAGGTTGTTTACCGCGGCCTTCAAAATAATTGCTTCTCTTGCTCTCACTTGCTTTACCGGGATGCGTTCCCTGCATATGATGATCGTTTTGCATACTTCTCCTCGCCTTTCCCCGTGGATAAGAAATAGCTCTAGTTAAGCTTCCCCAATCGAGTGAAAATATGAGGTTTTTCCATACAAAAAACCGAATCCCTTAAGGACTCGGTTGTCTGCTTACTCCGATTTAATGCGTTCGACCATAAGTAAACGGTCTGTATCCGATAAGATTTTCTCAACTTTAAAACAGGAAGGACAAACATACACATTCACCGTGAAAGGGCCTGTCAGGAAGGCACTTCCCAACGTTTTGGGGATTTTCGGCGTGAAGGAGCTCTCGCTCACGACCTCATTCCCGGCAAGCAGCAGCAATTCATGACAGCTGGAACACTCAGGCGCTTCTTCCTGCTCGTCAGTGATATGCTGCACCTTTTCCCCGTACTTATCAAGCGGCTCATCCGAGTCATCCCATGCTAAAGACAGATCTTCATCGGCATCGGGATATTCCTGGTCTTGGAAGCGCAGCGGCTGACCTGTCAGCTTCACCTTCAAGTCAATACTGCGATAATCATTCAACTCGTTAAAGCAATGTGGACATTCATCCTCAGGTCCAATCTCAGGATCCCATACAATTTCCGTTTGACACCAAGGACAAACAACTTCTTCGTTCGCACTCATTACATAATCCTCCATCTATCGCATTCAAGCAAATTTCATTAAATAATATATCCCTGCCGCCATAAATACAAATGCAATGGCAAACAAGGTGCCCCACAGGTATTTCATGTTCAAGCCTCCAAGAAATATGTATGATTCTAAGTTACACAAGCGCCCACTACATAAGAAAGGGAGCCGGATAGCATCATGGACAGGAAACCTACAGCGCGGTTATCTTTTTTGATTTCATCATCAATTTTAAAATAAGGCGTCAAAAACTCAAAAATAAAGTAGGCAACCAGCAGCAACAAAAATCCGAAGCCTGCCCAAATGAGAGAATGAATCATGGTGTCATTGTTCAAAATAGCAAACCGGAACAAGTTACAAATCCCAAAAATCTTCCCGCCTGTCGCCATGGCGACAGAGAGGTTGCCTTTTTTGATCTCAGCCCAATCATCATATTTAGTGACCATTTCAAAAATCGTTAAAAAGACCACAAGCGCGATGACCGCAACGGCAAAAAAAGCAAGCGTCGATAAATACGGATTACTCAGCAACACATCCACCTCTTCATTCATATCGTCTCCTGCCTTCCTTCCATTCAGAGAAATTAAACATCGTTTAAAGATCCCTATATACGGTAGAAGAGACTGAGTTGGCTCAGTCTCTCGCAGGTGCTATTAGTATATCATTAAGATTGTTTTTTTTCAGCAAGCTTTGCTTTCATCGCTGCCAATTCATCGTCAATGGCGCTTTTACCAGCACCAAGTCCGTCAAGTTCGTCGTCCAAGCTGCGGTTCTTAGCGCGAATCTCACCGCTTGCTTGCGCTTCTGCTTCCATTTGAAGCACTTTCTCGCTCATGCGGTCAAAGCCCTTAGCTGCATTGTCCGTACCAAAACCAGACATCGCTTGATTGATTTGCTTTTGTGCTTTCGCCGTTTCCGCGCGCGCAATCAACAAATCTTTCTTGTTTTTCATTTTGTTGAATTCGTCTTTCATCTCGGACAATTGACCGCGAAGCTGATCCGCATTTGTTTTGGCAAGATCATATTGGCGTTTCAATTCATCATAACGGCCTTGGTGCTCTTTCTTATCTTCCAACGCGCGGCGGGCCAAATCTTCATTGCCTGCTTCAAGAGCTTTCATCGCTTGCTCTGTGCGTTTGGTCACCATTTCTTCCGCTTCTTCAACCTGAAGCTTGAATTTCTTCTCGATGGCAATTTGCTTAGCTACGGCAGATTCTGCTTCCAAAATATCTTCTTCCATGTCACGCAAAAACTGATTTAACATTTTAACCGGGTCTTCCGCTTTGTCCAGCAGATCATTAATCGAAGCCATTGTCATGTCACGAAGTCTTTTAAAAATTCCCATTTTGAAATCCTCCCAAAATTTAACTTTTTTTTATAATTGGTGTTGCGTTTTCTTTTCTAATCACCGGTGCTTACACTCATTAAATACGCAAACCCCAAGCTTGAGTTTCAAAAATTTTGAAAAAAAATTAGAAGTCATTTCAATTCGACAACGGTAACCCCGGCTCCGCCTTCGTTGTAGTTCCCCATCCGGTAACTTTTCACGTGTTTGTGACGGCGCAAATATTCCTGCATGCCTGTGCGCAGCACACCTGTTCCTTTGCCATGAATCAAATACACTTGGCCCAAATTGCTCAGGAAAGATTCGTCAAGGAAGCGGTCTGCCTCAACTAACGCTTCCTCCATGTTCAGCCCGCGCATATCCAGTTCCATCCGAACGCTGTCATCCCTTGTCCGTTTGACGGTAGTCGCCACTTGATGGACAGACTTTTTCTGAGCAGGGCTGCCGATTTTCTCGAGATTGGACAACTCGACCTTCATTTTCATAATCCCAAGCTGCACGGTTGCTTCCGTGGAGCTAACGATCTCAACAACGTGACCCTTCTGACCAAGGCTCACGACACGCACTTCATCCCCGGCCTCGATTCGCTCTGGCCGTTTCTTCGCTGCGCGAACCTGCTTCTCGCGCAGTTCAGGCGCCGCCTGATCGAGGCGGCGCTTCGCTTCAACCAGCCGGTGGTCCTTGACCCCGCCGGCTTCTTCCTGCGCCATGCGCCGCAATTCAGCGATGACTTCGTCCGCCTCGCGCCGCGCCTTGGTGACAGCCTCGCGCGCGTCGCGCTCGGCTTTCTCGAGCAGCTTATCGCGCTGCTCGTCGAACTTGAGTTGCTGCGCCTCCAGGGCTTTGCGCATCGCTTCCGCCTCGCGCCGCAGCCTCTCGGCGCTCTCGCGTTCCGCTTCGGCGACCAATCGGTTCTCTTCGAGAGACGCGATCATCGATTCCACGCGTTTTTCTTCTTCGCCTACTTGCGTGCGCGCATGCTCAATAATGCGGCGTGACAGACCAAGTCTTTCCGCAATAGCAAATGCATTGCTTCGTCCGGGTACACCAACAAGCAAACGGTAGGTGGGACTTAGCGTTTGTATATCAAATTCCATACTCGCGTTAATTGTGCCTCGCGTTTGGTATGCATAAGCCTTGAGTTCTGAATAATGGGTTGTTGCAATGATTCGGCAACCTATTTGATGGATATAGTCCAGTATGGAGATCGCCAAAGCTGATCCTTCGGCAGGATCCGTACCTGCACCGAGTTCATCAAGCAGAACTAAGCTCTTAGGCGTCATATCCCGTAATATGCTGATGATATTCGTCATATGACTTGAAAACGTACTTAAATTTTGCTCAATGCTCTGCTCATCCCCAATATCCGCATAAATGGCATCAAATACACATAGCTGACTGCCTTCTTCCGCGGGAACAAACAAGCCTGACATGGCCATCAAACTTAAAAGACCTACCGTTTTGAGAGACACTGTTTTGCCTCCCGTATTCGGTCCCGTCACAATGATTTGCGAGAAATCATTACCTAATTCCAAATCCAGCGGCACAACAATATCCGCCGCGATAAGCGGATGCCGGCCTCGTTTAATTTTAATGAATCCGCGGTCATTCAGCCTAGGCATTGTAGCTTTCAGTTCCCTGGCCAGCCCTGCTTTGGCAAACGTAAAATCCAAGTCAGCCAACTGATCCACATCATAAACAAGAACATCTACCTGCTCAGCGACAAGCTCGGTGAGAGCACGCAAAATCTTCTCAATTTCAGCTTCTTCCTTAAACTTAAGCTCACGAATCTTATTATTCAGTTGTACAATGGCATCCGGTTCAATATACAGCGTAGCACCCGAAGCCGATTGGTCATGAATCATCCCGCCAAAATTCGACCGGTATTCGGCTTTAACAGGAATTACATACCGGTCGTTGCGAATAGTGATCAACACATCCTGAAGCATTTTCTGCACGGACGAATTGCGGAGCATTTGCTCGAGACGCTCGCGCACCCTGCTTTCACCTGTACGCAGTTCGCTGCGCACACGTCCAAGTTCAGGGCTGGCGCTGTCAATTACAACTGCATTCTCATCGATGCAGCTATTAATTCTATCTTCTAATGGCTTATTCTCTGTAAGCAATTCAACCTGTTCCTTGAGCATCGGAATCGAATACTCTTCGTGAACGGCTAAAACAAATCGTTTGAGCCTGCGGGTTCCAAACATCGTCGTGGAAATATCCAACAATTCCGTCGGATTTAACATGCCTCCAATTCTGGCACGGTGCAAAGCTGCTCTTATATCCCTTATACCGCCAAATGGTGCGTTACCCTTTAAACGTTCCACATTGACTGCTTCATCGGTTGCTTGGAGACGAAGCTTAACAAGTTCAAAGTCGCCGTTTGGTTCAAGCTTCTGAGCAGCATCCTTGCCAAGGGAAGTAGCCGCATGATGAGCTAGTTTATGTAAAATCTTTTCGTATTCTAGAGTTTTAATTATTTTCTTGTTCAACTGTCCCAACCTCATTTCTACCCCTTATTATAAACCAAATCAGGTATGATTAGCTACGGAGACAATTGTTATATGGAAGATGCTACCTACCATAATCTGTTCGACAGGTGGATACACTAAGTTGTGCACCTGTTCCTTCTGCCAAAGGAATCGAAATAAATGTATAACACACCAAGCAAAATTCAACAAAAAATCATCTTTCTAGTTGTGAGAGAACTATTCTCATAGCAGAAAAAGGAGGTTCTTGAATGCATCTTCTAGGACATCTGGTTAGGTTTATTGTATCTGCTTTGGTATTAATGTTTGTGAGCTGGTTAGTTCCAGGCTTTCGGGTCGGAGGATTCTGGAGTGCGTTTTTCCTTGCATTGGTCATTGCCGTTGCTGCTTGGATCATCGAAGGAGTTTTCGGCAAACAGATCACTCCCTTTGGCAGAGGAATCGTAGGCTTTCTGGTAAGCGCACTAGTTATTTGGGCGGCCCAGTTTGTCGTAAGCAATGTATCGACGAGTGTTATAGGTGCGATTTTAGCCGCTTTAGTCATTGGAATAATCGACTTGTTCATCCCTGTGAAAACCCCTTTTGAACAAGGGATCACAGGAAGAGAAGAACGTCGATAACCTTATCAGTCTTCCCCCTGATATCCATGATAAAGCCCAAAAAAGATCGGTCTGCTGCGTATCCATTCGCCGGGCCGATCTTTTCTTTGTTCGCAACATTGAAACCTCTTTCACTAGTTTGTCACTGATTTTTCTAAATGAGTAATGTACAATTAAGAGGAAAACAAATACATTTTATATATCGGAGGGTATCCTAAGCATGAGAAAACTACTCATTCTATTAATGGGAGTTGCCATAGTCATTGCGATTACAGCATGCGGAAGCAAAGAAGCAAAACCCGCAGAAACAACGGCTCCTGCCACAACAACACAAGCTGCCGATGGTCAAAATATTGCTTTGAAAGCAACTAACTTCAAATTTGATCAAGCTGAATACCGCGTTAAAAAAGGTCAGCCTGTTACAATTACACTTGATAACTCTCAAGGCGTTCACGGTGCATCGATCAAAGAATTCAATGTAAAGCTGGATAACAGCAACAAAACGTTTACTTTTACCCCAGACAAAACGGGCTCATTTCCTATTACATGCTCAATCATGTGCGGAAGTGGCCATGCAAATATGAAATCAACTTTGATTGTTGAGTAACGAAAACTTTCATTCAATGCCTTATCGCGCAATCCCGCGGTAAGGCATTTTTAAATCTGTACTAGAACAATTGGTAGTACCTTAAATATACGGGATATAAATATACGGATAAGAAAGCATTCATCCACTTCCTAAACAAAATTTCCTCATCATACTTGATGTTCTTCGAATTTACGAAAATAAATTTGCAGAAACTCGTGATTTTTTTGCTCGAACTTTCTTGAACTGTACTTATACGTCTATACTCCTTAGTTAATGCTTGATGGATTTTCTCCAACATTAACTTAGCAGTCCGATAATTTACGTTCAACAGGCTCGCAAACGATCCAATAGTATAAGTCTCTTCTGCTTGAATTAGTGCTCGTATAGCTTTAAACCACAGCATCAAGGGCAATTTGGACTTGTGCATAACGGTCCCAGCCGTTAGAGATATTTGAGTACGGCATTCTTTACACTCCAATAAATTTCGAGTTTTTACTTTATAAAATAAATGATGGTCGCATTTCGGACAGCAAAAGCCATCTTCCCAACGTTTTTTCATCAAAAATCGCTCACAATCTTCCTCAGTTACGAAAGAGTCCACCACAGATTCAAAAACATATAAATTCACGGATATACCCCCAAACGCGAACGAACGTTAGTTCCTATATTTATATTATATCGAACATTTGTTTCCATGCAAAGTAAATTTTGTATTCTTCGAACATTGATTATGCCTTCAAACACTATTTTCTGTGCTATCTACAAAATGCGGGTCGATCCGATGCAGGGTAGGGGCTGTTGCTTGGGCGATGTTGCTTGAGGCTGGGGATATTGTGTGCGTGGTGTTGTTTGGGGCGGGGGCTGTGGCGTAAGCGGTGTTGTTTGGATGCTAGGGCTGTTACGTAAGCGGTATTGTTTGGGAGCTGGGGATATTGTGCGGGCGGTGTTGTTTGGGGG
>NZ_JBYTBS010000010.1:0-168045 GCF_058789495.1 Paenibacillus sp. FW126-R14 | reverse complement strand
GACGAGGTTGATAGGTTCGAGGTGGAAGTGCAGCAATGCATGCAGCTGACGAATACTAATCGGTCGAGGGCTTAACCAAAACAGCTGACTAAGCAGCTAGTCGCTACGTCTAAACGTAGATGACAAATATTCTTTACGCAAGTTTCGTATCTAGTTTTCAAGGCGCAAATCACGCTTTGACTGTTTGGTGATGATGGCGGAGGGGACCCACGCGTTCCCATCTCGAACACGACCGTTAAGCCCTCCAGCGTCGATGGTACTTGAACCGCAGGGTTCTGGGAGAGTAGAACGTTGCCAAGCACAGATAAAGAGTCTTTTTGGAAGAAATTCCAAGAAGGCTCTTTTTTTTACATCAGTACAATGGATCATAACAAACCATACTAGCCCTATAAGGAGGGATTGGTATGGGTGGATGCTTGGCTCGAAAATGGTTAGGTGTTTTACTACTTGGTTGTTTGGTGATACAAGTCGTGGTCGTTAGCGGGTGTTCGGCCAAGATGGACGCTGCTAGGGAGGAGATGGAGGCGCCGCTTCAATCCTTAAACAGCTTTACCGAGAGGAAGCAGCCTGCTCCTAATGCAGAAGCGGAACCGAAGCAAGCAATCCCTCCGACAGAACCGCCAGTCGAGCGGCAAATGCCTGCTAAGAAGGTGGTCAAAGGCATTTATGTATCGGCTTGGTCAGCGGTAGGGAATAAATTCGACCAATTGATTAACTTGGTGGATCAAACGGATTTGAATGCGATGGTTATCGATGTAAAGAACGATTCAGGGCAAGTTACATATGCCTCGGCGGTGCCTCTGGTGAATGAGATTGGAGCTAACAGCAACGTCATTATTCGCGATATGAAGGGCACGCTGCGGAGGTTAAAGGATAAGCAAATTTATACAATTGCGCGTGTTGTTGTTTTTAAAGATCCCTATTTAAGCAATAAGAAAAGCAATTATGCGATGAAGACTCATCAAGGCAGTGTTTGGAAGGATAACAAAGGAATAGCTTGGGTGGACCCTTACAAGGAAGAGGTATGGGACTATAATATTCAAATTGCGAAAGAAGCCGCTCAGTTAGGATTTGACGAAGTTCAATTCGACTATGTGCGATTCCCCGAAAACAGCAAAAGGGTTGACGCGGAGGTTAAGTTCAATAATCCGAAGAAATGGACAAAGGCACAGGTCATTGAGACTTTTCTCAAAAAAGCTAAGGATCGCATCGGGGACCATGCCTATCTGTCTGCTGACGTGTTTGGCTTAACTACCTCCTCCGACAATGACATGGGCATAGGGCAAGATTGGTCTATGATCAGCAAACAGGTTCATTATATCTCGCCAATGCTGTATCCCTCTCATTATTCTAATGGGATGTACGGTATAAAATATCCTGATTTACAGCCCTATGCCGTCATTCATAAAGCTATCGTTGATGCAAAGGGGAAAAACGACAAGCTTATGCAGGCCAGTGCTCCTGCCGCTGAAATTAGGCCATGGTATCAGGATTTTACGGCAACTTGGGTAAAACCGCATAAGACATACGGGAACGTGGATGTGAAGGAGCAAATTAAAGCAGCTAAGGAGCTGGGTGTTGAACAATTTTTATTATGGAATTCAAATAGTCTGTATACCTATCGTTAACCGAATGTTCTTATTCGGATGCTTGAGGCTCTCTGAAGGGTTCCTTTTCCTTGACACGAAAAATGGGCTTTTGTTAAGATTGCATTCATATACAATGAGCAGGCTGCTTATGACCTAGTTTTTGAATAAAAGTGATTCAAGGAGGAGTATGTGTTGTGAGGGAAGACAAGTTTGGTAAGGAAGGCTTGACGTTCGACGATGTGCTGTTGGTGCCAAGGAAGTCTGAAGTGTTCGGTAAGGAGATCGACGTTTCGACGGTGCTTGCGTCTCATGTGAAATTGAATATCCCGTTCATTAGTTCGGCAATGGATACTGTTACGGAATCGGCCCTGGCGATTGCAATGGCGAGAGAAGGCGGGATCGGGATTATTCATAAGAATATGCCGATTGAGCTTCAAGCCGAGCATGTAGACCGCGTTAAGCGCTCAGAGAGCGGCGTTATTACAAACCCTTTCTCGTTAACGAAGGAACATCACGTTTATGACGCTGAAGAGCTGATGGCGAAGTACCGTATATCGGGTGTGCCAATCGTTGACGAGGCGAATAAGCTGGTTGGGATTATTACGAACCGTGACTTGCGTTTTGTGCATGATTACTCGATCAAAATCAAAGAAGTTATGACGCAGGAAGGCCTTGTAACAGCTCCGGTCGGCACGACGCTTCAGCAAGCGGAAGGCATTCTGCAGAAGCATAAGATTGAGAAGCTTCCTTTGGTCGACGATAATTTCGAGCTAAAAGGTCTAATCACAATTAAAGACATTGAGAAGGCCATTCAGTTCCCTAACTCCGCGAAAGACGCACAGGGCCGTTTGCTGGTAGGCGCGGCTGTCGGTGTTTCCAAGGATGTTATGGACAGAGCGGCGGCGCTTGTTAAAGCCGGAATAGATGTAATCGTAGTAGATTCAGCACACGGCCATCACATTAATATCGCAGAAACGGTCAAAAAGATTAGAGCGCAATATCCGGATCTTCCTATCATCGCAGGAAATGTAGCTACAGGCGACGGTACGCGCGATCTGATCCAAGCTGGAGCATCCATGGTGAAGGTTGGCATCGGGCCGGGATCGATTTGTACGACAAGGGTTATTGCAGGGATCGGCGTACCGCAAATTACAGCGATCTATGACTGCGCGCAAGCGGCTGCCGAGTTCGGAGTTCCCATTATCGCCGATGGCGGGATCAAGTACTCCGGCGATGTGGTCAAAGCAATTGCCGCTGGGGCAAGTGCGGTTATGATCGGCAGTCTTTTTGCCGGAACGGATGAAAGCCCGGGGGAATCGGAGATTTTCCAAGGACGTAAATTTAAGGTTTACCGCGGTATGGGTTCTTTGGGTGCGATGAAAGAAGGCAGCAAAGACCGTTATTTCCAAGAGAATGAGAGCAAGCTTGTCCCAGAAGGTATTGAGGGGCGCGTAGCCTACAAAGGGCCGATGGCGGACACCGTGTATCAACTCGTTGGCGGTCTTCGTTCAGGCATGGGCTATTGCGGCGCGCGTAATATCCAAGAATTGATTCACGATACGCAATTCGTGCGGATCACAGGCGCTGGACTAAAGGAAAGCCACCCTCATGATATTCAAATTACTAAGGAAGCTCCGAACTATTCTTTGTAATTGTCACATTTTGGTTATATTTGGAGGCGCGGGATTTGAACCTGCGTCTTCTTTTTTTTGTCTAATAGGGTGTGTTACAATATAAAAATGGGATAAAAATGACTAGGGAGAGTGGAGTTGTGAGATTTTTTAGTTTTACAAAGAAAAAGATTGCTTTGGCGTTAGGTGTTAGTTTAATAGCTCAATCCGTACTTTTACATATACAACCGGCTTCTGCCGCTGATACAAAAGCACCGGCTGCTACTACAGCTCCAACGACTGCAACAACAGCAACAACTGGAAATGAACTGAAGGTCAGCGCCAAATCTGCCATTATCATGGAAGCTAGCACAGGCGCCGTTCTCTATGAAATGAATGCTGATGAAGCGCTGCCGCCTGCTAGTATGGCGAAAATGATGACAGAGTATCTTGCCATGGAAAGCATCAAAGAAGGCAAATATACGTGGGATTCGAAAGTAACGGCATCCAAGAATGCCGCCGCTGTCATTGGCTCCGGACAATTAATCGCTGAAAATGAAACACTGACTTTTAAAGATATGTTTAACGCTATGTCCATTTATTCCGCGAATGACGCGTCTGTGGCTTTTGCCGAGCTGCTCGGGGGCGGATCGGAAGAAAACTTTGCGAAAATGATGAATGAGAAAGCCAAACAATTGGGCATGTCCGACAAAGCGCACTTTATCAGCGCTACGGGACTATCCCGTGCCGATCTGAAGAACCCGCCGCAATCCATTGAGGGCGAAACGAAAATGACAGCGCGGGATGCGGCAATTCTTGCCTATAACATCCTGAAGGATCATAAAGAGGTTTTAGAATTTACGAAAATTCCGTCTTTGAAGCTCAGACCGACCGATAAAACGCCGATGATCAACTGGAACTGGATGCTGGAAGGCAATTCAACCAATACAAATTTCAAGAAATATGCTTATCCAGGGCTGGATGGTTTGAAAACAGGTTCGACGGATGATGCCGGCTACTGCTTTACAGGGACTGCTGAAAGAAACGGGATGCGCCTGATCACGGTTGTTATGGGCACTAAGACAGAGCCTGAACGTTTCAATGAAACTAGAAAGCTCCTCGATTACGGATTCAATAATTTTGAAATTAAACCATATCTAAATGCGAAACAAGAAATAGATTCTTTGAAAATCGTAAACATTAAAAAAGGCGTTCAAACGCAAGTTCCTGTTGTAACTAAAACCGGGTTAACGTTTGTAACGAAAAAAGGTGCAAAAGACACGGAATTTAAAGTTACGGCACAAGCCTTGGAAGAGAGCAAACTGGTAGCTCCAATTGCCAAAGGCGACGTGCTCGGCAAAGTAACGGTGGACTACAATGGACAAGTAAAAACCGTAGATCTTATTGCCAATGACGATGTCGAAAAAGGAAGCTGGATCCGGTTGTTGTTCCGTTCTTTCAAAAACTTCTTCAGCGACCTGTTTAAAGGGATAAAGGGTGGCTCCTAGACCAGATAATGGGTTGTATAATGCCCCTCCTTCATGTAAAATGTTTGTTTAGAAGTTTACTATCGAATCGTGTAGGAAACTGTATAAAATCGCACTCAGGTATAGGAGGAAATAAAGAATGGAAACAGGAACATCCCGCGTTAAAACAGGTATGGCCGAAATGCAAAAGGGCGGCGTTATTATGGACGTTATGAACGCCGAGCAAGCAAAAATCGCAGAAGCAGCTGGTGCCTCCGCTGTTATGGCGCTAGAGCGCGTACCTGCTGACATTCGTGCGGCTGGCGGGGTATCCCGTATGGCTGATCCGACTATCGTTGAAGAGGTTATGAAAGTCGTATCCATTCCGGTTATGGCGAAAGCAAGAATCGGGCACTTTGTAGAAGCGAAAGTCCTGGAATCTCTGGGCGTTGACTATATCGATGAGAGTGAAGTTTTGACACCAGCGGACGAAGTGTTTCACATTAACAAACGCGATTTCACAGTTCCTTTCGTTTGCGGGTGCCGCGATCTTGGCGAAGCACTGCGCCGTATTGGCGAAGGAGCATCCATGCTTCGTACCAAAGGTGAGCCAGGAACAGGCAACATCGTTGAAGCTGTGCGCCACATGCGCATGATTCAAGGGCAAATTCGCAAAGTACAAGCGATGTCCAAAGATGAATTGATGTTCGAAGCGAAAACGCTTGGAGCTCCATACGAATTGATGCTGCAAGTTCATGAAACAGGCAAATTGCCGGTTGTTAACTTCGCTGCAGGCGGTGTGGCAACTCCGGCCGATGCTGCGCTCATGATGCATTTGGGTTCTGACGGTGTGTTCGTAGGTTCCGGTATTTTTAAATCGGACAACCCAGAGAAATTCGCCAAAGCCATCGTAGAAGCTGTAACGCACTATACAGATTTTAAATTGATCGCAGAAATCTCCAAAGGCCTAGGTACCCCTATGAAGGGAATCGAAATTTCCAAGCTGCAAGCTTCCGAGCGTATGCAGGAGCGCGGCTGGTAATGACGAAGATTGGGGTTCTCGCGCTTCAGGGCGCGGTAGCGGAGCATATTCGCGGCATCGAGAAGGCAGGCGCTGAGGGCGTCGTCGTAAAGCGTACGGAGCAGCTTGCCGACCTTGATGGCATTATTCTACCTGGCGGAGAGAGTACGACAATTGGCAAGCTGATGCGCACGTATGGCTTTATCGATGCGCTTCGGGAATTTTCTGCGGCAGGCAAGCCGATCTTCGGCACCTGCGCAGGGTTGATTGTCATCGCGAAGGAGATCACCGGACAGCCGGAAGCTCATCTTGAGCTGATGGATATTACGGTGGCTCGCAACGCGTTTGGCCGTCAACGCGAAAGCTTTGAGACGGATTTGCCGATCAAAGGCATTGACGAGAACGTTCGCGCGGTGTTCATCCGTGCCCCGCTGATTGAGAAAGTGGGACCCGGTGTGGATGTATTGGCTACGTATGACGGCCAAATCGTCGCGGCGCAGCAAGGACATCTTCTTGCGGCCTCGTTCCACCCTGAGCTGACAGACGATTTCCGTCTGCACAGCTACTTCTTAGATATGGTAAAGCAAAGTCAAGCATAATTGATGGTACAAGCACCTTGATTTCACCGGAAATTCCGGTAAGGGTGCTTGCTTCCATATACAACCATTTTGCGCTAACGGAGGAATCTCCTTGTTTGATGTAAAGTTACTTCGAAACGATTTGGCAGCTGTACAAGCTGCGATGCAGAACCGTGGTAAGCAGATTGAAGAGCTAAGCGGTTTCACTGCATTAGATTTAAAACGCAGAGAGCTTCTGCAAGAAACTGAGCAGCTCAAAAATCGCCGCAACACCGTTTCCCAAGAGGTGGCGGTACGCAAGCGGTCCGGCGAGAATGCCGATGAGCTGATTCAAGAAATGAAAGTGGTCGGAGACCGCATTAAAGAGCTGGATGACGAGATTCGCGTGCTGGACGAGTCCTTGCAACAAGTGCTCCTCTCCATCCCGAATATGCCCCATCCTAGCGTCCCTGTAGGCCGATCCGAAGAAGAGAATGTAGAATTGCGCCGTGTTGGCGAAATTCCGCAATTCGATTTCGAAGTGAAGCCACACTGGGAAGTAGCGCAAGAGCTGGGCATCCTTGATTTCGAAGCGGCGGCGAAGGTAACGGGTTCGCGTTTCGTTTTCTACAAAGGGCTCGGCGCAAGACTAGAGCGTGCCCTAATCAACTTCATGATGGACCTGCACAGCGATGAGCATGGCTATGAGGAAATGCTGCCGCCGTATATCGTTAACCGCGATAGTTTAACGGGTACCGGTCAGCTTCCGAAGTTTGAGGAAGATGTTTTCAAAGTGGAGAATTCGGAGTATTTCCTAATTCCTACGGCAGAAGTGCCGGTTACGAACTACCACCGGGAAGATATTTTGACAACCGAGCAGCTGCCTGTTAATTTCGTCGCTTTCAGCGCTTGTTTCCGCTCGGAAGCCGGGTCAGCCGGAAGAGACACACGCGGCTTGATCAGACAGCATCAATTTAACAAAATTGAGCTCGTTAAAATCGTTAAGCCCGAAGACTCCTATGATGAGCTGGAGAAGCTCACAGGGCACGCTGAGCGCGTTTTACAGCTGTTGAAGCTCCCTTACCGGGTATTATCCCTATGTACGGGTGATATTGGCTTCACGTCGGCCAAAACGTTTGACTTGGAAGTATGGCTTCCAAACAGCGGCGCATACCGTGAAATCTCATCTTGCAGCAACTTCGAGGATTTCCAAGCCCGCAGAGCGAACATTCGTTTCCGCAGGGACGCTAAGGCGAAACCGGAATTCGTACATACCCTGAATGGTTCAGGCTTGGCGCTCGGACGCACCGTTGCGGCGATTCTCGAGAATTATCAGCAAGCTGACGGCTCGATCAAGGTGCCTGAAGTTCTTATTCCTTACATGAACAACGTAAAAGTAATCGCGAAAAAATAGTACTTGCGTATTATCGGGATTATGTGATACAATGCTTTTTGTCACTGCACAAGGTTGTCTCCTCTACAGGGGACACCTATCGTGGAGAGGTGGTCGAGTGGTTTAAGGCAGCGGTCTTGAAAACCGCCGAGGTGCAAGCCTCCGTGGGTTCGAATCCCACCCTCTCCGTAACCATGGTAATACCCCCAATAGTTTAACTACATGGGGCATAAAGCGCTGAAACGCACTGGACTGTTGAATACACGGTCTGGTGCGTTTTTTATTTGTTCCGCAAGTTGCTAATGACAACAATAGTCCGCTATTTACACCAATGGCGGCGATTTGAACTGTACCGCAGTTGTTGTTTTTTTACATGGATAAAAGCCGGGCGCCTTCCGCATTTTAAACAATGTGGAGGTGTTACCTATGAGCAATGAGAAGCTGACAATCGATCAAGCGGAATTGGTACAAGAGTGGGCAAATGTTCTCCCTACGACCTTGCAGCCTACCGATCAGGCACGCGTATGGGCCGATGAAGCCGATGCTCAGACCGTTAGGGTTCATATTGAAGCGGGAGGGCACTCGGGTTACAACTTCGATTTTAAAGTCAATTACGTGGATGCCAGAGAGGTTAATGTGGAACTGATGGACGTGCAGCAGGGCACTACTCACATTGATGAAACCGGTGATGTCGTTCAAAATTTGGTGGATGACTATGTTCGCCACATTCATGAATGCGCACAAGTCTTGCACAGAGTTACACACGCTTAAACTGCGGAGGGGAGTTCAATCACATGACAAAGCAAAAAGCTCCGGATAAAAATTTGCAAAATGTTGCCAAAGATTTCGAAGCGGCTCCTGTGAACAGTCATCATGCTCAGCAGGTGCAGCAGCAAGTAAATGATCATAGACATCAAGATGCTCTGAATCATAAAGGAAACTAGAGAGGAATGATGATGATGAAGCCAGATGCTTATGGAGTAGCGGATCCGTCTCAAAACCAATCAACCCGGAATAACCAGGGCAAACAGCAGCAGGATCCTCTTTCGGGATCGAAGAAAGTGAAGAACCGTAACCATTCGAGGAATAATGGGCATGGCGAAGGAGCGGGGCACGGTCATTAAAAATTGTTCTCCGGACAATGTTTAAAGATCGCCAAGCCGGACATACTATATCTTGTCGGTGAGCAGAGAGGTGTGGTTCCGTTGGAGTATTCCGCGAAACAAAAACCGTTGCAAAGAGGACTTTCATACCTGTTATAATCAGGCTGGAGGGGATGTGCCAAAGACACGTACCGTGTTTTATAAGCAGATTTTCCTAAAGGTTTATGTGTAACATGTTTAAAAGAAACCCAAAAAACACCGACAAAAAAAGAACCCCTTAAAAAGGGTTCTTTTTTTCGTCTGGCGAATAAGGAGCTGAAGTCGGCTCTGCCTGAGTAGGTCCCATTTTCCGATAAAGTAGCAATTTGATGCCGCCGCCGATGAGAATTACAGCTACGATTAGCGTTTGTCCGAAATTGTTTATCCAGTACAAGTAATTATTCGGGAACATCTGATATAGAAACTGGACAATGACTTCCTTAAATACGTAGTAGCCGCCGAGCAGGATAAGGACAAAGCCGATGGATCGGTGGTGCGCAGCCCAGTTTTCGACGATCGGTTTATCTATGAGCGAACCGTTCTCATATTTCGAGATGCTCTGTAAGGCATCGAAGAAGCTAAAAAACCACAGAATCGGGATCAGGAAGAAGAAAAGGGACAGCCGCAGCACATCCAGCACATAAATGGAGAACAAGAAAATCGCCATCAATTGAATGCCTCTTTTATTCATCGACAGATACAAGTGTGCGGCACCTGGGAAAATAGCGATAATTGTCGCCAAGGTCCGGTTCTTGCGACCGTTATCATCGCCTAGATGAAAGTCATCGAAGAGACTGCGATCCGTAAGCTCGAAGCCCGCTTGTTTGCGCTCTTGCTGCTTTAACGCATCGAACATCGTATAAAACCATAAGACCGGCATAGCTAAGAGAAAAGCAACGAAGCTGTTATTATGGGTCATCATGGTGATGAAAAAGACGAGAACGGCAACCCCGAAGAAGGATACCATCGCGGTCAATCCGCGCTGCATAAGACCCAGTTGGAAATGGCCGAGACCAGGGACGAAGGAGAGCAGCATGACCCTCGTTCTTTCTTGTTGTGCGGCAGCATGAGCGGCATAAGGGTTTGGCTCCCAAGCGGACGTGTGCATATAAGGGTCACCTCCGTAAGGCGCTCCCTGCGGCCCGTAATAAGGCTGAGGGCGCAGCAGGAAGATGATCATATCCACCATATTCGCGATCCCTACGAGGGCTGCGAAGAGGAGAAGGAGAATCAGGGATTTATCATGCGCATGGAAAACAGCGACGCCAACGAAAAGGAGAAATAAGGGACCAAAGAACCCTGCTCCGTAAAGTACGGCGCGAAAGATTCGATTCATATAGAGATGACCCGCTCCGGGGATGAAGGACAACAGGAAAGCGACGAGGCTGCTTTTGTTTGGCATTTAAGTTGTAAACCTCCTTGTGGTTTATTTGTTCTGCAGAGTATCCAGCCAACTTAGCGTTCTATTTAATAGTTTATCCGAGATCGGTTGATCGATTTTTAATTCGGAAGGAGGAGCGGGTTGCAGCGCGCTTCGAGGTCCCAACTCCTGCGATAATCCGTGAAAAAAGCCGGTAGCCGCCAGAATCAGCGTCGCCGCCGCCGCAATCCCGTAATGCAGCATCGTAGAGCGGTTCCGGGAACGTTTGGTTCCTATCGTACGTGTGAGTATGGCATCTACATACTTGTGCTCCTCGACATCCATAAGGGGCAGCGCCGCCGTCATTTGCTCCATACAGATCATATACAGCGCCAAGCAATCATCACATCCGTATAGATGTTGTTCCATTTCACTTAATTCATTCGGTGGCAGCTGCTCATTGATATATTGGCTCCAGGCTTGTTCATCATAGTGTTTCACAAGAAATCCTCCTCCTTCCAGTTGTTGCGAAGCCACTGCTTGGCCCTGTACAGCTTGGATTCGATCGTTTTCACCGTCACCCCGTGGGCATTAGCAATATCTTGGTACGATTGATGATGAATATAATAGGCCGTTAATACTTCGTGGTAATTGGCGGGAATTTGGTGAAGTTTCCGGCGAACGAGCTCGGTGGTCTCCTTCGTCAGCACCTCATGTTCCACACCATTTGAAGAGAACGGATGAGTCCCCGAGGTCTGGCCTTCTTGGATCGGAACTTCCATCTCTGCAGTCATATCTTCCCTTCGCCTGTTGGCCGATCGTTTGAAGTCAATAGCCCGGTTCACCGCAATGCGGGTCATCCAGGTTTTAAGCCCTTTCATCTGGTACTGGGGGAGGGAGAAGAAAATTCGGGACCAGACATCCTGCGATATATCCTCGGCATCCTTCGTATGGCGTACGATGGCATAAATGGTTTGGAACAAGTATTGACGATAAGTCGCAACAAGTTCCCGGAATGCCGCCTCATCACCATTCAATATGCGTGTTACAAGCTCTTGTTCCTGAATGTGCTTCTCCTCCTCTCCGCATGAATAGACGCAGGCGACGATGCCCAACCCTGCACTTCAGGCAAAAGAAAAGAACGAATCGTTACGATCCGCTCTTCTATCAGTTAAAGCGCAGCGGTAGAGCTGCTGGACTTGACCGCGGACATCTTAGGCGTACTTCGTACGAACCATTGAGACAACAGAGCGCTGATCACACCAAGGACGCCTAGCACGATAAAGCCTTGATTCAAAGAGAACCAATCCCCGATCACGCCCATCAGCACAGGGCCAACGAACATCCCCAATCCATAGATCGCTTGGAAAAAGCCCATCGCCGTCGCCCGCTTTTCGGCAGGCATATGTTTAATACTCATTCCCATGAGCAGTGTAAAAGAAAGTCCCCGTCCAAAGCCGGCAAAAGCCTGCGTTATCATAAGCACCCATAAATGATGCGTAAAAGGGATCGTAAAGGTAAATACCCCCATGAGAATAAAGCCCCAAACAACCATTCGTTTCTCTCCGTATTTGGCTGCCCATTTGCGTCCGCCGAATAAGGAAGCCAGTGCAACAGGCACATTGGCAAATAACGAAAGCATGGATAGCGAGAACTTATCGGCGCCTAACGATGTGGCGTATACGGGAGTAAACCCGAAGACCGTAGCGAAGATCAGCACCTGCGACAAAATGGCAAGCAAGGACACGAAGAGGAGCGTACGGTCTGTGGCGACGTCTCCTATCCCCCGCAGCGTAATTTTCGGCGCATCGGGCTCTATTTTTTCGATCAAAAAGAAAGAACCGACGAATCCGAGCAGCCCCAGCAGCGCTCCTAAAATGAAAGCTGCCTCCCAGCCGAGCGAGTCTGCCGCCCATCCGGCCGATAGAATGCCGAGCACCTGGCCTAAGGAGTTGAAAAAGGAGATCGTACCGATCGCTTTCGTGGACTCCTCATGCTTATAGTAGCTCGTGAACAAGACGGTGAAGTCGACCCATGTTGCCGCGGCTGCCCCCGCCAAAGCCCGGAGAATCAGAATCCACGTGAAATCGTGGGTGATATAGAGGCCGAGTCCGCCAATGGCTGTAAAAAACAACCCGAATGTAATAAAAAGCTTCCGTTTATGAAAGCGGTCCGACATGATGCCTACGGGAATGCGCAGCAGCATTTGGGAAATCCCATACATGCCAACGATCCATCCCGCCAGTTGGTGATTCCCGCCAAGGAACTCCACATAAGGCGCCATGATGGGAACGCTCGTATACATGGACATCCAGAACAGCAGCGTAACTGCGCAAAATAAAGGAATGCGATAAGAGCTTGGAATTTTGTTAATTGTCACGGGGTGCTCCTTTCCTACCTAATCTACCGTTTATTATAGAACATCGTCTGTAGCAAGGCTATGACAGGATGGTTGCAAAATAAGGCAGCGCGCGGCACCTCCTTCTTTTTTGCGCGGCGGATCATCCCTTTTTCACGCAAAAATACGGACTCTGTTGTACTTTGTACAATGCAGAAGCGGTTTTTTCCTCTCCATCGTCATCTTCATTGCACAAAGTACACTTATTTTGACCTCTGTACTTCGAAAACCACTCCTCCCCCTCCAAAACGTTGTACATAGTACAATGAAGATGAGCGTTATGGCTGGATTTCAGTCATTTTATTGCACAAAGTACAACATAGGATGTGCTATTGTCTAAGACCCTCCCCCTCCGAGAACCCCTGTCCACTTGTTGAGATCCTCCCTCTTTTTGGTTGTTAATATCGTCTGAAAAAGGCCTTACTTGTGCTCATGTTGATAGTGCTGATTTGTTTACCGGGATATGTGGATAGTCTATTCACATGTGGATAGACTATAAAAAGTTTGCAACTGGAGGAATTACCTATATGCGGCGGGAACTATTTTAGTCGAACGGATAAGCATCACGAAGACTTAGCGGAGATCAACGGAGTTTTACCGATAAATAAGAAGAAGACGGCTTCTGTTAGATCAGTTGCCGTCTTTTTTCGTCCAGAGCATTCTATTTGTGAACGATGGCACGATTTACTCTGTGCCATTTACGAGTATTAATAAGTCCGTAGGCGTAACGTCAAGGTATGCGCAAAGTTTCGCTAGAAGCTCACGCGGATAGCGTTCCATTTCATCATTAATATAGTTGACGAACGGATTCGGATCGGTAATCGATATCTTGTGCGACTTGACGTATGGACAGGTTACGAGCGTCTATAAGTGGTTTTAAATTAGAACGGATAGTCAATGAATTGGGGGCGCTGCATTCATAACGTATCAACCTCTGG
The DNA here is from genome assembly GCF_058789495.1 of Paenibacillus sp. FW126-R14. Lineage (NCBI taxonomy): Bacteria > Bacillati > Bacillota > Bacilli > Caryophanales > Paenibacillaceae > Paenibacillus > Paenibacillus sp. FW126-R14. Next base: position 154,571 of record NZ_JBYTBS010000010.1, on the reverse strand, counting down.
GAATATTGTTCGAACGTATATTCGTAATTATACGCGTAGTGTGGGCGAAGGGCAAGCGATAAAAGCGACGACGTCGTCGTATGAAAGTGCCTAAAGTGACTGATGTCATTACCTATAATTACCGTCTCAACAGAGTAAAGGCAACACGTCTAATTACCATAGAGCGCGAAAAGTTAACTAATGAGGAGACTTAGTATGAGCAATCAGATGATTAACAAAATACGTTAGAATTTAGCGTCAAAGAAATGGAAGACATTCAAGATGTGTTTTTCGATTATGAGGAACGATTAGTTGCACTCGGTTATGACGGGGAATTATATTACATATTATTAGACAAAGAGTTCTTAAAGGACTAAATATAAAATAAACGCCAGTCGCAGCGGAATCACTCCGTTACACTGACGTTTATTTTTCGTTATATTAATTTGGATTATATTCGTTAACTTCGAACGTTTCAATTTTATCGAACGCGACATAATCTTTGCGGCTGATAAACTTCGCAAGGTTATACGTTTTATTAAACGTGTATATTTCCGATCCAGTACCTGTCGCACGTCCATTATACCACGCGATAAACGCGTTAACGTCCGTCATAGGGAGATCATACTCCTTTTCGAGTCCGCTAGTTAACGTGACAACGAGTAGGGCTCGTCCGGCTGTTACGGGTGCCGTTGGAGTCGCGGATGCAACATTACTTTTTACGGATTCATTACCGGCAGTATCTACCGCACTTATTTGAAACGTATATAGCGTACCATTCGTTAGATTTGTAACAAGAAAGTTATTTGTTGCTACTGTAGTAAGGAGAATTCCGTCTTTATATATCTTGTAACTCGAAATGTCGGGTTCCGCATTAGCTGTCCATGATAAACTTACTTGAGTATTGCCAGCAGTTGCATTAAGTCCGAGTGGTGCTATTGGCGGCGTAGTGTCGACTGGAATAGCTAATGTACCGTAGACGTTAAATTCAAAAACATCGTCTTCTTGCCCATAATTTCTACTCACAAGAGCTACATAGCGGACACCTTGTTTTTTTGTGGAAAGAGTAAGTAATCGGCCATCAGTTGTGTGACCACTGTCTATGTAGTTTCCTAAGTAGCTACCATCACTTTTAAAAAGCATCATCGAGACGTTTGTACCTAAAGATGACTTTAAACGGAATGACGTCAACTCAGCATCCGCGTCCAATTTGTAAAGAACCATGCTTTTATTAATTCCATAGCCCATAATTCTATTTAGTGTTGATTCGTTGTTATCCGTCAGCAATGTAGTTGATTCGGAAGCAGCGTTATACTTTGCTTCTTTCACAACGTATCCTACTACAGGCTCCTCAAGATCTGAGGTGTTCATAACCTTCCCTGGTTTCCCATCAAGTAGACCGCCCGTGTAGTTAGTTGCCGCTTTAGCACTTACTACAGGTAATAACAATGAAATTACTAAAAGAAAAATTGCAATTCTCAATCTGTTTTTCAAAGTAAATTCCACCTTTTTCTAAAAATAAGTTACTCGGTGAATTTTACGTTATTAAACATAATATGTCTAAACATTTACAGTAAAATAATATAATATATGTATTTTATTAGTTAATTTCACGTAGCTCGTACATACTACGCGCGAAGCAAAGTCGCCAATCCTCACGATTTCCCCGCATTATTCGCGTATAATGCCGCCATTTTCGAGGTTACCGCACGCACTCATTGTGACGGTCGCCTGCGATAATGCGGCCGCGAAGAGTTCAAAGCGTAGTGCCTCGAGTATACGAAAACCGCCGTCTGCAATCAGAAGTAGGCATGTCCTATCGCGAAACCCAGCAAACGTGCTTGTATCAATTGCCGCAAGTAACTGTTTAAGCTGATCCGGACTGAGCGTCGCTTACTCTTTGTGATCAAAGCACGGCTGTTTAACGTTCTTGACTGGATTGATATGAACTTCTTTTCACGTGCCAAAAACAAAAAGTTAAATATGGTCCTCAAATCTCGCAGCTGAAACGCAATAGTGTAAGGCGACAAGTTGGGAGCGTCCTCTATATCGCGTCTAAGCTTAGTGCTCATAAATCTAACGTAATCGCGGACAACTTCGGTTGTGATCGCGCCAATATCCACTAGTTGTGGACAAGTTTGACCGATCCATTCGCGAAAATAACCCCAGTATAATACATAACTCCCCAACGTTCTCTCGCGCATGCCCTCCGCCTTCTTAGCAACATCAAAACAAATGGAACGCACTTTCAAGACCATACGAAGGCACTACGTCCACATTTCGGCATCCACTAGCGATTGATTTACCTTTCCGCGGATCAACATTACTCATAACGAAAACCCCCTTACGTTATTCCGTAAAGGGTCACATGAAACGGGTATTTAAACGGTGAATTTCCGGCATATAGTTCCGCAAATTTTCGTGTACAGACTGTATGCCTTACGTTCTCCTTCCGCTGAGCTCAATGTTAGCTAAACGTTGACCTACCGCGGATTTCTAAGCAAACGCGCCCGAGATGATTCGAACATCCGGCCTACAGTTTAGGAAACTGTTGCTCTATCCTGCTGAGCTACGGGCGCATAGCAAGGATTATGATAGCACGAAGCCTTGTGCGGTGCAACCTTTTGGGCGGCAGCGTGTAAATCTAGTGCCGCTAAAAAATATTCTCGCGGGAGCGCCTACTCCTTCCCCCGCAGCTTGCGGAAAAACTGCGTCAGCATAGTAGCGCACTCCGCCTGCAGCACGCCGCTGACCACATCGACCCGGTGATTGAACCGGTCCTCCTGCAGCAGGTTCATCAGCGTTCCCGCGCAGCCGGCTTTGGGATCGGTCGTACCGTAGATCACCTGCGGAACCCGCGCTTGGACGATGGCTCCCGCACACATCGGACAAGGCTCCAGCGTGACGTAGAGCTTGCAATCGAGCAAACGCCAAGCTTGCAGGTGCTCGCTAGCCTGCTTAATGGCAATCATTTCAGCATGAGCCAGAGGATCCAGCGTGGTTTCGCGAAGATTGTAGCCGCGGCCGATAATTTGACCTTGATGGACAACAACGGCGCCGATGGGCACCTCGCGAATGGCTTCGGCTTTGCGTGCTTCTTCAATAGCTGCTTTCATCCAGAGAATATGTTCATTATGCTCATTATGTTCATCCACAGGGGGACACCTCGCTAAAAATAATCTTATCCACATGTGTACAAAGAATCGAACAAATATTCGTTGTTAACAACCTGTGGATAACAATGTGTATAACTTAAAAAGTTGTGGATATGTAATTCTTTTAACATTCATACAACAAATACAATCCGTATGCAAGGGATTTAGTTGATAATAAGATCAGCCATCCGTATAATGAGAGATAACGTAGGTCTTTTAGACCATAAAGAACGAGATATGTATAAATTTCATTTGCAGGGTTCGATAATGGCAAACTTGCCGAAAGGCAAGGACGCAAAGCTGAGGGTCTACCGTTCCATGGAACTATGACAGCCTGGTTACCGAAAATCGATGCTTTTTTGGGTTGAGGTAATAGGCTGTTCCCGCGGTAAAGGGGCAGTCTATTTTTTATATACGGAGCACGGAGGAAGGTGTTGATGAACAAAATGGCGAGCAGGCAGAAAGCTATGAAGTTTTACGGCAGCAAAGAAGGGTACGATGCTGAAGTCATGATTGAAAGCAAGGCGATGCTGAGCAAGGACGATTTCGTAGCCACAGGCGTGCTTACTTATGCGCTCGGCGATATTATCGAGGTGGAGCTGCCGGAATATGATAATTTTGCGCTGGGCGATAAATGTAAAATGACCGTGTATACGAGGTCCGGGCTGTTTGTCATGGAGACAACGGTCGTGGCCAAGGAGCAGGGCTCTCTCATTGTCCTGAATCCGCCTGAAAACCGCAGGAAGTTTACGGAGAAAAGGGAGTTCCCTCGCGTGGATGTGAAGAATGAGGGGCTGCTTTTCGGACTTCAAGACAAAAATAAGCGAAATAAGCATCAATTCGATGATCCAATCCGGTTCTCTATCAAAAATATATCCGTCAACGGCCTAGGTTTCACAATCAATGAGAATGCTATGCTTGAAAAGGTCATACAAAAGCATTCCCAGCTTGAAGTGGAGTTGATTTTGGGCTTTTTGGTGCCATGTACAATGGAAATTGTCCGGCAGGAAAAAACGAATGAAGGCTATTACTACGGGGCAAGCTTTACCGCCATACCGGAACAGAAAACGAACGCGCTGCGCGGCTTTATTTTAAAAAATCAGATCGAAACCTACTTCGTCCAGAAGCGGGAAAATGAAACGAAAAAAGCGCTGGAAAAAAAGTCTGCGGCTAATCAGTAGCCTTCAGGCTTTTTTTTGCGTTCCAAGTACTATATAATAAGAAGGATGATTTTCGAAAATTAAGGAGTTGTAACTACAATGGCTTTGAAAGCAGGTATCGTCGGTCTACCGAACGTAGGAAAATCGACATTGTTTAATGCAATTACACAGGCGGGGGCAGAATCTGCGAACTATCCGTTCTGTACGATAGATCCGAATGTCGGGGTAGTTGAAGTACCGGACGAGAGATTGCACAAGCTGGTAGAGATGATTGTCCCTAAAAGCATTGTCCCGACAGCCTTTGAATTCGTTGATATTGCGGGTTTGGTAAAGGGTGCGAGCAAAGGCGAAGGGCTTGGAAATAAATTTTTGGCTCACATTCGTGAAGTGGATGCGATCGTGCATGTTGTCCGTTGTTTTGAGGATGATAATATTACCCACGTATCCGGTAAAGTGGATCCGATTGGCGATATCGAGACGATTAATCTCGAATTGATTTTGGCTGACATTGAATCCGTAGAGAAGAAGATCGAGCGCTCCCGCAAAAACCTGAAAGGCGGCGACAAGAAGGTTGTAGCCGAGGTTGAGTGTCTGGAACGCATCAAGGAAGCTCTCTATAACGATCTGCCGGCGCGCAGCATTGATTTAAGCGACGATGAGAAGCTGCTTGTACGCGATCTTCATTTGCTGACCATGAAGCCTGTGCTTTATGCGGCAAACGTGAGTGAAGATGAAGTGGCAACAGCGGATGAGAATCCGTTCGTCAAAATCGTTCAGGAGTACGCGGCGAAAGAAAACAACGAAGTTGTTTCGATCAGCGCGAAGGTAGAGTCCGAGATTGCTGAACTCGAGGACGAAGAAAAAGCGATGTTCCTGGAAGAGTTGGGACTTCAAGAGTCCGGCTTGAATAGATTGATTAAAGCAGCTTATCGCAAGCTTGGCTTATATACGTATTTTACGGCCGGGGTGCAGGAAGTAAGAGCTTGGACGATCCGCAAAGGAACGAAAGCTCCTCAAGCGGCTGGCGTGATTCACACGGATTTCGAGCGCGGATTTATTCGTGCCGAAGTTGTGTCTTATACGGATTTGGTAACGGCCGGCTCCATGAATGGCGCGAAGGAAAAAGGCCAAGTGCGCCTGGAAGGCAAAGAGTACGTGGTGAATGACGGCGACGTTATGCATTTCAGATTTAATGTGTAAACCATAAAAAATAAAGAAAGGAGTGATCCGTTATGTTGGATCGACTTCAGTCCATTGTGGACCGCTATGAGAAATTAAGCGAACTGCTGTGTGACCCGGATGTAACGAGTGACACGAAGAAGCTTAGAGAGTATTCGAAGGAACAATCTGATCTTCAGGAAGCCTACGATGCTTATAATGAATATAAGAGCGTGACCGAGCAGCTGGCAGACGCGAAAGCGATGCAGAACGAGAAGCTGGACGATGAAATGCGTGAAATGGTGAAAATGGAGATCGAAGAGCTAAGCGAACAGTCTGCTAATCTAGAAGAACAGCTTAGAGTGCTCATGATGCCAAAAGACCCGAATGACGATAAGAACGTCATCGTTGAAATTCGCGGAGCGGCAGGCGGCGATGAAGCTGCGCTGTTCGCAGGCGACTTGTACCGGATGTATACGCGTTATGCGGACGGGCAAGGGTGGAAAACGGAAATTCTCGATGCTTCCGTCAATGATTTGGGCGGGTTCAAAGAGATTATTTTCATGATTACGGGCAAAGGCGCTTATAGCAAGCTGAAGTTTGAGAGCGGAGCGCACCGTGTACAGCGTATTCCAGTAACAGAATCAGGCGGACGTATTCATACATCAACGTCCACGGTTGTTGTGATGCCGGAAGCGGAAGATGTTGAGATTGTCATTCATGATGCGGATATTCGCGTAGATACGTTCTGCTCCAGCGGAGCAGGCGGTCAGTCCGTTAACACGACGAAATCAGCGGTTCGCGTAACGCATGTGCCTACGGGCATCGTTGCGACGTGTCAGGACGGCAAATCGCAAAACTCCAATAAGGAGCAAGCGCTTCGCGTACTGCGCGCGCGGATTTCGGATAAGATGCGCGAGGAAGAGGAAGCGAAATACGCGGGCGAGCGCAAGAGCAAGGTTGGAACGGGAGACCGTTCGGAGCGAATTCGCACGTACAACTTCCCGCAAAGCCGGATTACGGATCACCGGATCGGCTTGACTTTGCATCGTTTGGAAACTGTTCTAAACGGGGATATGGCGGAGATTGTGTCCGCACTAACCATTGCTGCACAGTCCGATGCTTTAGATAAAGGGGAGCAGGCAATGTGATGCCGACTGCCTCGATGACGATTAGAGAAGCCTATGTAGAGGCTTCTTCTTTTTTAGGGAAGCTGGGCGTAGCGGAAGCAGCTTCCTGTGTGGAGCTTTTGCTGCAGCACCTGCTTGGCTGCAGCAGGACAGAACTGCTGTTCCGTTTCCAGGAACAGTTTCCGGTGGAGCTGGCGGATGCCTGGCGCCAGCTTGTAGAGAGGAAGGCCGCGGGCGAGCCGGTGCAGTACATTACCGGCGAGCAGGATTTTTACGGCCTTCCGTTTGCGGTGAGCCCGGCCGTGCTGATTCCGCGGCCGGAGACGGAGCTGCTCGTGGAAGCTTTGCTCCACGAGGGCTCGCGTCTGTTCCCGCAAGGTGCTCCGCTGCTTGCGGATGTGGGCACCGGGAGTGGCATCATCCCGGTGACCGTGGCTCACGCGCGCCCGGACTGGCGCGTGGCCGGCAGCGACATCTCCGCGGCAGCGCTGGAGATGGCCCGCTCGAACGCGCAGCGGCACGGCGTGGCTGCGCGGGTGGAGTGGCTCGAGGGCGACCTCCTCGAGCCCTATATCAAGCGCCGGATCGCTCCGGATATACTGGTGTCCAACCCACCGTATATTCCTGATGGCGAGCTCCCGGCGCTGATGCCGGAGGTGCGGCTGTTCGAGCCGCACACAGCTTTATTCGGCGGTGTCGAGGGACTCGACTTATACCGCCGGATGATTGGGCAGCTGCCGCTGCTGCCGCGAATCCCGACCGTGGTCGGGTTCGAGGTCGGCATCGGGCAGGCGGAGGCTGTCGCGGCGATGCTGCGGGCCGCCGCGGATTGGGAGCAGATCCGGTTCGTGCCGGATCTGCAGGGGATCGATCGCCATGTGATCGCGATCCGGGCGCTCCTATGATTCAGCTCAGGGAATCCCCGCTGCAACCGAGCCCGGCAAGCGACTCTATCAATCCTATCAAATTTAAATAGATTACTAGGTTTAGCCTCTCCTCTTTTTGCCTATACTGGCTAGTAGAAGCGAAAGGAAAGGGGCTTTTCCTTATGGTAAAAAGAACGGATCGTCATTCATTTAAACATTTATTATTCGTGGCTTTTGCACTTATTGTTATGATTACTAGTTGGGAATCCAATCGTACGAATGCGGCGGTGATTTCGCCTACGATACCGGAAGAATCTATTCGCCTGCGGATTCTAGCAAATTCGGACTCTGCGCAAGATCAGGCGCTAAAGCGTGAAATTCGAGATGCGATTATTGCGCGTATGCAGGATTGGGTTATTGGACCTCACTCACTGGATGAAGCGAGAGCGGTGGTAACGGCTCATTTACCGGAGTTCGATGCGCTTGTCGGGCAAATGATCGAAGCTCGGGGTTATACTTATACGCATACGGTTGAGCTTGGCAAAGTCCCTTTCCCTACCAAAATGTACGGTAACGAAGTGTATCCGGCAGGTGATTACGAAGCGCTTCGCGTCACGATTGGCAGCGGGGAAGGTCAGAACTGGTGGTGTGTGTTGTTTCCGCCGCTTTGCTTTGTGGACTCTGTTTCCGGAGAAGCTGTGGCGGCAGCGGCTGTCGTAGCCAAAACGGAGGGCCAAGAGAAGATCACAACTTCACCTTCGGCAACAGCCAAAGACAGTAAAGCAGCTCAGACAACGGTTAAGCAGGGTAAAGAAGCTAAGGCAAGCACAGCAGGCACATCAAGCACAAAAGAACAAGTGCAGCCCGCCGGCTCGCAGCCTGAAGTGAAGTTTTTTGTCTGGGAAATGATCAAGAAAGTGGTTGCCTGGTTTAGTTAATAAATTGAATTTAATTCGGAAGTAAGGATGATAGCTGGTGACAAAGTATTGGAAAGTGGATCCTGAGCAGGGAAGCGGTAGGGGTGGAGAATTGATGGAAGCGGCAGCGCTTCTGAGGAGCGGAGACACCGTCGCTTTCCCGACAGAAACGGTATACGGCCTTGGTGCTGACGCTACGAATACCTCAGCGGTTGAACGTATTTTCTCAGCCAAAGGACGGCCCTCCGATAATCCACTGATCGTTCATATCGCGGATACCCGGCAGCTCACAGGTTTGATCGAGCCTGCTTGCGTCACGCCCGATCATCGCAGTCTTATGGAAGCTTTCTGGCCGGGTCCTCTTACTATTGTGCTGCCTGTGAAACCAGGCGGCATTTCGCCGTTGGTGACGGCCGGTCTTACGACGGTAGGGATAAGAATACCTGATCATCCGGTAGCTCTGCAGCTGCTTCGTGAAGCGGAGCTTCCTATTGCGGCGCCAAGCGCCAATCGTTCAGGCAGACCGAGTCCGACACTGGCATCGCATGTCAGAGAAGACCTTGACGGTCGAATCGGAGGCATTGTGGACGGCGGAGGAACGGGTGTCGGAGTCGAATCGACGGTGATTCAGCTTGTTGAGGGCCAGCTGTATATACTGCGTCCTGGCGGTGTGACGGCGGAACAGCTGCAGTCCGCGCTGCCGGCTATTCAAATTCATGAGCCGGAACGGGAAGATGTGCAGGCTTCGGAGACGCCGCGTGCTCCGGGCATGAAGTATACGCATTACGCGCCGAAGGGGTACATGCATATCGTTTTTGGCGACGATGCAGAGGCAGTGTCTGCTTGGATTCAGGGTGACATTCATGCAGCCAAGGCAAGAGGGGAATCGACCGGTATCCTTACTTTTGAGGAAAGAGCTTCCCGCTTTGAAGCCGATTTGGTGATTGCCTGCGGATCGTTAGCTGAGCCGGAAACGATTGCCCAGGAGCTGTACGCTGCATTAAGAGAATTCGATCTGCAAGACATTCATTATATCGTCGCAGAGGGCTGTCCGGAAACGGGAATTGGTCAAGCGATCATGAATCGTCTGCGCAAAGCGGCAGGTCATCGGCTTGTACGCGTTTAGCTAGCATGATTCCCAGTTTGTCCGCATATCTTGGTTAAGAAAGCGGACAAGGGGGATCGTACTTATGCTCTTAAATGACGTTGACTTTGGGCAGATCATCACCATATTCATCATGGCGATTGCTCTGGGCTTGGATGCTTTTTCCTTGGGGATCGGCATCGGCATGAAGGGGATTCGCTTGATGGATATTTTGAAAATAAGCATTGTGATTGGTATTTTCCACATCATTATGCCGTTGATGGGCATGTTCATGGGGCAATATGTCTCGCACTTGCTAGGCAATGTCGCTACAGCGGCCGGCGGATGTTTGCTTATTCTTTTGGGCTCCCATATGGTGTACAGCTCGATTCGCGGGGAGGAAGCGACTTCTTTCGATCATAGATCGCTATGGGGTCTGACGATTTTCGCGCTTAGTGTCAGTATAGATTCGTTCTCTGTTGGGGTGTCTCTAGGGATGTTCGCGACGGATATTTTGCTTACGGTGCTTGTGTTTGGCTTGTTCGGCGCTTTGCTTTCCATAGCCGGATTATTGGTCGGAAGGCGGGTTAACGGTTGGGTTGGCGAGTATGGCGAGGCGTTTGGCGGACTTATTTTGCTCGCGTTTGGGATCAAGTTTTTGCTATGATACAATACAGGTAGAGAAGGCTCTGCCTTTAAAACTTTTAGGAGGAACTCATGTTGCGAATTCTATTTGTCTGTACAGGAAATACGTGCCGCAGTCCATTAGCTGAAGGTTTGCTGCGTATCAGGGTGCATCAAGAAGGACTTGCGGCGGAAGTTCGTTCAGCTGGGGTATCGGCGATGACGGGCGCTCCGATCTCCCTGAACAGTGCATCGCTCCTGCAAGAAGCGGGCTTCACGGAGTCCATTAGCTCGTTGGCGATTCAGGAGTCTGAAGTGAAGTGGGCAGATGTTATTTTGACGATGACGATGGGGCATAAACGCACGGTGATCCAGCGATTCCCGGCTGCAGTCGAGAAAACTTTTACGCTCAAAGAATATGTAGAGGATGACCATCATGTCCTGCAGGCGATTGAGGAAAGGGAAAAGCTTGTGACGGAAGTTCAGCTCAAGCAGGCTCTGTCGCAAACGGTGACGCTCGAAGAAAGAAATCGTATTTATACCCTTGAACATGCCATTCCGGATTACGATATTTCCGACCCGTACGGGGGTTCGCTAGAGGTTTACCGGCAAACGGCGAAGGAAATAGGCGGGAGTTTAGATAAATTAGTTGCAAAGCTTCGACAGAAAGAGGGCCCGCAGACTGGGAAATGATTTGCGGAATACGTCTTTACACCCGGAGCATAATACGATAAAATGTACCTATCAAGCAGGACTCAATGTAACTGGCGACGAGTGGGATCAACCACAGTGGAGCATTGAGCTATACGGCCGGTCGCCTGGGCAAAAGAGCAACGCGCTATTTCTAGCGTGTCCGCTCTTTTTTTCGTTTTCTGGTGGACTTTGGGATATAATAGGATGGTCGAATTCGAACAAGCAAAGGAGCGTTCTACTCATGAAAATTGCGTTAGGTGCGGATCATGCAGGCTATCGTTTGAAAGATGTTATCATTCCTTTTATTGAATCATTAGGTCATCAGGTTATAGATTATGGCTGCAGCTGTGCAGATTCGGTCGATTATCCGGATTATGCGCTGCAAGTTTGCGAGCAAGTGGTTTCCGGCGGAGCCGACAAAGGGATTCTCATCTGCGGAACGGGCATCGGCATGTCCATCGCTGCGAATAAGGTTCCGGGGATCCGTTGTGCCCTGGTGCATGATCTCTTTTCCGCCAAAGCGACACGGGAGCACAATGATACGAATGTCCTTGCTTTAGGTGAGCGTGTCATCGGACCGGGCGTTGCTGAGGAAATTGTAAAAATTTGGCTGGAGACGGAGTTTTCGCAAGGCGTCCGCCATCAAAACCGCATTAACAAAGTGCAAAGCATCGAAGATCGCTTCGCGATTCATCCATAGAGGGCGACCGCGATGACAGATTCCATACTTCACACGATTGCAGAAGGCTTGGAAACAAATCTTCGTGAGTTGGTCAAGGTGGGCAGTCTGCAGCCAGGTCATATTCTGGTTATCGGTACGAGCACAAGTGAAATTCTCGGGCACCGGATCGGCACTTCGGGGACGCTGGATGCGGCCCGGCCGATTTTTGAAACGGCGCAGCGTATAAGCCGCGAGTTCGGGCTGCACTTGGCTTTCCAATGCTGCGAGCATTTGAACCGTGCGCTTGTCATCGAGGAAGAGCTGCTGTTCAAGGCTCCTCAGCTTGAGCCCGTAGCGGTTATTCCGGTGCCCAAAGCTGGCGGTTCGATGGCCTCGTACGCGTACCGCCACTTCGCAAAGCCTGTCGTTGTCGAGACGATTCAGGCGCACGCCGGGATTGATATCGGCAGCACGTTGATCGGGATGCATTTGCGGCGGGTTGCCGTACCTGCAAGGCCCCCCGTGCGAAATATCGGTCATGCCTATGTGACCATGGCGTTTACACGGCCTAAACTGATTGGCGGCATAAGAGCCGTCTACTCGCCGGATGCTGCCGAACAGCTCTACCGGCAAGCCGCGCCGGATGCCGATTGCTAGGCGATATGTTTAGATAAATTATCCTTTAGGAGGAATTCCATATGACAAACTTTCTAAGCAAGCAAGATCCGAAAATCGTAGAAGCAATGAATCTGGAGCTTGGTCGTCAACGCGACAAAATCGAGCTTATCGCCTCGGAAAACATCGTTAGCCAAGCGGTTCTCGAAGCAATGGGCACGGTTCTGACAAACAAATACGCAGAAGGCTACCCGGGCAAAAGATACTACGGCGGCTGCGAATACGTAGACATCGTAGAAGATATCGCCCGCGACCGCGCGAAAGAGCTTTTCGGCGCAGAGCACGCGAACGTTCAACCGCATTCCGGAGCACAAGCGAACATGGCTGTTTACTTGGCAGCTCTTAACCCTGGCGACACAGTGCTTGGTATGAACCTGGCGCATGGCGGTCACTTAACGCACGGCAGCCCGGTGAATGCTTCCGGTATTCTTTACAACTTCGTAGCTTACGGCGTAAGCGAAAAAGATTTCCGCATCGACTATGACGATGTGCGCAAAGCGGCGTTCAAACATAAGCCTCGCATGCTCGTAGCAGGCGCGAGTGCTTACCCGCGCACGATTGATTTCGAAGCGCTGGCTTCCATCGCTAACGATGTAGGCGCTCTGTTCTTCGTCGATATGGCGCATATCGCCGGTCTGGTTGCAGCCGGCTTGCACCCGAACCCGGTGCCGCACGCACATTTCGTAACAACAACGACGCACAAAACGCTTCGCGGTCCACGCGGCGGTATGATTCTTACGCGCAAAGCTTGGGCGGCAGCCATTGATAAAGCTGTATTCCCTGGTTCCCAAGGCGGTCCTTTGATGCATACAATTGCAGCAAAAGCGGTATCCTTCGGCGAAGCTCTTCAACCGGAATTCAAAACATACGGTCAAAACGTCATCGACAATGCGCAAGCTTTGGCGGCTGCTCTGACAGCGGAAGGCATCAACCTTGTTTCCGGCGGTACAGACAACCACTTGATGCTGGTTGACCTGCGCAACCTGAACATCACAGGTAAAGATGCTGAGCACGTACTTGACGAGATCGGTATCACAGCGAACAAAAATGCGATTCCTTTCGATCCGACAAGCCCGTTCATCACTAGCGGTATCCGTCTAGGTACACCGGCTGTAACGTCCCGCGGCATGGGCATTGAAGCTATGCAAACGATCGCGAAAGTGATCGCACTGACGTTGAAAAGCCCGAAAGACGAAGCTGTGCTGGAGAAAGCTCGCGGCATGGTGAAAGATTTGACGGCGCAATATCCGTTGTACCCAGGTTTGACTTACTAATAAATACGAAGGGGCTGCCTCAGAGGGTCGTTAATGACCTTTTGAAGCAGCCCTTTTTTTATATTTTTGAGGCCGTCAGATGGGCAATTTTCGCATTAGCGTACCTCGTCTACACCGCCGCATGCTGCACTTTTTGCGACTCTTCCTTCAGACTTGGCAGGATGGAGGCCAGCATGCCGATGCCGAGGACGCCGGTCGCTAGAATGTACACGGCCATAGCGCCCGACGGCAGGAAGCCGCCGATGATCATGTTAAGGCCGCTGAGCATGATGGCGACCCGATTGGTCATGCTGCTCAGCGCCATATAGGAGCTGCGGGCATCATCCGGGACGAGCTGCACGAGGAGCGATTGCTTTAACGGCACATAGGTCAGCTCGCCGATTGTGGCAACGAGCATGAGCAGCAGCAGCAGGGCCGGCTGGTTGCCGAAAACCAAATACGTGTACCCAGCCACATTCAGGAACATGGCGAACAGCATGAAGCGATTGTCGGAGTTCCCTTTGAGCAGTCGGCCGACAAAAAGGGAAAGCAGGACAACGGCAATCGTATTCTCGGTACGCAGTACCCCCACCAGCGGCAGGCCGTCGATCGTCGCCGATAGACCGGGCAGCCATGGGGTTTGATGAATGTCTTGAGCGAGCCGGATGCCGATGTACCCGCTTAAATTCATCTCTACGGACACGACCAGCACACTGGAGAGCAGATAGATCAAGAATCTACGATCCTGAAGCACTATTTTATAGCGTTCGATCATGGTAATGCGTTTAGTTAAGGCTGGGGCCTGATTTTCACCCGTGTTTCCGTTTGCTGCGGGCATTGTTTCTTTCATGAATAAGGCGGTCACCAGAAGTGCGATGAGCGACATCCCGCCAGCAGCCAATAATAGCTCAAACAGATAGTCGCTGAAGAAATACCCGCCAATCATAGCGGCTACGGATATAGCGAGATTGTTGCTCCAATAGTTGATCCGGTAGATGGCTTTGCGCGTATCCGGTCCCGAGACATCAATCAGCATGGCCTCAACGGCCGGTTTGCTTAGTCCCCAGGAAGCGCTGCTGATTATTGTCATGACGAGCGTAAGCTCGGCCGAATGCCAGACAGGAGAATTGGCGAAGGTCATGATCGCGTAAGACAGCATGGCGACCCCTTCCCCGAACAGCATCAATTTTTTGCGTCCGACCCGGTCGGCGTAGTGCCCGCCAATGGTAGCGGTGACGAGAGCTACAATGATGGAAATCGTAGTGGCTGTGCCGGCCATCGTCGTACCGAGCGTACGGGCAAAATAAATCGACATGAACGGAATAACCATATTGCTGAGTATGTTGGTTAGAAAGCTAAGAGCAATGCGCAGTCGCACATTGGGATGGAATTGAAAGAATGTCATGCTGCATCACCTGTTTCATAGAGTCGTAAAGTCTTGGTGCTACCCATCATAACAAATGACCCTAGGTTAAAAAGTGTATAGAGCTTTGAAAAACTTTCACCTTTTATTCCCTCCAAAGGCTGTTGACGAATCGGTGAGGTGCCCCTATACTCTTGGTAATTCGTGTAAATGGAGGGGATTTTCATGCAGCTGGCTTTACAATATGCGCAGTTAAAAACATCAATAACGCGTGTTTTACAGATCCCCCACACGTATATGGACGTGCCCGTCTCGGTTGAAGAAATTGCCGGCTACCTTTACTGTACGGAACGAAACGTGAAAATTCTGATTCGCAAGATGAGCGAAATGGGCTGGATTGTTTGGACACCAGGGCGCGGCCGCGGGCACCGCTCGGCCATTCGGTTTCTGGTTGCCGCTGAAGATCTGCTGCTGGCGGAAGCGAAAGTGCTTGTCGAGCAGGGAAACTTGAACAGCGCGATGAGCTTATTTCATATGGAGGGTCTTGATGGGGGCGTCATTGACCGGTTCCTGGCTTGGCTGGGCAGTTACTTCGGCTACCGGGGCAACTGTGAGTCCGGTAACCCCGAGACGCTGAGGCTGCCCATGCAGTTCAGGGTATTGACGCTCGATCCCGTCGATATACTCTTCTCACGAGATCTCCACTTCGTGAAGCAGGCCTTCGACACGCTCCTCTATTA
The DNA here is from genome assembly GCF_058789495.1 of Paenibacillus sp. FW126-R14. Classification (NCBI taxonomy): domain Bacteria; kingdom Bacillati; phylum Bacillota; class Bacilli; order Caryophanales; family Paenibacillaceae; genus Paenibacillus; species Paenibacillus sp. FW126-R14. The sequence continues at coordinate 139,113 of NZ_JBYTBS010000010.1, read as the reverse complement.
CAATCCGCTCTGCGGCTGTCTGGAGCCGGGCCTCGCTCATGAGTGGGCTTGCAACGACAATGCGACCGTATGGACCTTTTATTTGCGAAAAAGGGTGCGATTCCATCATGGCCGCGAGATGACGGCAGACGATGTTGTCTTTTCATTCAACCGGCTGCGCTCGCTGGGTACGGAGTACTCGCCGAACCGTTGGCTGCTGAGGTCCGTCAGAGAGATTCGCGCTGTAGACCGGCTGACGGTCAGGTTGGAGCTGGATGCGCCGAATTATATGCTGCCTCACTATGTGAGCTCTTACCAGGCAGCGATTGTTCCCGCGGATGTTTATAGCGCTTCTAAGGTAGCGGATGCCAGTATGCTTCCCGTTGGAACGGGTCCTTTTCGAATTGCGAGGCATGATACGGGAGGCTTAACGTTAGAAGCGTTCGAGGATTACTATAAGGAGTGCGCCCATTTGGATCGCATCGAGCTTCTCTATGTGCCGGATAATGTCAGCGATCGAAGATGGCAGCAGCTGAACTTTCAAATGGGCAAGCTCAATCACTATAAACAGCCTGCCCCTGCGCATTGGTACAAAAAAGAAGTGATGATGCTGGGCTCCAGCACGCTCGTATTTAATTTTCGTAAAAAGGGTCCTCAACAAGAACTCAAATTTCGCCAAGCCATTCAGCTTATCCTGAACCGAAGCGGGTTGATCAAGGAATTAGGCCTTTATCATGCTAGACCTGCCGCCGATTTCCTGCCGCCAGAGTCGCCGACTGCAGAGCCGGAGGATCATCAGCCTGAGCGTGCGAGAGAGCTGTTGAGAGAGTGCGGATACGACGGCGAATCCATCACTATGATTTTTACACGGAAGAATCAGCCTCATGCGGAATGGATTCAATCCTGCTGCCGGGCTGTCGGGATTGGGGTTGTCCTGAAGGAGTATACCTTTGAACAAATGACCAAGGTTCCCCTGTTGTTAGAGGCCGACGTCATTATCGGCGGAGTTGTGGCAGATGACGATGAAGCGCGCTGTTTGATCGAAGTGTACAAAGTAGGCAATCTGGCGGTTCGTACGTATGCGACGGATGAGCAGCGTCTGGTTTTTGATGAAACAATCGCAGCCATCGAAGCAGAACCCGATGCGCAGGAACGTTTGCAGCGAATCCGTGGCATGCAGGATCTCATTTCTGACAACTACGCGGTCCTGTTTCTTTTGCATACGACCCAGCAATTGGTATACAGCCCTCATTTACAAGGGATTGCGTTCAATACGCTGGGCTGGTTTGATTTTAAAAACATCTGGTTTCGCTCTGATTCTATGGAAGAATAAGCGTATTTCAACACCGCTTGAGAGAAGATCTCCGGCGGTTTTTTATTTAAATAAGGAGATTCATGGTAGGTTTGGTTTTTCGGAGGATAAGTTGGATAACATATGATATAATGAACGAGGTTTGTCGTACCTTGACGCTAAATAGGTAAAATACATATAACAATGTGGTTTTTTAGGAGGAAATTATGGGGAAGTTATTTATTTGTGATCATCCGCTTATTCAGCATAAGCTTACCTTTATTCGGGATGAGAATACGAAAACGAAAGACTTTCGGGAGCTTGTGGACGAAGTAGCCACATTAATGGCTTATGAGATCACCAGAAATATTCAGCTTGAGCATGTTCAGGTGAAAACACCTGTTACAACAGCGGATTGCCGCATTATTTCCGGCAGAATGCTGGGACTCATTCCAATTTTGCGCGCAGGACTAGGGATGGTTGACGGTGTGCTTAAACTGATCCCGGCGGCAAAAGTGGGACATGTTGGCCTTTACCGTGATCCGGACACGCTGCAGCCTGTCGAATATTATGTGAAGCTGCCGACAGATGTGCAGGAGCGGGAACTGATCGTGATTGATCCGATGCTGGCTACCGGGGGATCCGCCAATATGGCCATTGAAGTCTTGAAACGCAGAGGATGCACCCAAATCAAGCTGATGTGCCTAATTGCGGCGCCGGAGGGAGTTAAAGCGGTTCAGCAAGAGCATCCTGACGTTGATATTTATGTAGCGGCCGTAGATGACTACTTGAACGATCACGGCTATATCGTACCCGGACTGGGAGATGCGGGAGATCGTCTGTTCGGCACGAAATAAAAGAGTTGTGACGATGGGGGAGAAGAACCAATGAAACGTTTGAAAGTCATTACGATTTTCGGTACTAGACCTGAAGCAATTAAGATGGCTCCTCTGATTAAGGAGTTGGAGAAGCATCCGGAGCATATCGAGTCGCTCGTTTGCGTAACGGCACAGCATCGTCAAATGCTGGATCAGGTGCTCGACATTTTCAAAATTACGCCGAATTATGACTTGAACGTCATGAAAGACCGTCAGACGCTGAACGAAGTTACGATGCGCGTGCTGCAGGGGCTTGAGCCTGTGTTCCAGGAATCGCAGCCGGATCTTATTCTCGTGCATGGCGATACGCTGACGACGTTCCTCGCAAGCTATGCCGCTTTCATGCAGAAAATCGCGGTCGGCCATGTCGAAGCCGGTTTACGCACATGGGACAAAATGTCCCCGTATCCGGAAGAAATGAACCGTCAACTGACCGGCGTGCTGGCCGATTTGCACTTTGCGCCAACGGATTTGTCTGCGGACAACCTGCGCAAGGAGAATAAATCCGAGCCGCAGATCTATGTGACGGGCAATACGGTAACGGATGTTTTCCAATATACGGTTGAAAAAGACTTCCGGCACCCGATCCTGGACTGGGTGGGGGACCGCAAGCTGATTCTGATGACGGCGCATCGCCGGGAATCGCAAGGGGAGCCGCACCGCCAGATCTTCCGTGCGGTACGCCGTATCGCCGACGAATTCGAGGATATCGCGATCGTGTATCCGGTGCATTTGAGCCCTGCGGTTCAAGGGCCTGCTCATGAAATATTGGGCAATCATCCACGGATTAAGCTGGTAGATCCTCTTGATGTAGTAGAAACCCATAACTTCTATCCACATACGCACATGATTTTGACAGATTCGGGCGGTATTCAGGAAGAAGCGCCTTCCTTCGGCGTGCCGGTGCTTGTCCTCCGGGATACGACGGAGCGTCCGGAAGGCATTCAAGCGGGCACTTTGGAGCTGGTTGGAACGAACGAGGAGAAGGTCTATGAGCGTGCTCGCGCGCTGCTGACTGATGCGGATCTGTACAACCGAATGAGCCAAGCCGCTAACCCTTACGGGGACGGCAAAGCATCTCAAAGAATCGTTCAAGCCATCCTGCATCACTTCGGCAAGGTCACGGAGCGTCCTGAAACATTCTAACCGTGACAAAATCATGACAAACGCTACAGCGTACAGTTCGACTGTTTGGTTTGGAAACTCGCAATCCCTAGAGCCGCAAGGCTCTGAGGGGTTTTGGGTGGTGAGGCCTGTTAAGTTTCGTCAATTGACAAACCTCGCATGCCTTCGATACAATAAATGAGGATTCGTAGCACTATGTCTACGAAACAGGTTTTCCCAAGCGGAAAGCCTTCAGGAGGGATGCGATGAAACGGCAAAATCCCAATGATAATCCGTGGCGGGCAGTAGCTTTAACTAGCGCAATAGGCATTGACCTTGTAGTTTGTTTAGGAGCCGGATATTTGTTCGGTGACTGGTTGAGTCGTGTGCTAGGTGGACAGTTCTGCTTGTTAGGCGGGTTTTTACTAGGGCTTGTAACCGGAATCATTAGCATTTACTTCATGATAAAGCGGTACGGAGGGCTATGATGGATGAATTTTCAGCCACTCTGAAAACGGTTCAAAATGTGTTTCTTTTCTTTTTATCCTTTTGTTTGGCTGCATGGGCGCTTCTTGTCGATTACCGGGTTTACTTGGCGGGCATTATGCTTGGATCTGTGGCGAGTATGATCAACGCGAGGTTCTTGGCCTGGAAGATTAACAAGTTGGCAGCAGCTGCGATAGAGCAGAAAGGGCGCAAGGTGACCCTAGGTTTTCTGACAAGAGCAGCAATTGCTGGCTTCGCAGGTTTGGTTGCCGTTCGGTATCCGGAACATGTCGCTTTAACCACGACAATTATTGGATACTTTTTTGCTCAATTGGCAACACTCGTACTGGGTATTCTTTCTATTAGAAAGTCTAAGAAGTAATTCCATTCGATGAAAGGGGTGAAAATGGGAAATATGGAACATAAGGTACCAGAGTTTGAGTGGTTAGGTATTCACTTCGACGCATCAGCTCTTATGATGATCGGAATTACCACCATTATCGTGCTTATTCTTGCAATCGCAGGGGCTAGCCGTGCATCCGTAACGAATCCTTCGAAAATTCAAAACTTCATGGAATGGACGATTGAGTTTGTAGAAGGCATCATTGGAAGCACGATCGGTTCTAAGCATGGCAAAGGTTTTATCGCGCTTGGTCTTACGCTCATTATGTACATCTTTATCGGCAACATGCTCGGCCTTCCTTTCTCGATCGTGACGGAAGATCATGTATCATGGTGGAAATCACCAACGGCTGATATCGCTGTAACAGGAGCACTGACGGTTATTGTTATCGTACTAAGCCACTACTTAGGGATAACGCGTAACACGAAGCATTACTTCGCGCATTACTTTGAGTACAAAGGGGCAATGTTGATCCTTCACTTGATTGAAGTTGTATCAAAGCCGCTTACGCTCGCTTTCCGTCTTTACGGTAACATTTATGCAGGTGAAATTATGATATCTGTCATCATCGGAGCTGGTTGGTTTGGAATTGCGCCTCTCTTCGTATGGCAGGGCTTCAGTGTGTTCGTAGGTGCTATTCAGGCCTTCGTATTTACAATGCTGACAATGGTTTACATCTCACAAACGTTAATCCACGAAGAACACTAAAAGCAAGACTTACCTCGGGTAGTCTCGAGTCACTTATACACAAAACAAACCTAAGAGTTTAAGGGAGGATTTTATCAATGGGAGCAATAGCATTAGTAGCAGCAGGTATCGTATTCGGTTTAGGAGCACTAGGTGCAGGTATTGGTAACGGTTTGATCGTAGGTCGCGCTTTGGAAGGTATTTCCCGTCAACCAGAACTACGTGGTACGCTTCAAACAACTATGTTTATCGGGGTAGGTCTAGTAGAGGCAATGCCGGTCGTTGCATTGGTACTTGCGTTCATCTTTATGGGGAAAGCTTAAGAAACCGTTTGGCGGGGATGGCCGCAGTCGCCACCACGCCTTCGTTTTGCCCACGTTATCAGAAGGGAGTGACGTTACTTGCATATTGAATGGTCCACATTTTGGATTCAACTTATCGCGTTCTTAATTTTATACGTGCTACTTTCCAAGTTTGCGTTCGGCCCTCTGTTCGGCATGATGGAGAAGCGCAGACAATTGGTTAAAGATCAAATCCAAACAGCTGAAGCAAGCCGTAAACAAGCTGATCAACTGTTAGAGGAACAAAAGCAAGCTCTGCAACAAACACGCAAGGAAGCTTATGAAATCATTGAGCAAGCGAAACAAACAGGCTCTAAACAAGCGGATGAAATCGTTCGCGCAGCTGGAGCGGAAGCAGCTCGTCTGAAAGAAGAAGCTTTGAAAGATATCGAGAACGAGAAGAACAAAGCGGTTGCCGCACTTCGCAGCCAAGTTGGCGCGATGTCCGTTCTGATTGCCTCCAAAATTATTGAGAAACAAATCGATGAAAAGTCACAAGAACAATTGGTTGAGCATTACCTCAAAGAGGTAGGAGGCAACGTATGAGTGACATCGTCGTAGCGAAGCGTTATGCCAGAGCTCTTTTTGAAGTGGCTAAGGATAAGGGGATTATTTCCCAAGTCGAAGAAGAGCTGAAATCTGTAGCTAGTGCGATTAGGGACAATGCAGACTTGCAGAAGTTCCTTAACCATCCGAATATCGGGACGACCGTCAAAACGGACCTGCTGAAGCAGATTTTTGAGGGCAAAGTTTCCGAACCGGTGTGGAACACGCTGCTGGTCTTGATTGATAAAGGAAGACAAGCGATTTTGTCCGTTCTTGTGAGCGATTTTGCAAAAATTGCGGATGAAGCGCTTGGACAAGCGAGTGCAACGGTTTATTCCGCATTTACGCTGACAGAAGCTCAACAAGCGGAAATTGCAACGCATTTCAGCAAAGTTACGGGAAAAACAATTCGCGTTGCGAGTGTAGTTGAGCCTAAGCTGCTCGGCGGCATCCAAGTGCGTATTGGCGACCGTTTATATGATGGAAGTTTGGCAGGCAAGTTAGACCGCCTATCCAAAGCTTTGGTTTAATAACAAGCACTGTAAGAATAGGGGTGACGTTCGTTGAGTATCAAACCTGAAGAAATCAGCTCATTGATTAAACAACAGATTGAAAACTATAAATCCGATATGCAAGTGGTTGACGTAGGTACAGTCATTCAAGTCGGGGACGGTATCGCTCGTGCTCACGGTTTGGAAAATGTAATGGCAGGCGAACTGCTTGAGTTTTCAAATGGCGTTTTGGGCTACGCGTTTAACCTTGAAGAAAGCAACGTAGGTATCGTTATTCTCGGACCTTACAAAGATATCCGTGAAGGCGACGCAGTAAAACGTACAGGACGTATCATGGAGGTTCCTGTTGGGGAAGCCCTTCTTGGTCGTGTCGTTAACTCCTTGGGTCAACCAGTCGATGGTCAAGGACCTATTGCTACAACAGAATTCCGCCCTGTAGAGAACATGGCTCCAGGCGTAATGGCTCGTAAATCCGTTCATGAGCCAATGCAAACAGGGATCAAAGCGATTGACGCGATGGTTCCAATCGGTCGCGGTCAACGTGAGTTGATCATCGGTGACCGTCAAACAGGTAAAACAGCGATTGCGATCGACGCGATCCTGAACCAAAAAGGCAACGGCGTTAAATGTATCTACGTTGCTATCGGTCAAAAACAATCCACAGTCGTAGGCGTTGTTGAAAAACTTCGTGCTGCCGGCGCTTTGGAATACACAATCGTTGTAACTGCTTCTGCTTCCGAGCCTTCACCAATGCTTTGGTTGGCTCCATACTCAGGCTGTGCAATGGGCGAGTACTTCATGTACAAAGGCGAGCACGTATTGATCGTATACGATGACTTGTCCAAACAAGCTGCTGCATACCGTGAGTTGTCCCTCTTGCTGCGCCGTCCACCAGGTCGCGAAGCATACCCAGGTGACGTATTCTACTTGCACTCCCGTTTGCTGGAGCGCGCTGCGAAATTGAACGATGAGCTTGGCGGCGGTTCGATTACTGCACTTCCATTCATCGAGACACAAGCGGGCGATATCTCCGCATACATTCCGACGAACGTAATTTCCATTACGGACGGTCAAATCTTCCTTGAGTCCGACCTGTTCTACTCCGGTCAGCGTCCAGCGGTTAACGTTGGTAACTCTGTATCCCGTGTAGGGGGCTCCGCTCAAACGAAAGCAATGAAAAAAGTTGCCGGTACACTTCGTGTAGACTTGGCACAATACCGTGAGCTTGCTGCATTCGCAGCGTTCGGTTCCGACCTTGACAGAGCGACGAAAGCTCGTCTGGATCGCGGGGTTCGCACACTCGAAATCTTGAAGCAAGGCGTGCATCAGCCGCTTTCGCTTGCAAAACAAGTTTGCTCCCTGTACACCGTTGTTAAAGGTCACTTGGATGACACGCCAGTACAAGACGTTACTCGTTTCGAGCAGCAATTCTTGGCTTACTTGGAATCCAACCGTCCGGAAATCTTGAACAGCATTAATGAAACAAAAGACATTACTGCGGATAACGACAAAGCGCTTGTTGATGCCATCAACACGTTCAAAAAGAGCTTCGCAGTTTCTGAATAATATTTGAATACCTGTGCTTTTCTTCGCGAGAAGCCAGGTGCTCCGTTTATGCCTGAGATTAGGTGCAAGCTGCCTGAGATCAGGCCTTCGAATGAAGGCTTTCCAAAGCCTCAAAAGAGAGGTGACAGGTATGGCAAAAGGAATGCGCGAGATTAAGCGCCAAATCAAATCGACACAAAACACGAAGCAAATTACGCGCGCGATGGAAATGGTCGCAGCAGCGAACTTGCGTCGGGCTCAGCAAGCTGCGGAAGCGGCTCGTCCTTACTCGGATAAGCTGAAAGAAGTAGTTGCTAGCATCGCTGCAGGCTCCAAAGGTGTGAAGCACCCTATGCTTCAAACGCGTGAAGTGAAGAAGACCGCTTACTTGGTAATCACTTCGGATCGCGGTTTGGCTGGTGGCTACAACGCGAACGTATTGCGGAAGGTTATGACGGAGATTCGCGAAAGACATCAATCCACGTCGGAATACGCGGTTTTTGTAATCGGACGTAAAGGTAGCAATTTCTTCAAGAAACGCAATGTTCCGATCGTTCAAGAAGTTACAGGACTTCCGGATTCTCCGAAGTTCTCGGATATTAAATCGATTGCAGCTTCTGCGGTTGCTAATTTTGAGAATGGCTCGTACGACCAATTGTTCTTGGTGTACAACAAGTTCCAAAATGCAATCAGTCAAGTACCAACCATGGTTCGTCTGCTTCCTATGGAGGAAGTCAAAGGTTCGTCTACGGCTAGCTACGAATATGAGCCGTCTGCGGAAGGCGTTCTAGAAGTGCTGCTGCCTAAATATGCGGAAACGATTATTTACAGCGCAGTATTGGAAGGTAAAGCAAGTGAGTTCGGTGCGAGAATGACAGCGATGAACTCGGCAACGAAAAATGCAACGAAGATGATCAGCAGCTACACATTAGCATACAACCGTGCACGTCAAGCTGCCATTACGCAAGAAATTGCGGAAATCGTCAGCGGCGCGAACGCGAACGCTTAATTCATAAAACGTCTCGTTCAGAGGCGAAGCTTTTCTTAGGAGGGAAACCATGAGCAAAGGGCGCGTTGTGAATATTACAGGGCCTGTCGTCGACATTGAGTTCGGACGCGGACAACTCCCTGAAATTCTGAATGCAATCAAGATTGAAAAAACGGAAGCTGGTCAAACGGTTACGATTACGGTTGAAGCGGCGGTTCACCTCGGTGACAACCTCGTTCGCTGCGTAGCGATGTCTTCCACGGACGGACTTGTACGTGGCGCTGAAGCTACGGACACAGGAGTTCCAATCACTGTACCTGTAGGTGCTGCAACACTAGGTCGCGTATTTAACGTTGTTGGAGATCCTATCGATGGCATCGAAAACGTTGATCGTACGTTGACTAGTCCAATTCATAAAGAAGCTCCTGCATTTGAGAACTTGTCCACGAAATCGGAAGTTCTTGAAACAGGTATTAAAGTTATCGACCTTATGGCTCCTTACGCAAAAGGTGGTAAAATCGGTCTCTTCGGCGGTGCGGGCGTAGGTAAAACCGTAACGATGCAAGAGCTGATCCACAACATCGCGCAAGAGCACGGCGGTATCTCCGTTTTCGCAGGCGTTGGCGAGCGTACTCGTGAAGGTAATGACCTTTACCACGAGATGAAAGACTCCGGCGTTATCGAGAAAACAGCGATGGTATTCGGTCAAATGAACGAGCCTCCTGGTGCGCGTCTGCGCGTTGCCTTGACTGGTTTGACAATGGCAGAATATTTCCGTGACGTTGAAGGCAGAGACGTTCTTCTGTTCGTCGACAACATCTTCCGTTTCACGCAAGCAGGTTCCGAGGTTTCGGCTTTGCTTGGTCGTATGCCTTCCGCGGTAGGTTACCAACCTACTTTGGCTACAGAAATGGGTCAATTGCAAGAGCGTATTACATCCACGAAAAAAGGTTCCGTAACATCGATTCAAGCGATTTACGTTCCTGCGGATGACTATACGGATCCGGCTCCAGCTACAGCGTTCGCGCACTTGGACGCTACAACAAACTTGGAGCGTAGCATCGCGGCTGCCGGTATTTTCCCAGCGGTAGATCCACTTGCTTCCTCTTCCCGTATCTTGACGCCTGAAATTCTGGGCGAAGAGCACTATAAAGTAGCACAAGGCGTTAAACAAGTTCTTCAACGCTACAAAGAGCTTCTGGATATCATCGCAATCTTGGGTATGGATGAGTTGTCCGATGAGGATAAACTGGTTGTAACCCGTGCGCGTCGTCTTCGTTTGTTCCTGTCCCAGCCGCTTCACGTTGCTGAGCCGTTCAACGGATTCCCAGGCTTGTACGTACCATTGAAAGATACTGTGCGCAGCTTCAAAGAAGTTCTTGAAGGTAAGCACGACAACCTTCCTGAAGTAGCGTTCCACAACGTAGGTACGATTGAGGACGCAATCGAGAAAGCGAAAACGCTGTAAGATACCCAACGGTAATCTTACGTGTTAGCTGAGGAAGGAGAATCCAAGTGAGTACATTCCTACTGGAAATCGTTACTCCTGAGCGCAAAGTGTACGCTGAACAAGCGAACATGGTTGTTGCAAAGGGTGTCGCAGGGGAGCTTGGAATTCTGCCGAACCACATTCCACTCGTGACTCCACTAAAAATCAGCTCGATTACTGTGAAGAAGCAGGGCTCTAAAGACGAGATCATCGCAGTGAACGGCGGTTTTATGGAAGTGCGTAAGGACAAAGTGGTTATACTGGCGGAAAGCGCCGAGCTGCCAGAACAAATCGATGTGGATCGTGCGAGAGCAGCGAAAGAACGTGCGGAGAAACGTCTTGCGGAAGTAAAGCAAGGCAACGTTGACTTCAAACGTGCGGAAGCGTCTTTGCAAAGAGCATTGAACCGGATCAGCGTATCCGGCAAATAATAGATCGAAAAAAGCGAAGGAACCCAGGTTCCCTCGCTTTTTTTATTATGGCCGAGTATTTTATGATAATTATGGAAAATCTACTCCTTATATCTGATAAATTAAGGGCTTGGAATTAGTCATCGACGCCTAAAAGGACTTTTGGTATAATATTGAAGGTGAATATTACCAAATTTGATAAGAGAAATATCAAAAGTAAATAGGAATGGAGGCGGTTACATTCAGATGATGTACACAAATAACTATGTAATCGTAGCGATTTTTTTAGGGTTAGGTATTTTCCTCCCGGTGGCAGCGCTTACGATAGGCAAATGGTTAAGGCCGAGTAAACCCGTCGTGGAGAAATATACGACGTATGAGAGTGGGAACGAGCCTGTAGGTGAGGGACAAATCCGGTTTAACATTCGATATTATTTATTTGCTTTGATGTTTGTCATCTTTGATGTAGAGACCGTATTCCTGTATCCATGGGCTGTTGCTTTTAATCAGCTTGGACTGTTCGCTTTAGTAGAAATGTGCATTTTTGTAGCCTTGCTAGCCATAGGATTAATATACGCATGGAAGAAGAAGGTGCTGCAATGGACTTCAGTTTAGAGTCGATATCCCCGGAAGAACGCGAAGAATTAAACCGCAATGTATTTATGACGACACTGGAGCAGGTGAAAGCTTGGGCTCGCAGTAATTCGCTTTGGCCATTAACATTTGGTCTTGCTTGTTGCGCCATCGAAATGATGGGCACGGGCGGATCCCATTATGATTTAGACCGTTTCGGAGTCATCTTCCGTACGTCGCCTAGGCAATCCGATGTGATGATTGTAGCAGGGACAGTTACGAAGAAAATGGCTCCTTTGCTTCGCCGTCTTTATGAGCAAATGCCTGAGCCGAAATGGGTTATTGCCATGGGCTCCTGCGCAACAGCCGGCGGACCGTATATCAAATCGTACTCCGTAGTCAAAGGTGTCGATCAAATCGTTCCGGTTGATGTCTACATACCGGGTTGTCCGCCGAACCCGGCGGCGCTCATCTACGGAATCAACAAGCTTCAGGAGAAGATTCGCTATGAAGCGAAGACCGGTAAGCAGGTGATCAATCGATGAGCGAGGATAAGAAACCGGAGGGCAGTGCAGAGCTTACTGCCGAAGAAAAAGCAGCAGAGCGCGCCGCGGCGAGAGCCGCCCGCCTGGCGGCAAAGGCCGCTGCTGCTGAGCAGGCCGGCGAGCCTGCGCCGGCCACGGCCCCCCCTGCGGAAGCTAGCGCAGCAGGGGATGACGAGAAGGCGGCCAAAGCGCAGGCCGCCGCAGAAGCACGCGCAGCGCGAGCCAGCGCGCGTGCGGGGAAGACCGACGCGGCGGAGCCTGCCGCGCCGAAAGAGCCTTCGCCGAACCAGCCGCTGCTGGACCGGCTGGTCGCGATCTTGAAAGAAGGCGCCGGCGAGGATGCCGTCGTCGACAGCTTTATCAACGAAAGGGACGCGCATCGCCCTTACGTGGTCATTCACAGCTCCCGCTGGCCGGAGGCTGCGGTTACGCTGCGGGATCACGAAGAGCTGCGCTGCGACTACTTGCGCAACCTCTCCGGCGTGGACCAAGAGACGCACCTGGAGGTGGCGTATCATCTGCTTTCTCTCACCCACAAGCGCGAATACTGCGTGAAGGTGAAAACAGACCGGGATCAGCCAAGCATCCCTTCGGTCGCTCCTGTGTGGCCGACCGCGAATTGGAATGAACGGGAAGTATATGACCTGCTGGGGATCGATTTCCCCGGGCATCCCAACCTAGTACGCATCATGATGCCTGACGACTGGGTCGGCCATCCGCTGCGCAAAGATTACGAACCGCTTGACCCGGAGGTGTAGCATTTGTTACGGACAGAAGAGCTCCTGCTAAACGTTGGGCCTCAGCATCCGAGTACGCACGGCGTTTTCCGCGTGATCGTGAAATTGGATGGAGAGGTCATCAAAGAAGCTATACCCGTTATGGGCTATCTGCATAGAGGAACAGAGAAGCTGGCTGAGAACTTGAGTTACACGCAAATTATTCCTTATACGGACCGCATGGATTACGTGTCGGCGATGACGACGAACTATGTGCTCGTCCATGCCGTTGAGAAAATGATGGGACTGGAAATCCCGGAACGCGCCGAATTCCTTCGCCTAATCGTGATGGAGCTTCAGCGCATCGCTTCCCATATGGTTTGGTGGGGAACTTATTTGCTGGATATAGGCGCAATGAGCCCGTTCTTATTCGCTTTCCGCGATCGTGAAATTATCATTGACCTGTTTAATGAGCTTTGCGGAGCTCGTTTGACTTACAACTATATGCGTGTAGGCGGGGTGAAATGGGACGCTCCGGACGGTTGGATCGATAAAGTTAAGAAATTTATCCCTTATATGTACGGCAAGTTGGAAGAATATCACACCCTCGTGTCCGGAAATGAAATTTTCCTATCCAGGATTAAGGGCGTAGGGAAATATGATGCCGATACAGCCATTGCGTACGGCCTTAGCGGCGCTAACTTGAGATGTACAGGCGTAGACTGGGATATTCGCAAAACGCAGCCCTACAGCCTCTATAACCGCTTCCAGTTCGATGTGCCTGTGCGAAGCGGAGGCGATTGCTATGATCGCTATCTGCTGCGTATGGAAGAAGTGAAACAGTCACTGCGTATCCTGGAGCAAGCGGTGGCGCAGTTCCCGGAGCAAGGCGAAACGATGGGCAAGGTGCCCAGGGTCATTCGTCCTCCGGAAGGGGAAGTGTATGCCGCTATCGAGTCCCCTCGCGGAGAAATCGGCTGCTATATTATTTCCCGGGGCAAGCAAGAGCCATTCCGTCTGAAATTCCGCAGACCGTCCTTCGTAAATCTGCAAATATTGCCAAAGCTCCTGGTCGGTGAATCGATGACCAATCTGATTACGATACTGGGCGGCATCGATATTGTCGTTGGGGAGGTGGATGCTTAATGGTGAACTTGCTGGAAGAGAGTCTGACATGGACGAACTTCTTTGTTTTCCTTTTCTGGGGCATCGTCATGCTGATGCTGGTTCTTGGCTTCGTTACCTATGCCATCTACTTTGAGCGGAAGGTCATCGGATGGATGCAGCTGCGGATCGGACCGAACCGGACGGGGCCGTTAGGGCTTTTGCAGAGCGTCGCGGACGTATTTAAACTGCTGATTAAAGAGGATACCATTCCGAAGAAGGCGGAGCGCGAGCTGTTCATTCTGGCGCCTGTCATTACCTTCATTCCGTCCTTTACGATTATTGCGGCGATCCCGTTCTCGGACCGGATGTTTAACGCGAACTTGAATGCCGGTCTGCTTTTTTACGTCGCCCTTACGGGGATTTCTACGATTGGCATCATTCTTGGCGGCTGGGCATCTAATAACAAATATGCGCTGCTCGGCGGCATGCGTTCAGCGGCGCAAATGATTTCTTACGAGGTTCCGCTTGTCATCTCCGTGATCGGCGTCATTATGATGACAGGCAGCTTGAATCTGCATACCATCGTTGACCACCAAGCGGGGGGCTTCTGGCATTGGAATTTCATTCCCCAGATTCTAGGTTTCATCATTTTCGCAATTGCCGGTGTATCGGAGCTTAACCGAACGCCTTTTGACTTGCCGGAGGCGGAGTCCGAGCTTGTCGCAGGCTATCACGTGGAATACAGCGGTTTCCGCTTTGCCTTTTTCATGCTGTCGGAGTACGTGTATGTATTTATCATCGCCTCGCTGACGAGCCTGATTTTCTTGGGCGGCTGGCATTCGCCGTTCCCTTTCCTTGATTTTATTCCGGGGATTGTGTGGTTCCTGCTGAAATTCTCCTTCGTCGTGTTCGTCCTGTTTTGGCTGCGCGCGACGCTGCCTAGGGTGCGGATTGATCAGCTCATGGGATTCGGCTGGAAAGTGCTGCTGCCATTAGCTTTGGTCAATATGCTGGTGACGGCGATCATTATGACCATCTTTTAGCAAAGTCTAAGGAGTGAACCAAATGAAGGGCATAATGAAAGGCCTAGGCGTAACGTTGAAAAGCATGACACAGAAGAAAATCACGTACGCATACCCTGACGTCCCGATTAAAATGCCGGATCGTTTTCGTGGTATTCAACATTTTGACCCGGAGAAATGCATTGTGTGCAATCAATGTGCGCGTATTTGTCCGACAGAGTGCATCACCCTCACGGGGAAAGCGAATCCTGATCCCGAGAAAAAGGGCAAGGTCATTGATACGTACGACATTAACTTCGAAATCTGCATTTTGTGCGATCTTTGTACGGAAGTATGTCCGACAGAAGCGATTGTCATGACCAATAATTTCGAGCTTAGTTCGTATAGCCGTGATGATCTTTTCAAAAATTTGCAATGGTTGAATGAGAACAACCAAAATATTCGCCAGGAGAATAACTCGGCCATGCCAAAAGGGGGGGCCAAAAAAGATGTTTAACGGAATTGGAGACTTCCTCTCAAGCGGTTCAAGCTGGGCTTTCTTCATTTTCGCTCTTCTTGCCATCGGCGGAGCTATCTTTATGATTTCTTTTACCAAAGTCGTTCATATGGTCATTGCCGTTGCGCTGACGTTCATTAGCTTGGCGGGGTTGTACATTATCCTTGAAGCGGAGTTTGTCGCGTTCGTTCAGGTGTTGATCTATGCGGGAGCCATCTCGATTCTGATGATCTTCGGCATTATGATGACGAAGCACCGGCAAGGGGAAGATGAAGAGCCAAGACGCCCTTGGCATGAGGGATTGGCGATTGTCGGCGCTTTGGGCTTGTTCGGAGTTCTATTTTATGCGATCCAAAAAACGACCTTTGTCGCCACAGGCACTTTGGATGCCGGCAAAGACAACACGTTGGAAATCGGCAAACTGCTGTATAACGAGCATGTGATTCCGTTCGAAATCATGTCCGTGCTGCTGACGGTAGCCTTCATCGGCGCTATCGTCGTAGCGAAGAGAGAGGAGGATTAGCGATGGGCAATGTCATTACTCCCTATCTTACGCTGGCTGCCATCCTGTTCTGTATCGGCCTATACGGCGCATTAACGAAGAAAAACGGGGTCATCGTCCTGCTTTCGATTGAGCTGATGCTCAATGCGGTGAACTTGAATTTGATCGCATTCTCCAAGCTCGGAGATCATCCTGCGCTGACAGGTCAAATTTTCTCGCTCTTCAATATTACAATTGCAGCTGCTGAAGCGGCTGTCGGGATTGCCATTCTTATTACCATTTACCGGAATAAAGGAACAGTCGACGTAACGGATTTGGATTCTATGAAGCGCTAGGAGGCTAACAAGGATATGGTATCGGACTATTCACAGTACGCCTGGCTCATTCCGTTGTTTCCGCTGATTGCTTTTCTAGCGCTTACGGCTATGGGACGTCAATTAAAAGACTTAGGCATCTATATCAGTATTTTCGCGATGCTTGCATCATTTATCGTGGCTGTATTGATATTTATTGAACGCATTGGCGGCAAAGTTGAGGATTATACGTGGGATAAGCTGAATTGGCTGCAGGTCGGCGATTTCACCTTGAATATGGGGTTTGAGGTCACCAATTTGAATGCCTTGATGCTGGTCATCGTCACGCTGGTTTCTTTACTCGTCAATATTTACTCCAGAGGCTATATGAAGGGCGACGAGCGAATCCATGTATTTTTCAGCTATATCGCTTTGTTTTCCTTCTCGATGCTAGGGCTTGTTATTTCGGAAAATATGTTAGAGCTCTACATTTTCTGGGAACTTGTAGGGGTATGTTCCTTCTTGCTCGTCGGTTTCTGGTATTTCAAGCCGGAGGCAAAGGCTGCAGCCAAAAAAGCGTTTATCGTCACCCGGATCGGGGACGTGGGGCTGTTTCTGGCCATCCTGCTGCTGTATTGGTATATGCCTGGAAATTCGCTTGATTTCACATCGATACATAACGCTTTTACAACGGGCAAAATCGACCCGACGATCGTCACCTGGATTGCCGTTCTGATCTTTATCGGGGCAATGGGGAAATCAGGTCAGTTCCCGCTGCACACTTGGTTGCCTGACGCCATGGAAGGCCCGACGCCAATTAGTGCGCTGATCCACGCAGCTACGATGGTTGCGGCTGGGGTGTACTTAGTAGCGCGCACATTTGATATTTTCCACGCTTCTCCGGATGCTTTGACGGTTGTTGCCTATGTGGGCGGCTTCACGGCCATCTTTGCAGCCACGATTGGGATTGCGCAGAACGATATCAAACGCATTCTCGCTTACTCTACCGTAAGTCAGCTAGGCTATATGATGATGGCGCTCGGAATCGGCGTTTCGTACACGTCGGGCATGTTCCATTTATTCACGCATGCTTTCTTTAAAGCACTGCTTTTCTTGGGCGCAGGCAGCGTGATTCATGCTGTGCATACGCAGGATATCAATGAAATGGGCGGCCTGTCCCGCAAAATGAAAATAACGACCTGGACATTCGCCATCGGAACGCTGGCGCTCTCGGGTATTTTTCCTTTCGCAGGATTCTGGTCGAAGGATATGATTTTGACGGAAGCCTACGAGCATAACCAGCTGTTGTTCTGGGTTGGCGTCATTGCGGCTTTCTTCACAGCCTTCTATATGTCCCGTCTCTTCTTCCTGGTTTTCATGGGCTCACCTAGAGGCAAAGCTAACGCGCATGGCGAGCATGGTCATGCTCATGAACCGCATGAATCTCCGTCATCGATGACGACGCCGCTGATCATACTGGCTGTGCTCGCTGTGGTTGCGGGGTTCGTCAATACGCCGTTCAACGAATGGCTTGGCCACTGGTTAACGGGTCAAGAGCATGAGGAGGCGGCCAACTGGATCGTCATTCTTTTATCGACACTTGCCGGGCTGCTCGGGATCGGACTCGGGTACCTGATTTACCTCAAACGTTCGATTCCACGCGATGTGGTTTCTGGCAAGCTGCCGTGGCTGTATACGCTGCTGAACCGCAAATATTTCGTGGATGAAATCTATAACGGAATCTTCGTTAAGCCGCTGCGCGGATTGGGATGGATTCTCGAGCTGATCGATGTGTATATCATTGACGGTATCGTGCGTTTGGTCGCCTTTACGGTGGTCAGTCTTGGCCGTCTCGGCTCCCGTCTTCAAAACGGTCAGATGCAGACCTACGGTGTCATCATGATTCTAGGGATGCTGATCCTGGCTCTCGCCATCGCAGGAAGGAGGTTCATCCATGCCGGCTAATTTTCCCATACTTAGTCTGATCGCTTTCTCGCCTTTGCTCGGCGTGCTGGTCCTGCTCTTCGTTCGAAGCGACCGCGGCCGTTTAATCAAGACGATCGGTATCGTGACGACACTGATTCCGCTTATTTTGGCGGCATGGCTGTACGTCGATTATAACTACCAAGGCGACCCTATTCAGTACAAAGAACAGTTGTCTTGGATTAAGGTTCCGCTCAACCATGAAGGCATTCAACAAATTACGTCTTATTTCTTTGAGTTCAAATACAGCGTAGCGGTAGACGGAATTTCTTTGCCGCTCGTATTCTTAACGGCTCTGGTGTCGTCCATGGCGGCCCTGGCCTCGGTGTATATCAAAAAGCGTTGGAAAACGTACTTCATTTTATTTCTGCTGCTGGAAACCGGCATGTTCGGCGTTTTTATGGCGCAAGATCTGTTCTTGTTCTTCTTGTTCTTCGAAATTACGCTCGTGCCGATGTTCTTCCTGATCGGAATATGGGGGTATATGAACAGGGAGCAAGCGGCCAACCGCTTCCTTCTCTACAATGGACTCGGCTCGGCGATTATGCTGATTGCGTTCCTTATTCTCGTCAGCACGGCTGGCTTCAACCAAGATCCGTCGCAGACAGAGGCTATCATTTACTATAGCGGTGACATTCATACGATTGCGCATAATTTACTGCAGGAACCGTCCGCCTACGTGAATCAGGAAGGCTCTCCGTTCTTCCTAAGCGCGGCTATGAAATGGACTGTGTTTATTATGCTGCTGGTCGCCTTCGGCATTAAGCTGCCGATCTTCCCGTTCCACACATGGATGCTCAAGGTACATACAGAGGCTCCGCCTGCTGTAGTTATGATTCACTCCGGTATTTTGCTGAAAATGGGGGCCTACGGGCTTATCCGCTTCGGCATCCTGTTCTTTCCGGCGGAGGCGAAGCAGTGGGCCTGGATGTTGGCGCTTCTCGGCGTCATCAACATCGTGTACGGGGCCATTCTGGCGACGGTCCAAAAAGATTTCAAGCTCGTGCTGGCCTACTCGAGTATTAGCCACATGGGCATCGTCCTGCTCGGTCTAGCCGCGTTTAACGTGTCGGGCCTGCAGGGAGCCGTGTTCCAATTGATCTCACACGGTCTGATCTCGGCCCTGATGTTCTTGCTCGTCGGCAGCATCTACGAGCGCACGAACACCACTGAGCTCGATCGCTTAGGCGGTCTCGCGCAGGCAGTGCCTTTCATCAGCGGGATTCTGCTGATTGCGGGGATGGCCTCGCTCGGATTGCCGGGCTTATCCGGCTTCGTCAGTGAGTTCCTCGCGTTTCTCGGACTCTTCGAAACGCACCGCGTGTACGCCATCATCGGTACGCTCGGGATCATTCTCGCAGCGGTTTATGTGCTGCGCGGGGTGTTGAACATCACGTTTGGCCCGAAGCATCCGGCTCTGGTTCTGCAAGGCATACGCGACGCACGGTTAATCGAGGCGGTGCCGATGATTACTCTGGTGGCGTTTATCCTCTTGCTTGGGGTGTACCCAAGCGTGCTGAGTCAGCCGCTTCAGCAAACGATAGGCAGCTTGGATCAATTGATCCAAAGCGTCGCCGGGAAGATAGGAGGTTAGTCCGGTGGAACAGCTTCGACTCCATGTCGCCGATTTAGTGCATCTGCTCCCTGAGCTTTCGCTGGTTGCCACCGCGATCATCCTGTCTCTCTTGGATTTGATCCTGCCAAGCAGGTTAAGTCGTTCCGTTATTGGATGGTTGACCTTGGTCGGCCTTGTGATTTCTGCCGTATTTGTCTTGCTTCAGTTGAATCCGGAAGAGGCCATTCAGCTGCTCAACCAGAGCTACAGAGTGGATGATTTCTCGAATCTGCTGAAATTGTTCACTTTATTAGGAACCGGCTTCGTCATCCTGATGAGTTTAGGCTTCGTGAAGGAAGATGCGATCCCCCATGTAGGCGAATACTATTATTTCTACCTGCCTGCTGCGCTGGGCGCCATGATTATGTCATCTTCCGGCGATCTGATCACGTTATATGTGGGGTTAGAGCTTCTTAGTATAACCTCTTACTTGCTTGTAGCGATGAAGAAGAAGGAAAGCAACTCCAATGAAGGAGCTTTTAAATACCTGGTCATGGGCGGCGTTTCCTCCGCCATCATTTTGTATGGGATGTCCTTCTTGTACGGTATGGTCGGAACGACCAATCTTCCGGAGATTGGCGCTGCGCTTCCGTCGCTTCTTGCTTCTTACGAGCCGCTGCTTTATGTTTCGTTCTTCATGCTGCTTGCCGGCTTCGGCTTCAAAATCGCCGCTGCCCCGTTCCACAGCTGGGCTCCGGATGTGTACCAAGGCGCTCCTACGCCGGTGGCAGCCTTCTTGGCCGTCGTCTCCAAAGGTGCCGGGTTCGCCATTCTTTTCCGTGTATTCTACATCTTGTTTGGCTTCAGCTCCTTCGAGGAACCGAAATTCCAATCCGATATTTTCCTGGCCATCTCTGTCATGGCTGCGATCGCGATGGTGACCGGTAATTTCATTGCGTTGAAGCAAACGAACATAAAAAGGCTGTTGGCTTACTCGGGAATTGCCAATGCGGGATATTTGCTGGTTCCGATCGCAACGTACTTCTCCGCCGTCCATTACGCGAACTTCTCTGAATTTATTTTCTATCTAATCGCGTACTTGTTCATGAACATTGGGGCATTCGCGGTGTTGATGATTGTCGAGCAAGCGGAGGGACATACCGAAGCAAAAGGCTTCGGGGGTTTGTACTACCGGGCGCCTTATACAGCTGCTGCGATGGTATTGCTTGTGCTTTCCTTGGCTGGGATCCCTATTTCCGGGGGGTTCTTCGGTAAGTTGTATATTATTCTCGGAACGATGCAAACCCACCAATATTGGCTGGGCTCCCTGATGATCGCGACGAGTGTGGTATCCTTGTACTACTACTTCGGAATCGTGCGTCAAATGTTTATGCGCAGCGATTACGAGTCTGCCGAGGTGAAAGTGCCGGTTACGCTGGGCGTAACGGTCTGGTTATGCGCTCTTGTCAGCTTAGTCCTGGGCTTCGTGCCGCACCTTGTGCTCAGATGGATCGAAAGCATTTTTATGCTGACGAAGGATTTTATTATGATGTAAAAATGGTGAAGAGCCTTCCCCTAGCTGGGGAGGGCTTTTTTATATAGCTGCCCGTCTGGACGAGCATACGTTTAATGCTGGTTTAGCACAAAATCCGCGATTTTCCGCATCTCTGGTAATTGCCTCCAAATCTCACACAAATCCCACATTTCCATGTACAATAGATTCACATGAGCCAAGCCCTAAAGATTATTTCAAAAGTTCTGAACTTTTTGCGAAGAAAAACCGTTATATGTATCGAGAAGACGGGTAATGTGGTATAGATAGAGAAGGACAAAGACCATTACGAGATAAAGGAACTGTGATCTCATGAAATTCATTCGACACGTATGGCTCATCGTTCTGATGCTGCTCGTTGTGGAACTTACAGTGATGGTTACAAAAGCAGAAGCGGCATATCCCGCATCGACGGATCCCATGAGGGTAAAACAAACTTATCTGGACATGATCCACATCGATCAAGCGTGGGCTGCGGCTGGAGATACCCGGACGCCTATAGTCGTGGCTGTTGTTGATACGGGTGTTGATCTTACACATCCTGATTTAGTAGGTAATTTGGTGGATGGCGTGAACTTGCTTCAGCCTACGAAGAAGCCAATGGACGATAATGGACATGGAACGAATGTAGCTGGTATCATAGCGGCTTCGATTAATAACGATAAAGGTATCGCAGGCATAGCCCCCAATACGAAAATCATGCCGATCAAAGCGTTGGAGGCGGACGGCACTGGCGGCGAAGCGAAGCTTGGCGAAGGCATTAAATATGCCGTGGATCATGGGGCGAAGATCGTTGTGCTTTCCTTGGGTTTGAACAAGTATTCCGATTACTTGGCGAACATTGTGCAGTATGCAGAAGATCACAATGTACTGCTTGTGGCTGCTGTCGGAAACGAAAGCATGAGTGTCAAATACCCGGCGGCGTATCCGACAGTTTTAGCGGTAGGCGGCGTTCGCTCCGATAAGCAACCGGACCCGCGATCCAATTATGGACCAGAGCTGGACCTGGTTGCACCATGGGATGTGTATACCACAGCATTGGGAGGCGGCTATCAGTATCAGGACGGAAGCTCGATGTCCGCACCGCAGGTTGCCGGAGCGGCCGCATTGGTGTGGGGCAAATTTCCGGCGATGAGCGCGTATCAAGTACGATCGCAGCTCGAACAGACGGCGGAAAATTTGGGCGAAGAGGGATGGGATCCCAAAACGGGATATGGGCTGTTAAGAGTCGACTTGGCACTGACAAAGCCCTATAATGAAAATCGGTTTGAGTCAAATAATACTAAAAACAAAGCAGCCAAACTGTCTATACATACCACTGTGACAGCAGTGCTAACTTCTGCGCAGGACGAGGATTGGTTCGCGATTGATTCGCCCTATGACGGATATATCAAGGTATGGTTGAAGAATGCGGATAGCTCGGGTATTCGTGTGCGCTTTGATTCCGGAGAAACGTTCGTTTCTAACAATACTTCGAATGGCATGCAGCCTTTTCTGGTGAAAGTAACCAAGGGTCGCACATACTTGCAGCTTCAGACAGTGGATCGCACCCGGAAGACGGGGATCAGCTATAGCTTGCAAACGGATTTTATTATCTACAGGGATCCCTATGAGGATAACGATAAGCAGTACAAAGCATTTGCGCTCCCTGCACGCAGCCAATCGCTCCGTGGAACTTTTCACCAAAAAGGCGACGTTGACTGGTTCGTTCTTTCCTTGCAGCAATCGGGCACGATTCGGTTAAAGGTTTCCGTGGATACAGGACGTATTGACCCGATGATTCTTTTTCAAAAAGAAGGGGAAAAGGCGATTACGATCGATCAAACCGGTGATGGCGGAACCGAAATCAGCCCGCTTATGGATGTATTTCCGGGGCAATATTATATCCGCATCAGCAATGTGAAGGATTTTACAGAGCCGATTACGGGCGAGTATACGCTTGATATCGATTATTCGCCGAAGCTGATTGATCCGAATGAACCTAACGATAAGTCGTATCAGGCGACTTTCGCAGCGATGAATTCGGTATACGAAGGGTTATTTAACACCAATGAAGACGTTGATTGGTTCAAATTCCGCATGACCAAAAACGGATTGGCGCAGGTGAGGTTAACCAATATCCCGACTTCAAGGACGATGTACGCAACGTTATATGACAGTACATTGAAGGAGCAGGGCTTTTATAGAAACGAATACGGCTCTGATGAGCTCTTCATTGAGAAGACGCTGGATGCAGGCACCTATTATATTAAGCTTCAAGCCAATCAATGGTTTATGAGTCAAATGTACCGGTTAAAAATAAGCAACTACACCCTAATCAGCGGGTTTGCCGACATTGAGGGTCATTGGGCGCAGGATGCGATCAGCAAGCTTACGGAGCAAGGCGTGATCAGCGGCTATGGAAACTACCGTTTTGCTCCTGACCAATCGATTACGCGTGCGGAGGCAGCGGCTGTGCTGACCCGGGCTTTGAAGCTGACGAAGCGCAAAGAGTTGAAATTCAGCGATATGGACACTTCGCACTGGGCATATGAATATGTAGCCAAAGCGCTGCAGGCGGATATCGTCTCCGGGTATCCGAACGGGACTTTCGGGCCCGACCGCACGCTTACCCGGATGGAAATGACGCAGATGCTTGCGCGCAGCATGAATATGACAGGGAAGAAGCGGGGCAATTCTCCTTTTAAAGATGTAGATGAGTCTTATTGGGGAATTGGCATTTTAAAGCAAATGTGGGCTGACGGCTGGGTTGCCGGCTATCCGGACGGGACCTTCCATCCTGACGAGCAGGCTACCCGCGCAGAATTTGTCTCCATGCTGTTGAAAGTAATGAATCGGTAGAACCGAAGAGGAGTGGCCTGGATGGGAGAAACAGACAAATGGAATGAAGCTGCAAAGTATGCTTCGCTCATGAATATGGTCGACATTGTTGTTTATATTCTCTGTATCGGCTTGGCGTGGTGGGCGCTGCAAGCGTTTCGCTTTGATGTGCTGCTGAAGAACCCTAAGGGTGCGCAAGCCATTATGCTGCAAATTTTGCTTTCGATTGGATTGGGGCATCTCGTTGCCAGTTTTTTCATCCAGTATTTAGGTCTCTCCATGGGCTTCGGAAAGATGTTTTAATTCGTTTTTTCGAATAATGCTTTAAATTGTTGTCAACAATGGATAGTAGAACGGAGCCAAAATTGAGATCCTTTGCGAACTCTATGATGGTGTCTTGGAATACCAAAAGAACACAGTTGTATCTATGTGGCTTGTGATGATAAACTTAGGAAATGTGCAAAACCTTGTAATTAAAATAAGTGCGCGGAGGGACCATGATGAGCAAAATTATCGTCCGCGGTGGCCGAAAGTTAGCTGGCAATGTGAAAATCAACGGAGCGAAAAATGCGGTACTGCCGATTATTGCAGCTTCCATTCTGGGGTCGGAAGGTGAAAGCGTCATCCACGATGCGCCTCCCCTTGACGATGTACTAGTCATTAATAAAGTATTGCAGAGCTTAGGTATTGAAGTCGAATATGACCGTCAGGTTATTCGCGTTCGTGCCGAGCGCATTGACACCTGTGAAGCATCGTATGATTTAGTTCGTAAAATGAGAGCCTCTTTCCTTGTCATGGGGCCATTGCTTGCAAGACGGGGGCAGGCGAGAATTTCCCTCCCGGGCGGCTGTGCAATTGGCACGAGGCCGATTGATCAGCATCTCAAAGGCTTTGAAGCGATGGGTGCCGATATTGAATTGGGGCAAGGGTATATCGAAGCGAGAGTGAAAGGGCGCCTGAAGGGTGCTAAAATTTATTTGGATGTAGCCAGCGTTGGCGCAACCGAGAATATTATGATGGCTGCTACGCTTGCCGAAGGCACAACCATCATTGAGAATGCAGCCAAAGAGCCGGAAATCGTCGATTTGGCCAACTATTTGAATGCCATGGGTGCCATTATTCGCGGCGCTGGAACAGGCATTATTCGCATAGAAGGCGTAGAGAAACTTTGTGGGGCTGTACATACGGTTATTCCGGATCGCGTAGAAGCAGGTACATATATGATTGCTGCGGCAATTACCGGCAGCGAGCTGTACATGGAAGGCGCTATTGGGGATCACCTCCGTCCTGTCATTTCCAAAATGCAGGAAATGGGCGTGATCATCGAGGAAGACGAGAACGGCATTCGCGTTAGTGCTACGGGGCCGCTGCGTGCGGTGGACGTGAAGACGCTGCCGTATCCGGGCTTCCCGACCGATATGCAGTCGCAAATGATGGCGCTGCTGATGGTGGCGGACGGCACGAGTCTTGTGACGGAGACCGTGTTTGAGAACCGGTTCATGCACGTGGAGGAATTCGCGAACATGAACGCGCATATTAAAGTCGATGGCCGTACCGCGATCGTGAGCGGCAATGCCAAGCTGCGCGGCGCGAAAGTATGCGCAACCGACCTGCGCGCAGGAGCCGCGCTTATTCTGGCGGCGCTGGCTGCAGAGGGTGAGACCGAGATTACGGGGGTTCACCATATTGATCGCGGGTATGTCGACATTACAGACGTCCTGCGCGGACTTGGTGCGGACATCACGCGTTCGGTACCGCAGCAAGTGGAGCAGGAAGCTGCGGACCTGGGCTTTTTCAATATCCAGCCAACATTAGCATAAGATGAATAGAACGAACCGCCGGAGGAGCTCCGGCGGTTTTTATTTTGGGGTTAGCGGAGCGCCGCCCCCGTATGATGGCCAGTCTCAGATGCCTCGTGTTCTAATCTAGCAACGCCTCTCATAAGCTAAGTCATACCAAATTACCTGCTAGTAAACGCGCTTATGGAGGCTGCTGAGACGATGTTGAAGAAGAAACGTGTTCCTGGCCGCGGGGTCATCCTATGGATGGCTGTTTGTTTGTCTTCGATGCTCTGTGTCATCATTCTTGTTCCTGGATTGATAGTCAAGAAGATTCCGGGCGGCGGCGTACCTTCGGCCCAAACGGACGACTATGGTTCCAATCCGGCGACGGTGACCCAGCAAGGTTTAATGATTCCCGTGTATTTGACGAAGAAATCGGTAGTGGAGACGGTTCCGCTGGAGCAGTATGTCAAAGGTGTACTAGCCGCAGAAATGCCGGTAGAATTTGAGCTGGAGGCGCTAAAAGCGCAAGCGATGGCTGCTAGAACTTACGTTGTACGGAGAGTGCTAGAGAAGGATTATAGCAATATGCCTGTGAATGATGCGCTCGTAACAGATACCACCGCACATCAAGCCTATTTGACCGATCAAGAGCTGAGAGAGAAATGGAGCGGGAGTTCATATGAGACGAATATGGTCAAAATCGATAGAGCCGTGAACGAAACCAAAGATATGATTCTGACTTACGAGCATAAGCCTATCAATGCGACTTTCTTCTCCACCAGCAACGGGTATACCGAAAACTCGGAAGATTACTGGCCGTTCATGAGTCCCTATTTGCGCAGCGTACCGAGCCCATGGGATGTGAAGCTGTCTTCACGCTACCAGGAAACCGTAGATATCACTTACAAAAGCATGCTGCAAAAGCTGGGGGTTACGAGCATATCCACCACCGGTACCGGGGAGAAGAGTATGAAGGTGCTAGAGTGGTCAACGGGCCACCGGATCAAGAAGATAGCAATCGGAGGGAAAACTTTTTCTGGCCGCGAAGTAAGAGAGAAGCTCGGACTAGCATCCTCTCAGTTCGCATGGAAATGGGCCGGCTCCAAAATTACGTTTACGACCTACGGATACGGCCACGGAGTAGGCCTGAGTCAATGGGGAGCTAACGGCATGGCCAAGGAAGGCAAGACAGCGGAGCAAATCGTCACCTATTATTACACGGGAATCTCTATTGAAAAAGCCGCGCCTTTTATCCCAAAATCTTAGTTTGCAACGTTTCTATAAAAATATCTTTCTTCAAGTATAAAACCTTTAAATGTGTCAAGAATGGTTGATGAGGTGATTAACCATGAGTGATCAAAACAAAGGTTTTCAAAAAGAAGAAGCTCCTAAAACTGTTCAAGGAGCACAAGGAAGTCCATCCGCATGGAAGAAGTTGCTTGCTAAAAAATGGGTATTCCCAGCAACGTATGTAGCAGCAGCGGCAATTATCTTAACCTTAATGTGGGTGTACCAGGACGCCGGGAAGAAAACAGTCAGCCAAGAAGATCTGGGCATTAAGGTAAGCAGCGAGAATCAAGCACCCGACAATTCCAAAGATGGAGCGGTTGCCGTTAACGCACCTGCAGAGGCTATGCAATGGCCTGTAAAAGACAGATCGCTGGTCGAAGTATCCATCCCGTTCTATGACACCAATGCAACCAATGAAGTGAAACAGGCGGCGATGATCCAGTACAATGATCAACTGACACCGCACACTGCAATCGACTTGAAAGCCAAAGATGGCGCAGGATTTGATGTATTGGCCGCTTTGAGCGGTAAGGTTACGGCGGTTGAGCAGAATCCGGTTGTCGGCAGCCTTGTCGAAATCACACACAGCAATGGTTTGATCAGCGTTTACCAAAGCTTGGCTGAAGTGAAAGTAACCAAAGGCGCTGAAGTGAAGAAAGGCGACGTGATCGCGAAAGCGGGACGTAATGAATTCGAGAAGGAAGACGGCGTGCACCTGCACTTCGAAGTGCGTCAAGTTGCCGATAATGCCGCTGTGAACCCTGAAACGATTTTAAACGCTAAACAGTAATTCCGTTAGGGATAAAAAGGCGAACAGTTGGCTTTGTCTCCAACCAGCCTACATAGAATGAGGGCAGCGGGTATATCCTGCTGCTTTTTTGCATTGATGGCTCGGGTACGCGGCCCCGGGATTTGCTTAACATAGCTCACAAAACAAGCTTGTCCTCTCCAAAAAGGATCGCATAAGCCCTTATTCCCTGGTTTTTTTGAAAATAAATATGGGAATTGGGCTTGTCAGGCTTGGTTACGTAGAATATCTAGTCATGCCCCTCATATACTTTACCAAACTATCTCGAGTAGGGAGGCGAGGGGAGTGCACGATTACATCAAAGAGCGAACCATTAAGATTGGTACCTGTATCGTCGAGACCAAGAATACGGTTCGCACCATTGCGAAGGAATTCGGTGTTTCCAAGAGCACGGTGCATAAGGATTTGACGGAAAGACTGCCGGAAATCAACCCGGACCTGGCCAACCAGGTGAAGCACATTCTGGAGTATCACAAGTCCATCAGACATCTAAGGGGAGGAGAAGCGACGAAAATCAAGTATCGTAAGACGCGAAATCCGAAGCACTCCGAAAACTTAGTGACGGTCAAATCCTAAAAAAACCATCATCCCGGCGGTTTCCTATAACTGGACATGTCGAAATTTAACGGAAAAAGAGGAAATAATGCATTTGCAGCGAATTTAGCTTATAATTAGAACTATCTATAAGAGCGCCGATTCTTCACGGGATGGACGGTAGATTTAGGGAGGATTAACTTGAAATGTTAAGCAAGGATATTGGGATAGATCTCGGCACGGCAAATGTGCTCATTCATGTGAAAGGACGCGGCGTTGTGCTCGATGAGCCATCTGTAGTAGCGATTGAAAGCGATACGAAACGCGTGCTTGCTGTAGGAGAAGAAGCTTTCCGCATGGTCGGTAGAACTCCGGGCAACATTATCGCGATTCGTCCATTGAGAGATGGCGTTATCGCAGATTTTGATATTACAGAAATGATGTTAAAGCATTTTATTGCAAAAGTAGGGGGCAAGAACTGGTATTCGCACCCGCGGATCTTGATCTGCGCCCCTACCAACATCACCTCGGTTGAGCAGAAGGCGATCCGTGAAGCGGCTGAGCGCAGCGGTGCGCGAGAGGTATTCATGGAAGAAGAGCCGAAGGCAGCGGCCATCGGTGCGGGCATGGACATTTTCCAGCCTAGCGGCAACATGGTTGTAGATATTGGCGGAGGGACGACGGATGTAGCCGTGTTATCCATGGGCGACATCGTCACCTCCTCCTCCATCAAAATCGCCGGAGACAAGTTCGATATCGCGATCACGAAGTACATCAAAAATAAGTACAAGCTTCTGATCGGCGAACGGACAAGCGAGGATATTAAGCTTAAAATCGGAACGGTATATCCACATGGCAGAGATCAAGAGATGGATATTCGCGGCAGAGATATGGTATCCGGTTTGCCGCTTACGATTACGATTCACTCCAGTGAGGTTCAGGAAGCTCTATGGGATCCGGTTTCATCGATCGTAACGGCTGCGAAGAGCGTTTTGGAGCGCACACCGCCTGAGCTTTCCGCAGACATTATTGACCGCGGCGTCATTCTGACCGGCGGAGGAGCTTTGCTGCACGGGCTGGATCAATTGTTGGCGGACGAGCTGAAGGTTCCGGTATTAATTGCGGAAGATCCAATGTCTTGCGTAGTTAAAGGAACAGGGATTATGCTTGATAACTTAGATAAGGTTTCCAAACGTAAATTTTAGCTGGACAGTTTATCCAAGAGGGTGAAGAGATGCTAAGAGGACTGTATACCGCGGCGGCAGGAATGATTTCCGAGCAGCGCAGACAC
Organism: Paenibacillus sp. FW126-R14; assembly: GCF_058789495.1. Lineage (NCBI taxonomy): Bacteria > Bacillati > Bacillota > Bacilli > Caryophanales > Paenibacillaceae > Paenibacillus > Paenibacillus sp. FW126-R14. The sequence goes on along the minus strand of NZ_JBYTBS010000010.1, from coordinate 109,583 downwards.
GATACCATTACCAACAATATTGCCAATATTAATTCCCCGGGTTTTAAACAAGGCAATGCCTTGTCACGCTCGTTCCCGGAGATGCTCATTTCAACGATACGCGGTGGACAAGGAGCCTCGACAGCTCCACTTGGGAAAATGAGTCTTGGTGTGTTTTCCGAGGAAAATATCTCCATTCACGCGCAAGGCGACTTGCAGGAAACGCAAAATCCTTTTGACTTTGCCTTGGTGTCAAACATCCAAGTGCCGGGCATGGTTTTTGACGCTTCAGGGAAATACGTGAGTGAAGACGGGCAGCGCACATTCCAACCGAAGGCTTTGTTTACCGTGATGAACGCGCAGGGAGAGCCCCGGTATTCCTTGAACGGTAAGTTTACGGTAGATACGACAGGCCAATTGGTGAACGCGGATGGCAATCAAGTGCTGGGCCGAGATGGACAACCGCTGCTCCTGATTGACGGAGCGGGGCAGCCGATTCACTCCTTTAAGGTGACAGACAAAGGCGAGTTCCTTGACGGGAACGGCCGACCGCTGCTGAATGCAGCCGGACAACCTGTAGGTTTAATGCTGTCGCGTGCCGAGAATCCCAACTTGCTGCTGCGGGAAGGCAACGGCTTGCTGCGGATTAATCCGGGCGATGAAGCAACGGTTACGCAGGTCGCAGCGGGCGATCAAGTTGAGGTTCGACAAGGCTTCGTCGAACGCTCCAACGTGGATTCTGCGCAATCCATGGTGGATCTGATGTCAGCGCTTCGCGCTTATGAAGCGAACCAAAAGGTCATTCAATCTTACGATAAAAGTATGGACAAGGCAGCGAACGAAGTAGGACGCGTCTAATCTAGCTTGCGAAGGAGCTACACATGAACAATTCCATGATTAACTCATCGGTATCCATGCACAGCTTGCAGCAGAAGCTGGATATTCTGTCCAATAACATAGCGAACGTAAACACGAACGGTTTTAAGAAAAAAGAAGCCTCCTTCGAGGACGTTTTGACCAACGTGAAGTCACAGCCGGAAGGGTTCCGCCAGCAAGGACGGTTCTCGCCGCTTGGCTTCAACCAAGGATGGGGATCGAAGCTGGTTCAAATCCAGACGAACCTTGCGCAAGGGCCTATTCAATCTACGGGCAATGTCACGGATTTTGCGATTCAGGGAGACGGCTTGTTTGAAGTAGCTGTCAGCAAAGTAGACGCGAATGGCAATCAGGTATTCCAGCCGGCATGGACCCGAAACGGGGCGTTCAGCTTAACGCCTGACGCGAATGGCGATACGGTGCTGACGACCAAAGAGGGCCATTTTGTTACGGGTGCGGACGGCAATCCGATTCGCGTGCCTGCCGGTTTCAGACCTGTCGTTGAACCGAACGGTCTCATCAACGGCTACAGCGAGCAGGATCCAAGCGCTGCGCCGCTTAATTTGGGACGAATCAAGCTCGTTCGCGTTGTGCGTCCGCAGCTGCTCCAAGATGTTGGAGAGAACTTATACGCGCTTCCAGCGGGGATAACGAATGCGGAGAAGGCTAATATTTTGCAAGATGTGAATCCGGGATTGGATACAACGGGCAATCGGGTTACTTTGATGCAAGGGTTTTTGGAGCAATCGAACGTGACGCTGGCCGATGAAATGACGGATCTCGTAATGGTGCAAAGAGCGCTGCAGCTCAATTCCCGGGCGATTACATCCTCCGATCAGATGATGAATATCGCGAATAATTTGCGCGCCTGATCGCAGAAAGGGAGGGATAGGGCTCGATGTCAGACAAGCCTGCTCCAAAGAAGAAAGCGCCACGGCCGAAATGGCTGGGCGTTATATGGCTTATTTTCAAGATCATTCGTATTCCTGTTCTTTGCGTGTTGGCCGTTTACGTCGGACTATGGCTCGGATACTCCAAGCTGGGCCATCAGCCGGCTGCGGAAATCTTTCATATGAGCACCTGGCGGCATTTATACGATTTGGTCTTTGCGAATTAATTCAAACTCCCGTATTGGGAGTTTTATTTTTGTGTAAGCAAATGTATAATGAATGAAGGTTAATCGTCATATTCCAGATAATAGGCGCAGGAGGGGTACTTTGAATATTCCGAACATGCTCACCATAAGCAGGTTTGTTCTAATTCCTGTGTACCTCGTTATTTTTTTTAGCGGCCATATTCAGGTTGCCTTCCTGATTTTATTGGCAGCGGGACTTACAGATATCTTAGACGGTTATATTGCCAGAACTCGAGGCTTGGTTACGCCTGTTGGCGTTATGCTGGATCCCCTTGCAGACAAGTGCATGATGATTGCGGTCATACTTTCTTTGCTTATTACCGGGATGATACCGTGGCAGGCGGCGGCAGCGATATTCATTCGTGACCTGGGCATGATCATGGGCTCTGCCTTTTTTCATTTCAGGGGCAAATTAACGGTTCCCGCCAACGTGATGGGGAAATTAACGACGGTGCTTTACTATTTCGCCATACTCTTCATTGTTTTTCATTTAGACTTCGCCATGACGTATTTATGGTTCGTGATCGGGGTTTCCTTCTTAACTTCCTTCATTTATATTTTTCAATTCCTGTTGTTAAACCGAAGGGCCAAAATCAAATAGAAACATAACGTAAAAAGAGCCTATGTAAGAGACTGTGCACAGACTGCTTAACATAAGCTCCCCTTATATGAACCTTCACTTCTGCAGTTAATGAAGGGACACCAGTATTGTAAGTGATTACCTTGTATTTTATACAAGCAATTTGAAAGGAGCATTCCACGTTATGCTAGATATTAATCAGATTCAAGAGATTATTCCGCACCGCCCTCCTTTTCTGCTCGTTGACCGAATCTTGGAAGTTGAAGAAGGTGTGAAAGCGGTAGGGATTAAGAATGTTACCATCAATGAACCGTTCTTTGCCGGACATTTTCCAGGCTATCCGGTTATGCCGGGCGTGCTGATTATCGAAGCTTTGGCACAAGTGGGCGCAGTGGCCGTATTATCGATGCCGGAGTATAAAGGCAAAATCGGTTTGTTCGCCGGCGCAGACGGCATTCGCTGGCGCAAGCAGGTGGTGCCAGGCGATACGCTAACCTTAGAAATGACGATAACACGTGTAAAAGGTACGATTGTCAAAGGCCAAGCTGTGGCGAAAGTAGACGACAAAGTGGTAGTCGAAGGTGAGCTTATGTTCGCCCTTGCTAATAAATAATCCATAGATAAGAGGAGATGAACCTGACTACTATGACGCGTGTACAAACAGAATATCAATTATGGCTGAACGATCCGGCTGTGGATGACGAAACGAAGAAAGAACTGCAAGCCATTGGGGGAAATGAGAAAGAAATTGAAGATCGCTTTTACAAAGATCTCGAATTTGGCACAGGCGGACTTCGCGGCGTGATTGGCGCTGGAACGAACCGCATCAATGTATATACCGTTGGACGCGCAAGCCAAGGTTTAGCGCAATATGTGAAGGGTACCGGCGTACCAAGCCCTTCTATTGTCTTGGCTTATGATTCCCGTCATATGTCGCCGGAGTTCGCTTTAGAGGCCGCCCTGGTCTTCGCAGGCAACGGCATCAAGGCTTATTTATTCAAGACGCTGCATGCTACGCCACAGCTGTCTTTTGCCGTAAGATACTTGGGAGCTGCCGCAGGCGTCGTTGTTACAGCAAGTCATAATCCACCTGAATATAACGGATACAAAGTGTATGGAGCAGACGGCGGACAGCTTGTTCCTCAGTTTGCGGAGCAAGTGATCGCTGAAGTTCAGAGCATCGACTCCTTCGATAAAGTGAAGAAGCTGAGCCAGCAGGAAGCAGAAGCGCAGGGGCTGCTCACATGGCTGGGCGAAGACGTCGATCAAGCGTACATAAAAGCCGTAACCACGATTAGTCAGAATCCGGAAGTGATTAAGGAAGTTAGCGACGATTTCCGCGTTATCTTCACGCCGCTGCATGGAGCAGGCAATGTCCCGGTCAGGGAAGTACTGAAAGCCGTTGGCTTCGGACAAGTCCGTGTCGTTGCCGAACAAGAGCTGCCGGATGCGCAGTTCTCGACGGTGAAGTCTCCGAACCCGGAGGAGCGGGAAGCTTTTACGCTCGCTATCGCACAGGCGAAAGATTGGAATGCCGATATCATTATCGGCACGGACCCGGATGCCGACCGCATGGGGGCGGTAGTGAAAGATCCGAACGGTGAGTATGTCGTTTTGACAGGCAACCAGTCCGGGGCTATCATCGTTAATTATTTGCTATCCAGCCTGAAAGAACGCGGTACATTGCCGGCGAACGGCGTCGTTATCAAAACGATCGTTACGAGCGAAATGGGCGCAGTGATCGCTGGTCATTACGGCATTCCAACGCTAAACACGTTAACCGGCTTTAAATATATCGGGGAGAAAATGACGCAATTCGAGCAAACGGGCGAGCATACTTACCTGTTTGGCTACGAAGAAAGCTACGGTTATTTGGCCGGAGATTATGCCCGAGATAAAGATGCGGTGATCGCAGCGATGCTTATTGCCGAAGCGGCAGCTTATTATAAGAAGCAAGGCAAGACTTTATATGAAGTCCTGCAAGAGCTGTACGAATCCTTTGGTTACTTTTTGGAAAAACTGGAATCAAGAACGCTCAAAGGGAAAGACGGCGTGGAACAAATCGGACGCATGGTGGAAGCCTGGAGAACGAATCCTCCGGCGGAAATCGGCGGTACGCGTGTTACCGATATGGAAGACTACGCCAAAGGGGTTAACGGACTTCCGCTCGAGAATGTGCTGAAATTCAAGCTGGAGGACGGCTCCTGGTTCTGCCTGCGCCCTTCTGGTACAGAACCGAAAATTAAGTTCTATTTTGCGGTCAAGGGAACAACAGGAACCGAAGCCGCGGAACAGATGGATCGCATCGTTCAATATGTGCTTAGCCGTGTAGACGGATAATGAAATAGGATCAATTGAACCTCTTCAGAACCTAAGTCAGGGATAGGTCGTCTAATGAATAGATGGAATAAATCCGCATTCATAGAGCCTATTTTCCTAGGCTTGGGAGCTGGAGAGGTTTTCGAATGTATATGGGAATAGAAAGTAAATGCTCTAAGGAGTGGACAATTGGTGAATTGGTATAAAACTTGGAATAACCCGCTCAAAAACGTTCTATGGTGGCTCGTCATTATTGGTATGCTAGGCTCGCTTCCGCTAGCTTACACGCGCCACCAAACCGAAACTTCGACGAAGAACGTCGAGTTCGTATTTGACTATCGCGATATCTTGGATGTTTCGGATCTGCAAACAAACCCACGGAGCTTCGTTGCCCAGCAGCTGAAGAATATGAAAGCCGCAGGCGTCGGATCCATGGCCGTATATGAGAGTACGCTGTCCGAGTTCAAAGAGAGTCGTCATATTGATATGTACAACTCAAGGGACGCAGCCGCGCTTACCCAAACGTTCGGCGATCCGAATGAGAACTTCACTTATGTGTTATTTAGAGACAGCGAGACGCAGCAAAAGCTGGAGCCTTTAATTCAGAAAACATTTGGCGACCTGGGCGTTGGCATCAAACCTTGGAGCTTCAAAAACCGTAACGGACTCATTATTCAAATGAGTATGGACGATGCTTCGATTAAGGGAATGGACCCTGACCCGATCACCTTGCAAATGTTGAAGGATCAAGGCTTCCAAATCGTAGTGCGCCTGTCGAATCGCCGGCCTTTCGTCACGAATGAGATGGATCGTCTCCTGAAGCAGCTTCATGACTACAGTGTGAAAAGAATCATTGTAGATGGCAATGAGGTTCCGGGCTATACGGAAGAAAACACAGATCTTAACCTTAATAAAATGGCGGATCTGCTGAACAAAAACGGCATCGGTCTGGCCGCTATCGAAATGCTGAAAGAGCCTCAAAAAGGGTTTAATACGTTAGCTAAAGAAACGAACTATAATGTCGTCCGCCTGCACTCCTTCACGGAGAAAGACGGTGAGAAGCTGACAGAACCGCTGAAAAAGGCCGAGCTGGAGGACCGTATCCAAGGAGTTGCGGACCGTTTCGTGCTTGCAGTGAAGGATCGCAACATTCGTATGGTTTTCCTAAATGCGAGGCCCGTAAAAAGCCTTGATAAAGGTAAGCTTGTAGATCCGCTCTTCGCTTACTCTGAGATCTTGCAAGGCAAAGACGGAGCCATTCCACGCATTGAGAAAGAAGGCTTTAAACTTGGCATAGCCCAGCCTTTTGAAGTAGAAGCGAATGTTTGGCAGAAAGCAGCCAGCGTCTTTATGCTGATTGGCGGCTTGAGCCTAATCGTGCTTATGATTTCATTCTTTATCCCGGAAGCAACGCTCATTTTCTTTGTGCTTGGTCTGCTGGGCTTGGTTGCACTGCACACTCTGTCAGCTAATTTATACGCGCAGGGTCTTGCCTTGGCAGCGGCTATTTCTGCGCCAAGCATCGCCATTATGCGGGCTATTCGGACGGTTCGTTCAGGAGCTGCAGCCAAATGGAAATCCGGCTTTATTTTTGCCGTATGGACATTGATCATTACCTCGGCGATTTCGCTCATAGGTGTCGTTTACGAAGTAGCACTTCTTAACCACATCACGTATATGCTCGTTCTGCAGCAGTTCCGCGGCGTAGGCGTGCTGCATTTGCTGCCTATCGCAATCGCAGGCGTATACTTGTTATTCTTTAGCGAGAACAATACCTATAGCGACAAACTCAATAATATCCGCCGCATTCTCACTTCCTATATAAGCGTATTGTGGATTGTCATTGCCGGAGTTGGTCTTGCTGCTGTTTATTATTATTTGTCTCGTACAGGCAACGAAGGACAAGCTTCTACGGTGGAGAAATTGTTCCGCTCTTTCCTGGAGAACACGCTTGGCGTGCGTCCGCGTACGAAAGAATTTTTGGTCGCCCATCCGTTATTCTTGCTTGGGGCCTACCTGTCTGTCCGCTACAGACATGCAGTTTACCTGATTTTTATCGGGGTTATCGGACAGCTTTCCATCGTTGATACGTTCGCTCACTTGCATACACCGCTTCATATTTCTTTCATCCGTATTACTTACGGTATCGTATTTGGCGCTATCATTGGCCTCGTTCTAATCGCAGCTTGGGAAATTGTCACAAGGAGTTGGAAACGATGGGTGCCAAAGTTGTCAAAATAGCGATATCCGGCTATTATGGCTTCGATAATAGCGGGGATGAGGCTGTGCTTCAATCGATTTTGTTCGCTTTGGAGGAACAGGGCCGGGAACAGGGCATCCGCATCGAGCCGATCGTGCTTTCCGCGAATCCGGAGAAAACGTCAGCGATGTACGGCGTTGCTTCGTATCATCGGATGAAGCCGGGCTCGCTGCTCCGCGCGCTGCGGGAAGCGAACGGTTTGATCAGCGGCGGCGGCAGCTTGCTTCAGGATGCTACAAGCTCGAAGACCATTCCGTACTACTTGGCTGTAGTGAAAATCGCGCAGTGGCTTGGAAAGCCCACTTTTATTTATTCGCAAGGCATCGGGCCGGTGAACCGCCGGATGTTTGACGGCTGGATCCGCAGCGTATTCAAGCGCTGCGCCTATGTGTCCGTCCGCGATATCGAATCCGCGGAGCTGCTGGAGAAGATGCGCCTCCCGCGGGAGCGCATCGCGGTCGTGCCCGACCCGGTCATGGGCCTGCCGCTTCGCGGCGAGGCTGGTGCTAACGGGTCGGTAGCGGGTGTGCGGACGGTCGGCGTGTCCGTCCGCTTCTGGAACGAGGACCGCTCGGAGCTGGAAGCTCTCTCGCGGTCCCTCGTAAAGCTGCTCGCCGCCGATCCTAACGTGCGGCTGCGGTTCTTGCCCTTCCACCTCCCGTCTGACGAGGTGGCTTCGCAGTTCGTGATCGACCGTTTGGGCGATCACGGGGGGCGGGCGGAGATGGTGCCGGGCATCGTCCATCCGCAGGATATGCTCGCGCAGGTCGCGGGATGTCACCTGCTGATCGGGATGAGGCTGCATTCGTTGATTTATGCAGCCTCGCAGTATGTGCCTATGGTTGGCATCTCGTACGATCCGAAGATCGACCAGTTCCTCCATAGGCTCGGCATGAAGGCCGCGGCATCGACCGCTCGCTTCGATGCCGACGCTTTGGCTCAGGAGGCGCAGCGTCTCCTGGCGGATTCAACCGCTTGGGCGGCGTCCAAGCGCGCCGCCATTGAGGAGCTTAAGGCGCAGGCGCAGCTCCCTGCGAATCGCATCGTTTCATTTTACATGCAAAAAAAATAGGAAAAAGTCAACCAAAACGTGAAAGTTAACGTCACATAAAGGAAGAGATATCTATGAGCTCAACATCGACAACGATCCCAACTGGAGTTGTTTCTGCCCAAGCTGTACCCAAAGTCCGCATATACGGGGTTCCTTTCTCCAAGATGAGCATGGCCCAAACGGTAGCCTATCTATCCAAGGCGATCGAACAAAGACAGCCTCACCAGATCATTACCGCTAACCCGATTATGGTCATGGCGGCGCTGGATGATCCTGCTTATATGAGCATGATGCAGCGCGCTGAGCTTATCGTTCCTGACGGAACGGGCGTCGTCTGGGCGGCCAATTATGTGGGAGAGCCTGTAGCTGAACGGGTTCCCGGCTATGATTTGATTCAAGAGCTGATGAAAGCCGGAGAGCCGAAAGGCTGGAAAGTGTATCTGCTGGGAGCTTCAAGCGACGTGATCCAAGCGGCGGCTGCTAAAATTCGTGCGAACTATCCCGGAATCAAGTTGGTTGGCGTGCGCGACGGCTATTTTGGTGACGAGCAGGATGCCGAAGTGATTCAATCCATCGTGGACGCGGAGCCGGACCTTTTATTTGTAGGGAGAGCGGCAGCGAATCAAGAGCCTTGGATCGGGAAATACAAAGGGCAGCTCGGCGTTCCGGTTATGATGGGAGTCGGGGGAAGTTTTGATGTGCTTTCGGGCAAGCTAAAAAGAGCGCCGGTCATATTCCAAAAACTACGTCTTGAATGGTTCTACCGCCTGTTGCAGGAGCCGTGGCGCTACAAAAGAATGCTATTACTCCCCAAATTCGCGATGAAAGTGATGCGCGATAAAGAGAAAGTCACAAAATCATGAAAATTTTTATGAAAATTGGCTGAAAACGGTCATTTCAGACAAATTTAGCAGTAGTATTTGTGGACAAATGGGAGTATAATTCTCTTCGGCGGATCACCTGCCACCCAAGACAAGAGGAGCTGTGAAGAAGACATGTATGGATTATATGCGATTGGGTTCATCGCTGCCTGCGTTATTGCAGTGCTGCTGACACCCTTGGTCAAAAAATTTGCCTTCTGGGTTGGAGCTGTGGATGCCCCTAACCAACGAAAAGTTCATACCCGAATTATGCCGCGTCTCGGAGGCCTAGCTATTTTCCTAGCATTTGTCGGAGCGTATTTCGTCGTCTCTCCAGCACTTGATGCCGTAAACTCCAATGCAGCCTTTGGTTTGCTGCTCGGTGGTTTAGTTATCGTCATTACGGGGGCTCTGGATGACCGTTTTCAACTTTCGCCCAAATGGAAGCTGCTCGGGCAGCTCATTGCCGCGTGCATCGTCGTTTCCTTTGGCCTCAAAATCGATCTCGTTAACATTCCGTTCGGAGAGACAAACCTGCCTATCGGCTGGTTGAGTATCCCGATTACGATATTATGGATCGTCGGCGTATCCAATGCCATTAACTTGATTGACGGTCTTGACGGCCTGTCAGCAGGAGTATCCGGTATTGCTACCACTACGATTCTTATCTTAGCGCTTATGATGAGCAATGTGACCGTTATTCTATTGAGCGTGATCCTGCTAGGAAGCATCGTAGGATTCATGTTCTATAACTTTCATCCGGCCAAAATCTTCATGGGCGATTCAGGCGCCTTGTTCTTGGGCTTCGCCCTGGCGACATTGTCGATTCTCGGCTTCAAACAAGCAGCCGTTGTATCGCTCTTAATTCCGATTATGATTCTAGGCGTGCCATTATCCGATACCTTCTTCGCGATTATGCGCCGCTACGTGAATAAACTGCCGATCTCGGCGCCGGACAAAAGCCATCTGCACCACTGCTTACTGCAGCTCGGCTTCAGCCATCGTACAAGCGTATTGATCATTTACGGAATTGCTTCCGTATTTGGCGGCAGCGCGGTGGTATGCTCGGTGTTCATTTCCCAGGATTCTACTTGGGGCCTGATCATGATCATCGTTGCACTTTTCCTCGTAATGCTCGTTGGAGCAGAAGCGATCGGCATTATCAGCAAAAGCCGCAAGCCGGTCTTGAACTTCCTGCAAAGACTTATCCGCAAGCCTGTACAGAGCGACCGGATGGGCAAATAATTCAGCACTTATATCGCTTTACGCTAATCCAACCTTCGGGTTGGATTTTTTTTCTATTTTGTGAACTTCCCTCTTTCTCTAAACAATTGCGAGGTTTTGACCGATAAGAAAGGTACAAGAACTTTTGGTAGGTAAACTGCGTCTAAACATGTAGAATGATAGAAGAATTTGGGAGGGATTGTCGAAAGTGAAAGAAAGGCTGGCCAAGCAGGCTGGTCAAGAATGACATGACGATCATGAATAATATTTTAGATGACATAAGGAGGAACTAGCTTTGAAGACCAAGCAAAGAAATAAGTGGATTAGCATTAGCCTCATGGTTGCCATGCTGCTAACCTTGCTTCCGCCACTCACGGCTTCTGCCGCGCCTGTAATCAATATAACGAATTATTACGTACATACGGACCCCAATGATACTACGGTAATACAGGATGATCCGCCCTACTCCGATGCCGCGGTTCCTAGAATCACATCGAACCCAATCACGCTCAGCGTGGATATAGGGGGAATTTCTGACGATCAAATCACGAATATTTATTACGAGATTAAGAATATCAATACCGGGGTAACCACTCCCAACAAAACGAATCGCGCAATCAAGAACCCTAACAACAGCAACCAAATTACCTTTGAGAATATTCAATTAACGGAAGGTTTAAATAAAATCGTTGTTAAATACGGAAGCACTTCAACGGTTGATTCTAAGCCGGCATGGATTTACTTTACACCGGTGTCCAACATCACGAATTTGAAAATTAACGGTGCTGACTTTGCCGATGGCGGAATGTATCCGGTAAACGGACCATACACGAACCTATCCATTACGGGTAATTCCAATAATGCTTATCAAGTCAATGCTACCGTAGCAGGAGCTACTTACGAAGCAACCAATTTTTCCGGCGGTATCTTTACCTTCTTAACAAACACAGGCAGAGCCTCGGACTTGGCTTTAACGCCAGGGGATAACCTGGTAACTTTCGTTGCCAAGAATCCGACGAACTTTTACACGACATCGAGAAACTTTATTTATAACAATGGATACGGTTTTGCTTATAACGGTAAAGTTCGTTTTAAAGAGACGGCTACAGGGAATACAGACCAAGCATTGGTCACCGTTCCTAGTTTGGAAAGCGCAACGGATAATAACATCGTGTTTACAGCAGATTTAAAGAACAGCAAAGGGAATATCACAGCAGGCAGCCCTGACTACTTGTATGCGGATATTAGTGTTGCCGGAAGTGGGACAACGCTTCGATATACATTTGCAACAGGCGCAACAACCACTAATGGCGGTTACTTGAACGTTAACCCTAATGTCGCAAGCGGAACAGATCCAAGCTTAGTTTCTCCAGCGGTTGTAACGGGAGGTACTGCTTACGATGTCCATCATATTGAGGCATACCTTCCACTGAGCGGTACGGCTACGTCCCAAGAAATCGATGTTAAATTCGTTACAAGTCTTGGTGGAGAATATACAACAAGATATACTTTCAATTATGTTAATCCAACTTTGCCTTACATTAGCTATACAGCGCAATATTTCGCTCCGGCAGTTGGCGCGGGTTATGAAGTCAAGCTTACTGAGCAAGGCACGAACCAAATCAATGAATTCCCAGCCAAACTTAAATTCCATGTGAATGGAAATGCGGATAAAGTGAAAGTGACAATCCCTGGTTTTGCAGACAACGGTGACGTGGCAGTTAATGCAGTGGATGCCTCTTCCGGCGTAGCGGAGATTGATCTTCATGATATTCCGGACGGTGCTACCAAGCTGACGTTGGTTCCTTGGAACGCCACAACGGGTTATAATCAGGCTGGTTCCAAAACGTATCAGTTGAATATCTCAAGTGCGCCTTATGTCATTGTGAATAGTCTTTATAATGGGAAAGTAGTCAGCAACCCGGCTCAGATTACTTGTGCGAGCGGTTTTGCCCCTTGTATTACAGGTAAGATTGTTAATTTGCCGCCTACAGGCTACGACGATGTTGAAGTATCTGTGAATGATACGAACATTACTTTACCTGCTACAGCAATTAATAGAACAGATGGAACTTTTAATATCCCTGCTAGTGCATTCAATACACTTTTTGACGCCGATGGTAAAAAGACAATTAAGTTCTCTCTTTATTTGAGGCCTGCAGGCGTAAAAGTACTTGTTACACAAACGATATATGAAATTTTCGTTCTAAGCGATTACGCACCTCTAATAGAGGAGCTAACTGTTGATCCGGGAGTAACGCCATCCACGCCTAGTACAGTCCCTGGAGCATATTTGACTACATCGGATAAGCTTCAGTTAACGGGTACGGTGTTAAACGCTAAAATAAATTCAGCAGATCCGACTTCAACAGCTATTTTGTATGTAAGAAGCGTCCCTAATGGTTCTACACTTTCTGTGGGTACGACTCCGCAATTAGCACAAATCTCTCAAGTTACTAATCCACTGGACGGTAATCAAATTACGACCAAATTCAAGCTTTCGACGCCTTTGAATTTGGATGCGTATGGAGATTATGTATTAGAGCTGGTGGCTAAGAACAAAACAGGCCGTACGACAAGCAAGATGATTACTATTACTAAACAGCCTGTAGACTATCTGCTGCTTCAACCAACGAATTTTGTTAAAAATGCGGATAAAATTGACCAAGCTAACGTAAATACAAATTTCCAAACCGTAGTTATTCAAGCAGACGGAGCAAGCTCTATTATTTACAATAAAACAGAAGCCAAGCTTACCGCACCAGGAGTCTTCCGTTTGGATGTTCCGAATCTTAAAGCGGGCAAGAATACAATCAGCTTCGAAATTATTCGCGGAAGTGCTAAATCGAAGGGTTCCTTTATTCTTAATAATTTGAATACACCAATTGAAGGTGCACAATATCGTACTAATCTCACAGCTAAAATGAGTCTGTTCGATGGGGATCTCACATTGACGTTCCCGAAAGATACGAAGTTGATGAGAAACGATCGTACTCAAACGGAACAGTTTATTACTTCCGATCGTAAATTAGTCTTTGGGATCGCCAATCAGGATGACGGGCGTGTAGATAAGGCTTCGGAAACACAGGCCGGATCTCGCTTCCTTCAGGAGCCGACGGGTCGATTCAGAGCTGCCAGCAAGTTGTTCTGGATAGATGGCGGAGCGATTGATATTAGTGCGGCAAGCAGTACTTCAACACTTAAAGACGCCTTACAAGGCAGTGGCAACTTACCGTCTCCATCGCTTCCGGGACCTGGGGAGACTGCATTCTACGCTAGATATATCAAAAACTTAGTCATACCTACGGAACGTGGAACCTTAACTTTGAAATATGACGAAGAGGTTCGTAATGACTCATGGAAGTACCTTACTGTCTATCAATTCGGTACATTCCTGGATCCGAGCGGTACGGGCAATCAGTATGTAGGCTGGAAAAATATCGGCGGGGTTGTGGATCCCAAATCCCACACGATCAAAGTGCCGGTTGAGAGCTTCGGGTATTTCCAAGTCATGTATATGAATAATAGCTTTAATGATGTAACCAATCATGATTGGGCACGTGATTACTTGGATATTCTTTATTCCAAAGGGATCATGAACAATAAGACACCGGGACAGTTCTTGCCAAATGACGCGATTACACGCGGCGAGTTCGTAACGATGTTGGTTAACATTTTTAATATCCCATTAGTTAATGAAGATACAACCTATCATACCAACGATCCGACCAACCCTAACTTCCAAGGTACTTTCGCGGATGTACGCAGAGGTCTCGGATTACCGAATAGCAGCAGCTTGTATGACTTTATGCATATTGAAGCAGGAGCTCGGGCAGGAATCGTAAGAGGAAACTCCAATGGCTTGTTCCTTCCTACTAACTCTATTAGTCGTGCAGACGCAGCCGTTATGATTGAAAGAGCAGCAAACATGAAAACCACCACTGATTCGGCCAAATCGCTTGCTAATCTTAAAAAGCAATTTACAGATGCAGGCGACATTGATACTTATGCATTAGCCTCTGTAGAAGCCGTAATTAAAGCGGGATTAATGGACGGCATCGAAAATGCACCTGTACAAGGGCAGAAAAAGCCTACCTACAGCTATGACCCTAAAGGCAATATGACTAGAGCTCAGGCCGCGGCTATTGCTAACCGTGTGCTCAAGCAGCAAAAGAAAATCCCTTAAAACCTGAATGAACAAGAAGACTGTGTCCGACGTATAGGATGCAGTCTTTTTTCTATCTATATGAAACTAGGGAACTAGAATTCAGCTTATCTTAAGCTAACTTTTAGATAGCACTCAGTTTCTCTACGCATTTGCTTCACAAATAGATTGTAAATTGTACTTGTGGGCGAAAATTGCCCGAAGAGATGAGTATCTAGAGCAGCTGCCTGCTGGAAAATACTTATCAATGAAATTGCGTATATACTAAAGTATACTAAGTCATGTAGCCGAGGTGATAGACGATAAGCTACACGGAATCAACAACAAGATGCAGTCGTCCCGTTGGTTATAAGTTTTTATAACAAAAAACTTTAAAATATTAGGAGGAAACAAACCCTTATGAAGAAAACTCTTTCCGTAGTCCTTACATCCGCTATGGCTTTCTCCATGTTCTCGTCCCTGGCATTCGCGAAGTCGTCTGCTGACTTTACAGACTTGAAAGACCTGGATGCTGCGACAAAAGCCAAATTTGATGCGATGATCTCTGCTGGTATCTTTGATGGCGTATCCGATACAACATTCGGTCTGAAAGACGAAATGAACCGTGCGCAATTCGCAAAAGTTGCAGCGCTGATCATGGGTCTTGACATCAACAAAGACTTGCAAACTTCCAGCTTCACTGACGTTAGTATTGACGATCCAGCCAACGGTTATGCACTTCCTTACATCGAAGCTTTGAAAACAGCTGGCGTAACAGACGGTTATGCAGAAGGTCAATACAACCCGGCTGGTAAAGTAACAAAAGAACAATTGGCTACTTTCTTGGTTCGTGTTCTTGGACAAGATGCGGCAGCGAAAGGCAAAACCGGCACAGATGCAACAGTATCCGGTTGGGCACAAGGCTATGTGGCTCTTGCGCTTGAATTGAAACTTCTTTCTAACAACGAAGATGGCACATTTGGCGGTATGAGCAACGCAACTCGCGATTTGTTAGTGAGCGGCGCATACGAAGCGAAACAACAATACGTACCGGCTGGTAAAGTTTCTGTAACCGAAGCGAAAGCAACGGGCGTATACAAAGCAACCGTTACCTTCAACAAACCGGTAGACACAACTAAAGCAACCGTGGCTTTGACAAAAGGAACACAAGCTATTTCCGCAACAACAACTTGGTCTGAAGATAAAAAAGTAGCAACACTGACAACAGACACAAGAATTGGTGAAGGCGAGTATACAGCGACTGTATCCGGTCTTGATGCAGCAACGGTAGATAAAACAACAGCAACATTCAAGGCGCAAGATGAGCAAGTGACGAAAATTGACTTCGTAAACGCTGGCGACACTGTGGCGTACAGCAAAAATGCCGTGATCAAGCTGAAAGCTGTCAACCAATACGGAGAAGCCGTATCGATGGGCACATCCAGCTTCACAGCACTCGTATCCGGCCAAGCGCCAGCAAGCTTCAAGAAAGATGCAGATGGCAACCTGGTTATCACAGCTGACGTAACAGGCTCCGGTATTTCCCAAGGCAATGGTATCGTTCCGGTAACAGTTTACTTCAACAACAGTGACGTAACGGTATCCAAAAACTTCAAAGTCGGTACAGTGCCGATCTTGAGCAAAATTGAGACTGGAAATGTAACGTACTCCAATGGCGGTACAAAATTAACTGCCGCTGACGAAACGGCTTCCATCGCACTGAACATGTTTGACCAATATGGTAACCCAATCGTTGAAGGTCAATTCACGAATAACGAAATCAATGCAAGCAACATCAACCCGGTTATCACACCATATGAGCAAAACCTTGAAATCGTAAAAGCGGGCTCTACGCTTGCGACAGGCGACCTGTTTGACGAGAATGACAATGCACGTATCCAAGTGAAATTGAAAGCAAAATTAGATAAAACAGCGGATTACACGATTAACATCTACGGCGGTTCTTCTTCCGCAACAGCAACAGTGAGCGTAGGCGCGGCGAACTTGGCTACGAAAGTAGAGTTCGATACGTCTTCCGTAACGCTTGCAGCGAATGATCCGGATGTCTATGTACCATTGATCGTAACAGACGCTAACGGCAATAAATTAAGCGCACAAGACATCGTGGATAACGCAGACCGCTTTACTTTCAGCGTAACGAACGGTAAAGGTTCGATCCAAGAGACAGGCGCTGACAAAGGGAAATTGAAATTGGTCTTCGATTCTGTTAACACGGTAGGATCAAAAGTATATGTAACGGGCCAAATCAATCAATCGCAGTCCAACACATTTGTACAAACAAGCCTTCCAGTACAAGATGCACGTGTGGCTGACCGCATTACCGTAACAAGCGAGCCGGCTGCCAAAGCAATTCTAGGCGCAAGCGACGATATCGAATTCCAATTGAAAGATCAGTATGGTAAAGATGTTTCAAAAATCGCTTCCGATATCGCAAGTGCAAATGGCCAAAAATCCAACTACCGCGTCAAAGTTGAAGTGACAACAGACGGTGAAGGTACAAACGCAGCACCTAAAGTTGAGCATGCAGCAACACCGGTTGCTGGAGCGCCAGCAAATGTAACAACGTACTACTATAACAATGACCAATTGGCTGACTTCAACAAAGGTTTTGACCTGACTTCAACGACAGGTAAAGTAGGAAAAGTTACGGTCAAAGCTGTTGTAGAGAAAGCGACAAATGGCGGAGCTTACTCGGATTACTCATCTGCGGTAACTCGTACTTTCGAAGCAGTGAAGTCTGATACAGCTTTGACGTACTCCATCAATACACTTGGCACGTTGTACGCAGCGCAAGACAACTTGAAAGCAGACTTTACAACTGGTGAGAAAGTAACAGCCGGAGCAAGTCAATTTGACAAAAAACTATCTGTCATTGCGAAGGATTCAGCAGGAAACAAAGTCGTTCTTCCTTCCAACGCTATACAAGGTATTTCAAGCTCGGATCCATCCATAGCAACGGTTGCTGTTAATGGTACAGACGGCTATGTCATCGGTAACAAAGCAGGAACAGCTACTGTATCTGCTGTCGTTCTGACAAACAAAGGCGAGACTATTAACTTGACTCAAGCGGTAACTGTGAAAGCAGACGCGATCACGGTAGACAAACTTGAAGCAGGAGCAACGACTGCCACGTATCAAGAAGGCAACATGGCCTACCAGTACTTCACTGATGGCGATGACACGCTGATGGTAACAGACCAATACGGTATCGAGTACGAAAATGCAGCCATCAACCAATATGATGCCGTACTAGGACTTCGTTACACCGTATCCGTTGTAAGCGGAAGTGGTAATGTAGAAATGAATGCACAAACAGGCGCGATTACGCAAATCAACGGTGATGTGCATGAGTTCTTGATCACAGCGATTGCACCGAATGGCAAATCCGTTCAAGTCGCAGTTGCAATGCCACAAAACTAAGACCAAATAAAAGAGACCCTTCGGGGTCTTTTTTATTTCTATATATTTTCTATTTTTCACAACCTGGATTGCTGGAAAATACTTATCAATGAAATTGTGTATATACTCAAGTATACTAAGTCATGTAGCCGAGGTGATAGAAGATAAGCTACACGAAGTTGGCGAAGAAGATTCAACAGTCGTCCCGTTGGTTATAAGTTTTTATAACAAAAAACTTTAAAATATTAGGAGGAAACAAACCCTTATGAAGAAAACTCTTTCCGTAGTCCTTACATCCGCTATGGCTTTCTCCATGTTCTCGTCCCTGGCATTCGCGAAGTCGTCTGCTGACTTTACAGACTTGAAAGACCTGGATGCTGCGACAAAAGCCAAATTTGATGCGATGATCTCTGCTGGTATCTTTGATGGCGTATCCGATACAACATTCGGTCTGAAAGACGAAATGAACCGTGCGCAATTCGCAAAAGTTGCAGCGCTGATCATGGGTCTTGACATCAACAAAGACTTGCAAACTTCCAGCTTCACTGACGTTAGTATTGACGATCCAGCCAACGGTTATGCACTTCCTTACATCGAAGCTTTGAAAACAGCTGGCGTAACAGACGGTTATGCAGAAGGTCAATACAACCCGGCTGGTAAAGTAACAAAAGAACAATTGGCTACTTTCTTGGTTCGTGTTCTTGGACAAGATGCGGCAGCGAAAGGCAAAACCGGCACAGATGCAACAGTATCCGGTTGGGCACAAGGCTATGTGGCTCTTGCGCTTGAATTGAAACTTCTTTCTAACAACGAAGATGGCACATTTGGCGGTATGAGCAACGCAACTCGCGATTTGTTAGTGAGCGGCGCATACGAAGCGAAACAACAATACGTACCGGCTGGTAAAGTTTCTGTAACCGAAGCGAAAGCAACGGGCGTATACAAAGCAACCGTTACCTTCAACAAACCGGTAGACACAACTAAAGCAACCGTGGCTTTGACAAAAGGAACACAAGCTATTTCCGCAACAACAACTTGGTCTGAAGATAAAAAAGTAGCAACACTGACAACAGACACAAGAATTGGTGAAGGCGAGTATACAGCGACTGTATCCGGTCTTGATGCAGCAACGGTAGATAAAACAACAGCAACATTCAAGGCGCAAGATGAGCAAGTGACGAAAATTGACTTCGTAAACGCTGGCGACACTGTGGCGTACAGCAAAAATGCCGTGATCAAGCTGAAAGCTGTCAACCAATACGGAGAAGCCGTATCGATGGGCACATCCAGCTTCACAGCACTCGTATCCGGCCAAGCGCCAGCAAGCTTCAAGAAAGATGCAGATGGCAACCTGGTTATCACAGCTGACGTAACAGGCTCCGGTATTTCCCAAGGCAATGGTATCGTTCCGGTAACAGTTTACTTCAACAACAGTGACGTAACGGTATCCAAAAACTTCAAAGTCGGTACAGTGCCGATCTTGAGCAAAATTGAGACTGGAAATGTAACGTACTCCAATGGCGGTACAAAATTAACTGCCGCTGACGAAACGGCTTCCATCGCACTGAACATGTTTGACCAATATGGTAACCCAATCGTTGAAGGTCAATTCACGAATAACGAAATCAATGCAAGCAACATCAACCCGGTTATCACACCATATGAGCAAAACCTTGAAATCGTAAAAGCGGGCTCTACGCTTGCGACAGGCGACCTGTTTGACGAGAATGACAATGCACGTATCCAAGTGAAATTGAAAGCAAAATTAGATAAAACAGCGGATTACACGATTAACATCTACGGCGGTTCTTCTTCCGCAACAGCAACAGTGAGCGTAGGCGCGGCGAACTTGGCTACGAAAGTAGAGTTCGATACGTCTTCCGTAACGCTTGCAGCGAATGATCCGGATGTCTATGTACCATTGATCGTAACAGACGCTAACGGCAATAAATTAAGCGCACAAGACATCGTGGATAACGCAGACCGCTTTACTTTCAGCGTAACGAACGGTAAAGGTTCGATCCAAGAGACAGGCGCTGACAAAGGGAAATTGAAATTGGTCTTCGATTCTGTTAACACGGTAGGATCAAAAGTATATGTAACGGGCCAAATCAATCAATCGCAGTCCAACACATTTGTACAAACAAGCCTTCCAGTACAAGATGCACGTGTGGCTGACCGCATTACCGTAACAAGCGAGCCGGCTGCCAAAGCAATTCTAGGCGCAAGCGACGATATCGAATTCCAATTGAAAGATCAGTATGGTAAAGATGTTTCAAAAATCGCTTCCGATATCGCAAGTGCAAATGGCCAAAAATCCAACTACCGCGTCAAAGTTGAAGTGACAACAGACGGTGAAGGTACAAACGCAGCACCTAAAGTTGAGCATGCAGCAACACCGGTTGCTGGAGCGCCAGCAAATGTAACAACGTACTACTATAACAATGACCAATTGGCTGACTTCAACAAAGGTTTTGACCTGACTTCAACGACAGGTAAAGTAGGAAAAGTTACGGTCAAAGCTGTTGTAGAGAAAGCGACAAATGGCGGAGCTTACTCGGATTACTCATCTGCGGTAACTCGTACTTTCGAAGCAGTGAAGTCTGATACAGCTTTGACGTACTCCATCAATACACTTGGCACGTTGTACGCAGCGCAAGACAACTTGAAAGCAGACTTTACAACTGGTGAGAAAGTAACAGCCGGAGCAAGTCAATTTGACAAAAAACTATCTGTCATTGCGAAGGATTCAGCAGGAAACAAAGTCGTTCTTCCTTCCAACGCTATACAAGGTATTTCAAGCTCGGATCCATCCATAGCAACGGTTGCTGTTAATGGTACAGACGGCTATGTCATCGGTAACAAAGCAGGAACAGCTACTGTATCTGCTGTCGTTCTGACAAACAAAGGCGAGACTATTAACTTGACTCAAGCGGTAACTGTGAAAGCAGACGCGATCACGGTAGACAAACTTGAAGCAGGAGCAACGACTGCCACGTATCAAGAAGGCAACATGGCCTACCAGTACTTCACTGATGGCGATGACACGCTGATGGTAACAGACCAATACGGTATTGAGTACGAAAACGCAGCCATCAACCAATATGATGCCGTACTAGGACTTCGTTACACCGTATCCGTTGTAAGCGGCAGTGGTAATGTAGAAATGAATGCACAAACAGGCGCGATTACACAAATCAACGGTACTGTGCATGAGTTCTTGATCACAGCGATTGCACCGAATGGCAAATCCGTTCAAGTTGCAGTTGCAATGCCACAAAACTAAGACTAAGTAAAAAAGACCCTTCGGGGTCTTTTTTTTATTGCACGAATAAATATTTAAAATATTTTTTTTAGAAACGCAACTTTTTCTAAAACTGTGCGTTTAATACTTTGAAAACAAGTTCATAATAAGAAGTTATTTCTTTAGCAGTAAGCAATAGCTAAAGTTGTTAAAATAATTCTTTACGACGCTATTCGACCAATGTATAATGTAAATTGGTGTGGGTGTCTATTTTCCTACTAAAGTTTACTAGTTTCCAATGTGGCCAATAGAGCTGCACGCGAACTTAGTTATATAATGCTCTAACTCTAGGAAGGGGGTGAACCATACAATGAGTGAATCGAGCTCGAATATTGTAAGATCCAAACTAAAAAATAAAACCCAAGATATTCAAGGAGGAGAAAAAAAGGTTATGAAAAAAAGTTTAAAAGTAATCGCTTCTGCAACACTAGCTTTCTCTTTGTTTGCATCCGTAGCAATGGCTGCTGAAACAACTACACCAAGCACTGATACTACAACTACTACAACTGCTCCAGCTGCAGTTAAGACTTCCAAGGATTTCAAAGATCTTGATGGTCTAGACGCAACTGTACTTGCTAAAATCGACGCTATGCTTGCGAAAAAATATTTCGAAGGTACAGCTGCTGATTCTTTTGGTATCAAAGAAAACATGACTCGCGCACAATTCGCGAAAGTTCTTGCTTTGGTTGCTGGCGTCAAAGTTGACGATAGCGTTAAAGTTTCCAGCTTTGAAGATGTAAAAGCGGACGATTCAGCTAACGGCTGGGCAATTCCTTTCATCGAAGCTGCTAAAAAAGCAGGTCTTGTAGATGGTAAAACAGACAAAACTTTTGACCCGGGCGCTAACGTAACTCTTGGTGAGTTCGCTACTGCACTTGTTAAAGGTCTTGGAATCAAACCAGACACTTCAGGTACTCCTTGGTACGCTGACGCTGTTAAACAAGCAATCAGCAACAAAATCCTTCCAGAAGGTACTGACGGTTCCAAATTGGCTACTCGTGCTGACCTAGTTGTTGGTGCATTCCAAGCTGATGCGGCTATCGCAAACGTTGGTAAAGTATCCGTAACTGAAGCTAAAGCTGCTGGCGTATACAAAGTTGAAGTTACATTCAGCAAAGCGGTTGACACTGATAAAGCTAAATTGGCTTTGACTAAAGGTACATTGGCTGTGGGTACATCCACAACTGCTCCGAAATGGTCTGATGACAAAAAATCCGTAACACTTACAACTGATACTCGTATCTCTGAAGGTGATTACACAGTAACATTGTCTGGCCTTGATGCTTCTGCTGTTGAAAAAACAACTGCAACTTTCAAAGCTACTGACGAGCAAGTTTCCAAAATTGACTTTGTAAATGCAAGCGACACAGTTGCTTACAGTACAAATGCATCTGTTAAAGTGAAAGCTGCTAACCAATATGGTGAAGCAGTATCTATCTCCACTGCTAGCTTTACAGCACTTGTGAGCGGGCAAGCACCTTCTTCATTCAAGAAGGACGATGATGGAAATTTCGTGGTTACGTTCGCAACTAAAGCAGATAATAACGGTATTACACAAGGTAACGGAGTTATCCCAATTACTGTTTATTACAACAGCAGTAACGTTACAGTTTCCAAAAACTTCAAAGTGGGAACAGTGCCGCTTTTAAGCAAAATTGAAGCTGGTAAAGTAACATATTCCAATACTACTACAAACAAATTGACTTCTGCTGATGATAGTGCTTCGATTCCGTTGACGTTCCTTGACCAATACGGAAATGCTATCGTAAGAGCTCAATTCACTGGAGCTAATCCAGAAGTTAATCCGACCAACATTAACCCAGTTATCACACCTTACGAGCAATATTTGACAGTTGATAAAGCCGCTTCCACTCTGGCAGTTAATGATTTGTTCGACGACAATGGTAACGCGCGTGTTAAAGTTAAATTGACTTCCAAAGTAGACAAAACTGCTGAGTACACAGTTAACATTTATGGTGGATCTTCTTCCGCTACTGCAACAGTTAACGTAGGCGCAGGCAACTTGGCTACTAAAGTTGAGTTTGATACATCCGCTGTTTCCATTAGTGCTACAGATAGAGAAGTATTTATTCCGCTAGTTGTAAGTGACGCTAACGGAAATAAATTGAGCGCTCAAGATATCGTTGATAACAAAGCGCGTTTCAATTTCTCTGTATCCAATGGTACAGCAAATGTTCAGGAAACAGGCAGTGACAAAGGAAAGCTTCGTCTGCTCTTCACTGCAGATAACAACGTAGGAAATAAAATCTTTATTTCTGGTTCAATCAACCAATCACAAACCAATACATTTGTTCAAACAAGTGTAAACGTTGGTGAAGGTCGTTACCCAGATTCTATCGTTGTTAAAACTGAATCTGCTGCAAAAGCAATTTTGGGTGCAACAGATAAAGTTATTTTCCAATTGGTTGACCAATTCGGTAAAAACCTTAACGATAATATTGCTGCATCCATCCCAGGTCAAAACGGACGTACTGCTGAGTACCAAATCAAAGCTGAGGTTACAAGAGATCAAGCTGAAAATAAAACTGACATTACACCTAAAGGAACACCTTCATCAACTGTTGTTGCTGGTAATGTTACGACCTACATCTTTGATAACACGAAAATTGACCAATTTAACAAAGGCTTCAACACTCTAACTACTAGCGGTTATGAAGGTAAAGCCACTGTTAAAGTAGTAGTTGAAAAGAGAATTGCTGGTGGAACTACTTGGGGTGAAGTATCCGGCACTGTTAGCCGTTCTATCCAAGCAGTTAAAGCTAATACTAAGTTGACTTACTCCTTGAATTCAATTGGAACTCTGTTCGCAGCAAAAGACAAATTGGGTTCAACTGCTGGTCTTGATGCTAATGATCTATATGCAGGCTACAGTCAATTCGATAAGAGTGTTGGCGTAACTGCAAAAGATGAAGCTGGCAACAAAGTTAAATTGCCTACAAACTTCATCCGCAGCCTTTCAAGCTCTGATCCTAACGTAATCTTAACTGCTTCGGGAGCACCTACTGCACCTGGTCAAGGTGGCGCACCAGACTTTGTATTAAACAATACAGAGAAAGGTTATGTATTGGGTAACAAAGCAGGTACTGCTACAGTATCAGCAGTTGTTTACACTAACACAGGTGAAACTATCAACTTGTCCCAAGAAGTTACAGTTAAAGCCGATGCTATTGCAGTTGATACTATTACTGCAGGTAAAACAAGTATCAATGTTTCTGACATTACGGCTGCTACTGGTGGTCTAAATGTATGGCAGTTCTTCCACAAAGATGATGACAACAAGCTTAAAGTTGTTGACAACTACGGTATTGAGTATACTAACGAACAAATTCTTGCATACAAATCCGTATTAGGCGTTAACTACACAGTTAACACAACTGTTAAATCAGGTGCAGCTGTTTCAATTAATGCTTCTACGGGAGTAGTGAGTATTCCTCTTGGTGTTACTGAGTTCGTTGTTACTGCTACAGCACCAAACGGTAAATCCGTTCAAGTTGTTGTAACTAATAACCCTAATAACTCTTATTAATTTTAATTCAGAGAAAGAGACCCTTCGGGGTCTTTTTCTTTTATACAAGAAATTCATAGCAGAGGTGACAAAACTAATGAAGTTATCTGTAAAAATTGCAGCGTTAGCATGCATGCTAGCCCTTGCTCCGTTAAGTACATCACAAGCCGAAGCCCCGACCCCAGGCTCGTCCACCGACCCGGTGATCACGAAGAGCTACTTCGATCAGAACACCTTAAGCGAAGCCAAGGTGAAGGATCTGATCGCCTCCGCGATCGCTGCTAGTGCTGGCGGAAGCCAGCCTGGCAGTGGGAGCAACGGAGGTGGCAGTATTACCCCAACGCCAGCGACAATGAAGGTTGTCCAATTGGAAAATGGACAAACCCTCTATGCCGGTGCTGGCACTGAGTTTATCGTTCGCTCCGGCCGGGTTCTAGCCATGAGCAACGATGATAACGGCATCCCGGATGTAACGGGAGGCAAGGATCTGCCAGCGGGGACTGAGGTCGCGCTGAATCATCTTTTGATTTTCCCGACTGAGGGACGGGGAATTAAGCCTTCACCGAAAAATACCGCGGACACTTTTGTGATGGTACGCGGCAGTTATTTACTGCTTAATGCAGACGGAAGTGCGGCTGCTAAATAAGCCTTCTCCATAATTTTACCCATTATGACAACTTCTTATGCGGTTCTAGTTTAGGAATCCAGCCATAATAAAGGTGTACCCACAAAGGTCGACTGCGGAGTATTGTTTTAAATAATAAAAACTCTAAGGAGGCGTTTATTATGGCAAGAAACAACAACAAGGTGGTTCCTCAATCAAAAAAGGCACTTGATGTACTTAAGTATGAAATTGCTGCTGAATTAGGATTGCCAGTGGGTAAGCATATGTCGTTTAATGGGGATACGGAATTTGCAACAGAGCTGGGATCTATTCCCTCATCCTCAATGAAAGAAGACTACTGGGGCCACATTTCTTCAAGAGATGCAGGGGCGGTAGGAGGAACAATAACTAAAAGGTTAATTCAACGTGCAGAAGAGGCATTGTTCTCTCTCTAAATCCATTTTGGAATAATTCATAATTTCTTCATGGTTACATTCATTGACACTAGACGACAAATAAAGTAAGATAAATTATTGAAGGTCAATATTTAATTTAACCTTTTCCTATCGGGAAAGGTTCATTTTTTTGTTGTCTTTATTCATTGATTGACTTGCTTGATCTGTTATTTTTACCATTGCGGAATTCAAAGATCTTGTCAGCGCTTGAGCGCAAAAGAGGGATTCCGTTTGGCGTGAAAAGCTGCCGCTAAAGCCGGGCCCACTTTTTTTCATATAGAGGCATCGAGTAGAAGCTTTTCAAACATACTAAATGAAATTAGGAGGATGAATGATATGACGCAAGTACGTGGACGTCGTTTATTTACATCCGAATCCGTAACAGAAGGTCATCCGGATAAAATTTGTGACCAAATTTCTGACTCGGTATTGGATGCATTTCTTGCCAATGATCCGAATGCTCGTGTAGCATGTGAGGTATCTGTAGCAACTGGTTTGGTTTTGGTAATCGGTGAGATTACTTCAAGCTCTGAGTATGTGGATATTCAAGCAATCGCAAGACAAACAATCAAGGAAATCGGTTATACGCGTGCAAAATACGGATTCGATTCCCAAACTTGTGCGGTTCTCGTTTCTTTGAATGAACAATCCCCTGACATTGCTCAAGGTGTAGACAGAGCTCTTGAAGCAAGAGAAGGCTCAATGTCCGATGAGGAAATTGAAGCAATTGGCGCGGGCGACCAAGGTCTGATGTTCGGATTCGCGGTTAACGAAACGCCTGAGCTTATGCCGCTTCCAATTTCGATTTCTCACCAACTTGCTCGCCGTTTGACAGAAGTTCGCAAAAATGGAACTCTTCCATACTTGCGCCCTGATGGTAAAACACAAGTTACTGTCGAGTACATCGATGATAAACCGGTTCGTGTTGATGCAATCGTTGTATCTACACAGCATGGCGAAGAAGTTACTTTGGAGCAAATCCAAAAGGACATTAAAGAGCATGTTATTGCTCCAATCGTTCCAGCGCACTTATTGGATGAGAATACAAACTATTTCATCAACCCAACTGGCCGTTTCGTAATCGGCGGACCTCAAGGGGATGCTGGTTTGACTGGCCGTAAAATCATCGTTGATACGTATGGCGGATATGCTCGTCACGGCGGCGGTGCTTTCTCCGGTAAGGATCCAACAAAAGTTGACCGTTCCGGTGCATACGCAGCACGTTATGTCGCGAAAAACATCGTAGCAGCTGGACTTGCTGAAAAATGCGAAGTTCAATTAGCTTATGCAATCGGTGTTGCTCGCCCGGTATCCATTGCTGTGGATACATTTGGTACGGCTAAAGTGAGTGAAGAGAAGCTTGTTGAGCTGATCCACAATAACTTTGACCTTCGCCCTGCTGGCATCATTAAAGAACTTGACCTGCGTCGTCCGATCTACCGTCAAACAGCTGCATACGGTCACTTTGGCCGTAACGATCTGGATGTTCCTTGGGAGCGCACAGATAAAGCTGAGATTTTGAAGGCTCAAGCTTTAGAATAGATAGAAAAGCCGTCCTCTTTTGGGCGGCTTTTACTTTTGAGGAAACAAGAACATACGTTTGGATTTAACTATAAAAAATGGTAATATATTCATACCTTCCAATAACTTTTCATCCAGAGCAGTTCCTATGGTATACTGGATTTACGATTACATGCATCTATTACAAGTAGATGGATCGGGGAGTGACGGAAATGGACAATGAATTGAAAGAAGCGCTATCAGCCTTGCTGAAAGCAGAGTTTGTACCAGTGTTCAAGGAACTAGATGGAATCAATACCCGACTCGATGGTATGGATCAACGCTTTGACGGTATGAATCAACGCTTAGACCGCATGGATCAACGCCTGGACGGTATGGACCAACGTTTAGAAGTTATGGACCAACGCCTAGACCGACTAGAACTAGAACAAACTCAAATTAAACAGGCTGTTTTGGAAACTAATGAAACGGTAAAACGAATCGAGCTGGTCCAAGAGCAACAACACGTCATTATTGAACTTTTATCAGCACGGTCTATCGAACATGAAGCTAAATTAAAACGTATCCTGTAATTTTACAGGTTTTGCATCTCAGGCAGAGAGCAGGCCCAGCTAGGGTTTTGCTCTCTTTTTTTGTTCGCTTTTGGAGTATAAATACAACTGTGATCCTATCGTAACTTTTTCCATAGTTTAAGAGTCTATATAAGTATCGTGAAAATGATAGATAATAGAATTAGACTGAAAGAGGAGCGTGGAAAAGCAACATGACGGTACAGAAGCAAGTAGGGATTGGTGCGCTGGCTTGCGCATTGGTGTGGCAATTGGTAGCTGGAACTACGGTAAATGCGGCGGGATCAACGTTGACACTAAGTTCGCAGGAGACGATCACATCAGGCGCAGTCATGAAGAATTATGTGTGGACGACAAGTAGAAGCAATAAGGATGTTTCGGTGAACGCAAATGTGATCGAGGTCGATTTGACGAATCCGAACGTGAAAATAGACGCAATGGCTGGGACGAACACGCAGTTTACAAAAAATCAGAGTGTTTTAGGCATGGTCAAGGATAGCGGCGCAGTGGCAGGTGTAAACGGGGATTTCTTCAATACACAAGCCGAGGGAGTTCCGGAGGGGGCCCAAATTACGAATGGAAAGGTTATGGCGACTCCTGCCAAAATATCGGGGCTGTACTCTTTTGCTATAACGAAGAATAATCAGCCGATCATTGATATTTTTGACTTCCAGGGGAAGGTTACGGCGAAGGATGGGACATCTTTTGAGCTTGGCGGTGTGAATAAAACGTATTATTGGGACGATAACGATGTTGCGATGATTGCGGACGGACTTTTCCTATATACGAGTGCTTGGGCAATGACACAAAGAGCGGTTGACGGAACGCACGTTCCGACGGAGGCGCTTATCCAAAATGATATCGTGAAGGAAATTGCCGTAGATACGAATATAAAAATGGTTGCTCCAGCGGACGGCTATATTCTCAGAGGCTCTGGTCTGGCGCGCGAGTTTATCGTAAATCACCTCAAAGTCGGAGATAAAATCACCACCAAATATGATATGGTTCCACACGATGCTTCCAAAACGTATGATTGGAAAAACTTCAAAATGCTTATCGGTGGCAGCACACTGCTGGTAGATGAGGCGAAGCCGAGTTATTTTACCCGAAATATCAATGATTTCAGCGGTTACAGCCCGCGTTCGCGAACAGCTATAGGCTATTCAAAAGATTTGAAGACGGCATACATTATTACCTCTGACCGCAGCGCAGGCAGCGCAGGGATGACGCTTCCAGAGCTTCAACAGTTTATGATCAGTGCCGGTGTTTGGCGGGGAATGGTTCTCGATGGCGGAGGCTCCACACAGATGGTGTCCAGGCCACTAGGTGACTTTGATCCGAAGCTGGTCAATAAGACGGAAAATGGCAATCAGCGTTCTGTAGTAAATGGTGTAGGCGTATATTCTACCGCGCCAAAAGGTGAGTTAAAAGGTCTTATTTTAAAGGGTCAAAATATTTTATTCATGAATGAGTCAAGCACTTATCAATTTAAAGCATACGATGATTATTATAATCCGATTTCTGTGGACGGTATCGTTCCACAATGGAGTAGTTCTACGGCAAATGGCGGATTCAAAGATAATGTGTACACACCTGCAACGCCTGGTAAAACGCAAATTATTGCGAAGTCAGGCAAAGGTTCTGCATCAATGGATGTAGAGGTTATCGGCAGAAATCAAATTAATTCGATGAAATTTAATTCGGGCTCTTTTTCATTGACAGAAGGTGGGGATTTCAGGCTGCCAATTACAGTAACCACGAAAAGCGGTGCAACAAGAGAACTGCCAGCGGCTTCAGCAACATGGGAACTTAGCGGTGTGAAAGGAACCTTGAAAGACGGCGTTCTTCATGTAGATAGTGCTTCAGGTTCTCAAGCTGCTCAGGTTATCGCGAGATATGATGGCTTCAGCACAATGGTTACTCTTCCAGTAGGGCAAGAGAAGGTATGGTATGATTTGGACAAGTCTGCCGTCATGACAACAGGTGATAAATATCCGGCAGAAGTTGTTTCAGCTGTGAATATTGAGCAAGAAAACGGAAATAAAAATTTGGCGATTGCGTATGATTTTACAAAAGGTACAGGCACGAAAGCCGCGTATGCCCGGTTTGATGGCACAAACGGTGTTCAGATTGCAGGCGAACCTGAGTTTATAACGGCTAGGGTGTTTGGGGATGGAAGCTTCAACTGGGTGCGTGCCGAGATTGTTGATGCCAACGGCAAGTTGAACTATGTAAGCTTTACGGAGAACATGAACTGGACGGGCTGGCGTAAATTAACGGCTGATGTGTCCGATCTGAAATTCCCGATTAAGCTCAAGAGTGTATACGTAGCTAATCCCGCGAACGGACAGGATGAAAGAGCCTCGAAAGGGAAAATTAATATCGACGATATCTCTTTCATTTATAAAGGACAATTGGCAGCTCTGCCAAAAAGTTCAGTGAAGCTCACGGTAAATAAGAAACAAGTAACCGTAAACGATAAAGCCATGACGTTAGAGCAAGCTCCGACGATTGTGAATGATAATACGCTTATTCCGATTCGTTTTGTAACGGAAGCTCTTGGCGGTAATGTGAAGTGGGATGATGCCGAACGGAAGGTAACCGTTATTCGAGGGGATAAGTTAATTGATCTCTGGATTGATAATGCGGATTTACTGGCTAATGGGGACCGTGTCACGGCGGAAGTAGCGCCAAAAATTATGAACAATGTGACCATGGTGCCACTGCGTATAATTTCTGAGAAATTAGGGTTTAAAGTAGGCTGGGATCCCAAGAAT
Organism: Paenibacillus sp. FW126-R14; assembly: GCF_058789495.1. NCBI lineage: Bacteria > Bacillati > Bacillota > Bacilli > Caryophanales > Paenibacillaceae > Paenibacillus > Paenibacillus sp. FW126-R14. The sequence goes on along the minus strand of NZ_JBYTBS010000010.1, from coordinate 78,979 downwards.
TATGGAATTACTATCGAATAAATAGTGCTAGAAGTTCAATTCAAATTGAAAGAACTATGGTACAATATGGGGTAGACTAATTTCTAATATTGTTCACCAAAAAGGAGCATGTTTCATTTGCAACCAGACGCTATAGATCGTGTCATAAAAAACGCAATTAACGTCATGGAGAGCAGCAAGTATCAGATGTTTGAGATCGCTGAAGCTTCCCGCTTAGAGAAAGAATCGCTTACTCGTGAACTTGAGGAAATAAAGTATGAAACGAGTATCACGATTGAGTTGGTCGACAAGTTGGAGAAGGATTACAAGCGCTCCCGCATTCGACTCACGGAAGTCAGCCGTGACTTTAATAAATACCGTGAGGAAGATATCAAGGTTGCTTATGAAGCGGCTATTGCCTTTCAATTACAGCTTACTATTGCCAGGGAAAAAGAAAATAATCTGAAGACCAGACGCAATGACCTGCAAGTGCGAACTAAGAATGTAGACAAGCAGGTAGAGCGGGCTGAAACGATCGTTTCTCAGATGAATGTAGTGCTAGAATACTTATCCGGAGATCTCAATCAGGTCACTCGCATATTAGAATCGGCTAAAAACAGGCAATTGCTTGGTTTGAAAATTATTTTGGCACAAGAGGAAGAGCGAAAGCGTATAGCGCGTGAAATTCACGATGGCATGGCTCAGACCTTGGCGAACGTCGTGGTTCGCACAGAAATTGCGCAGCGCATGCTTATAAAAGAGGACATCCCCGCAGTAAAGGAAGAACTAGTTGATTTAAAGGGACAAGTCAGAGGGGGGCTTGAAGAAGTTCGGAAGATCATCTTCAATCTCCGCCCAATGGCGCTTGATGACCTAGGCATCGTACCAACACTGCGCAAGTATGTTCAAGATTTTGAAGAGAAGTATCGAATTCGTACGCAATTCAATCTCGTAGGCAGGCAGACTCGCATTCCCTCAGGGCTTGAAATTGCGATTTTCCGACTGGTGCAAGAAGCTCTATCTAATGTAATAAAACATGCGAAAGCAACTTTCTTATCTGTTGAGCTAACACTGGAACCTGATCAAGTACAAATCTACGTTGTAGATAATGGGGTCGGCTTCGATGTGCCGCAAACAGAGCAGAAAATAGCTAAAGGGAATAATTTCGGGCTGCTGGGTATGCGTGAGCGTGTCGAGTTGCTGGAAGGCACAATGATGATTGATTCCGCGAAAGATTCCGGAACCAAAATTAAAATGCTAATCCCTATCGGCGGCGGTGCAGAGAACAAGGAGGAAAATCAAAATGGACAACACGGCGAGTCATAAGCGCAATGTACGAATTGTTATTGCGGACGATCATCAGCTGTTTCGCGAAGGTGTTAAACGGATTATCAATATGGAAGATGATATGGAAGTCATCGGTGAGTGTGGTGACGGAATCCAGGTGATTGAGCTTTGCAATCAAATTACGCCGGATATTGTTCTCATGGACATTAACATGCCGCTTGAGAATGGCGTTGTTGCGACAGAGCGCTTAAAGCTTATTTTTCCTGATATTAAAGTTATCATTCTTTCACTCCATGATGATGAGAGCTATGTGTTCGAGACCCTCCGCAAAGGAGCCTCGGGTTACTTGCTCAAGGATATGGAAGCAGAGTCGCTCATTAATGCAATCCGCTCCGTTGTTGCCGGTCATGCATATATTCATCCGAAAGTTACAGGCAAGCTAATCAATCAGCTTAGACGCATGACATATTTAGATGATGTCGGAGTGGTCGGTTCAGGCCAAGGCGCTAAGGAATCTGCGATTAAGTACATACATAATACCAATAGTCCTCTCACCAAACGGGAAGCTGAGGTTCTGCGTCTCATGGCAGAAGGGAAAAGCAATAAGCTAATTGGAGAGTTCCTCTACATTAGTGAAAAAACGGTGAAAAACCATGTTAGCTCCATTCTCCAGAAAATGGAAGTGGATGACCGCACACAAGCGGTTATTATTGCGATTAAGAATGGTTGGGTAACCCTGTAGGACTCCCTTTGTTGGAACCCCTCTACTTTTTGCGGCATACACTGCAAATAAGGGAGGGATCCGCTATGTGGATTGGATTGCTTTGGATCTTGGGTTGCTACGGGATTAGTATCGCTGTGCTTCACCTATGGTTCGGTGCTCGTAAGGGTAGAAATAAGAAGCCGGCTAAATTTCTGCTTGTCACCAAAAATAACCAAAATCAAATCGAATGGTATATTCGCTCACTTTTTTTCTTCTCTGGATTAAAAGGCTACGAAGTTACAGCAACGATATTCGATGAAGGGTCGTCTGACGATACAAGGCAAATCATTGAGCGATTATCTCATACCCATTTGCTTGAGCTTAGATATCATACGGAATATGATGCGGTTGATCAATTCATGAGTCAACATACAGGGGAACCTTTTGTAGTTGTGCATCTCAGCAATAGGGAGGACCTCGTGAAGATCCCAGTCGGTTAGCTGCAATTGCTAACAGACGGCATTTTGAAAAAGAGAGTAAGGTGGGCAATGAAGGTTCAACTTTACGCAGTTTGTTTGAATAAAGAGTGGGGATGGCATTTGACTATTCACCCTATGACGGACATTCAATATTGGTTCGAGCAATACGCAGCCGACGCCGGCCTCGTACTGTTCGAACCTTTTATTTCGTTAGGGCAAGGTGTGCGAATGCTGCACAAGCTCAATTCTGCTAGTTCGGTGCAGGCAGGGGTGAATGATAAGGGAATGCTGCAGCATTTTCGTCATGTAGCGAAAGAATGCGGTCTGCGGAATAGTGAGTCTTTTCAAATGGTGAAAAATTCATCTGAGACGCTGAACCCAAAAAGGGTTCCGAAGGTGACATTAGATTCGGAGGTCTATGCCAAACTTGTAGCAGTTTGCTCCGGAAGGGCACTGCTTCTTGAAGAATTTGAGCAGTTGCTGGAAGCAACGGGCATAGGGATTGGCGTTGGAGAAGCGTGGCCAAGCTATCTTCAGCTTGCTCACCTTAATGGGGATGTAACGTTGGAGAATGGTCTTCAAATGGAAGAAAAACGAGACTGGGGAAGGATGTTTAGGACGAGGGCGACTTATTGCTGCAAGCGGTGCGGCAGCTCGGATGAACAGATGTTTTGGGCGGCTTGTCAGCATTGCGGACAAGATTGTCCTTACTGCGAGGCTTGTTTGACCATGGGGAGGACCAGATTTTGCTCGCTGCTTATTCTTGGTACACCAAGGGAAAGCCGTATTAAGTCTCTGCCGGAACAAAAATTTGCTGACGCAAGCGCGGCTCAGGAAAATCTTCAAGCCTATATCGAGCCTTGGGGACTTAGTGAAGCTCAGGCTCGGGCTTCTCTGGAAGGGCTGCGCTTTATATGCGGTGAGAAGCCTAAGGTGGGGAAATTGCGATCTCAAGCTCCCCGACGGTTTCTAATCTGGGCGGTTACCGGCGCCGGTAAGACAGAAATGATATTTCCTCTCGTTCATCATACAATGGCCAAGGGAGGACGTGTCCTTATCGCAACCCCGCGCAAAGATGTGGTGCTGGAGCTGCAGCCTCGAATTGCGCGTGCTTTTAGCGGCTATAGTATAGTGACGCTTTATGGCGGCAGCCAGCAACGCTGGGAGCAGGGGGCGATCACGATCGCTACGACGCATCAGCTTATTCGGTTTCACGAGGCATTCGACCTTGTTATTATCGATGAGATTGATGCCTTTCCTTATCATAACAATCCGATGCTTACCTATGCGGCTGCAAAAGTTTGCAAGCCAAGTGGTGTTAATATTCTGCTTTCGGCTACACCGCCGAAAATCACCAGGCAGGAAGCTGAGCGTGGCCGGTTGCCTCACATAAGGGTTCCGGTACGTTTTCACAAGAATCCCTTGCCGGTTCCAGAGCGCATAGCTGTCGCATCTCTAAATAAAGTAATACCGTCTCGCAATTTACCCAATTTGCTGCTTGCAAAGCTGCTGGGTTCTGTGGAACGTGGTGCGCAGTTATTTGTTTTTGTTCCCAGCATACAGTTGGTGGAGCCTATGGTGAATTTGCTGAGGGCAAAGTTATGTCAGGGTGGCAACACGGTGTGGGTCGAAGGAACCTCATCGAAGGACGCAGCTCGTGCTGAAAAAGTCCAACGCTTTCGAAACAGGGACATACAATTGCTGGTGACGACAACGATTCTGGAACGAGGAGTCACTGTACCCAAGTCGGATGTATTTATCCTGGATGCCGACTCCAAGTTATTTGATGAAGCAGCTCTCGTTCAAATGGCAGGACGGGCTGGCCGGTCCAAAGACGATCCGGCAGGGATGGTTTATTTTGCAGCAAATGAATTTACCCACTCACAGAAGGAGGCTATTCGGCAAATACAGAAAATGAACCGCATTGCGCGCAAACAGGGCTATTTTGAGAGGGGGAAATGAATGAGGGATTGGAGAGCTTGGCTGAAAGGAATGAGGGTCGCCGTCTATTCGCTGCTTAGCTCTATGAAGAAGGAATGCCTAGTTTGTAAACAGACCGGCATGATCCGACTTGAGCAGTTAGGGCTTTGCGATTCGTGTTATGCGCGGATACCCTGGATTCGAGAAGCAATTTGCCAAATCTGCGGAAGAGGGGAGGTATGCTATGACTGTCAAAGAAGGCAGCACGCATATTTCTCGCAAAGCCGCAGTGCTGTCAGATATGATGAAGCGATGAAAGAGCTTTTAGCCCGTTACAAATACAGGGGGGACGAACGGCTCAAAGCCGTTATTGGCAGCATGCTCATCCATGCTTATCACTTATTGCAAAATGAAAGAGAGAAAGGGGATATCGAACCACCTCCGGCTCAGGAGCTTATCACATTCGTACCTGTAAGTGAGCGCAGGCTGCTGGAACGCGGCTTTAACCAGGCGGAGCAGATGGCCATGGAGTTAGGCCGGAAAACCGGACTTCCCGTTGTGCCTCTTCTTCATCGATCCAAACATACGGATAAACAAAGCTTCAAGAAGAGGAGTGAGCGGCTGGACGATTTAGCACATGTTTTTGAGACGAACGAGAAGTTCCTGGATCAATTGACGAGCTATCAGGCAGCTTCGTATGTCATATACATCGTGGATGATGTCTACACCACCGGGAGTACTATGAATCAGTGCGCTAAAGTTTTAACTGAGTGCCTGCCGGTAAAAGTATTCGGAATAACATGGGCGAGGTAGAAAGAATCACAAGCGCGAACATCTCAAAAATAGGGATATGCAAACGTTGTCGAATTGCTGTAAACTGGAATTAAATATTGGGTATCTGGGAAGAATGAAAGGGGGCCATATAATGGGCATGAATGTTGCTAATTGTCCACGTTGTGGGAAGATTTTCGTTAAAGGATTTGCTGAGGTATGCCCGAACTGCTTAAAGGATCTGGAACAGCAGTATGATAAATGCCTGAAGTATCTGCGTGCAAACAAAGGTACTAACATAAATGAGTTAAGCGAAGCTACGGACGTATCTATCAAACAGATTACGAAATTTATTCGTGAGGGTCGAATTTCTATTGTCCATGCTCCGAATATGGCTTACCCTTGTGAAGTGTGCGGGACCTCGATACGTGAGAATACGATTTGTGATTCTTGTCGGATGAAGCTCGTTAAGGATGTTAGGAATAATGCTGAGGATGAGCGGCGTAGAGCGGAGCTTGCTGCGCAGGATGGTGGCATTACGTTCAAGATTCAAGAACGCTTGAAGGACCGCCATTAATTTTGAATTAGGACCGCAGAGATATAAAGTTTCATATAAGAGATGCCGATAATAGATCTAAAGATTATCGGCATTTTGTTTTTTTAAGGTCTGAGAACATAGGAGTTGTTAGGGTATGAAAATTAATGAAAATCAACGAATCGGAGCAATTAATCCTTATAAAAAAGCAGGTGATTCCGCCTATGCTCAAGCTGCCAGCAAGAAGGGCAAGCTGAAGGATCAAGTGGAGATTTCGGCGGAAGCGAAAGAACTCTTAGGGGCTTCGGGAACAGCTCGTACGGAAGAGCAGACGCTTCGGATTGAACAACTGAAATCATCTGTGGCAGCGGGTACTTACCGCGTTGATGCGGCTAAATTAGCAGAAAAAATTCTTCCTTACCTGAAATAAGGAAATACATCCAAGATAGAAGCAGGTGACGATCGTATGTCCATACAGCCTTTGCTGGAAACGATGGATAAGCTTCAAGAAGCGCATGAGGCATTGCTTGAGCTTGCCAAGGTGAAAACGCCGATTCTTGTTAGCAATGACATCGATCAATTGAACATGATTGTTAATCGAGAAAACAAGTGGGTAAGAGCGATTGCAGAGGCGAATCAGCAGCGGATTCAAATCATCGGCTCCTACTTAATATCAAGAGGATATAATCCTAACCCCAAGATTACGGTCGGCGATTTAATCAAAGTTATTTTTAAGGCTGAAGAGAAACAAGCGCTGATGGATGCACAGCAGAAGCTGCTTGCTACGATAGAGGAATTGAAACAGAGCAACGTCATTAATCAACAGCTTATTGAGCAGTCATTGTCATTCGTTAATTATTCCCTTGATTTGGTTATTGGCCCGCCGGAGGATGATCTTGTTTACAGGAACCCGAATCAGGCAAAGAGCGGAAATCGTTTAGGGATGTTTGACCGAAGAGGCTAGTGCCTGGATAGAATCAGAATACCCATATAGGGCATAGGAGAGGGAAATCATGAGATCGACTTTTGGCGGAATTGAAATATCCAAGCGGGGGATCCTTACACAACAAGCAGCATTGACAACGGCCGGACATAACGTAGCCAATGCCAACACGCCTGGCTTTTCACGCCAGGTTGTCAAAATGGTTGCCGCAGAGCCCATTGAGGCACTAAGTTTGCAGCGCTCGACTATCCCGGGGCAAATGGGACAAGGTGTTATGTTTACCGAGGTGAGCCGGATTCGTGAAGCTTTCCTGGATAAGCAATATGCGAATGAGAATAAAAGCTTAGGCGAATGGACGGTTCGCCAAGATACATTGGAGAAACTGGAAGCTATTATCAACGAGCCGTCAGACACAGGTCTGCGCCAGGTGCTCGACAACTTCTGGAATGCGTGGCAGGAGCTGAGCAAGCAGCCGGATAATCTGGAGACAAGGGCTGTTGTTAAGGAAAGTGCACTGGCTGTTACGGATGCCTTCAACCACGCAGCGAAGCAGCTGAAGGATCTAGGATCCGACTTGAAAGATAATATGACTGTTAAAGTCACTCAAGTCAATACGACTTTGAAGCAGATTGCCGAGCTAAATACGGAAATTTTCCGGATCGAAGGCCTTGGTAATAACGCGAATGATCTTCGGGATCAACGGGATTTGCTTGTCGACGGGTTGTCTAAGGTCATTAATGTTACCGTACAAGAGGAATCTGGCGGATACCATGTAAAAATGGGGAATCAGGATCTTGTTGTTGCTAGCACACCGACGGAATTTGATGAGGCTCTGGCTAGTTCGGCCTATCCGGCTGATTTGAACAGTGGTGAGCTTTACGGATTGATGCTGTCTGATCAACGTTACGTCACAGAGTATAAGAATCAGTTGAACTCCATGGTTTCTACCATTGTCACAGCCGTTAACGACATGCATAAGCAAGGTTATACACTGCAAGATCCTCCTACCAAAGGAGGGGACTTCTTTGTACCGATTGCTGATTTTAACACTGCTGCAGAAACGGTGCAGGTAAGCTCGAACATTACGGATAACGTAGAGCGAATCGCCGCTTCGGGTAAAACATATACAGATGCTAACGGTGTAGAACGTGTCGTAAAAGGTAACAATGAGCTAGCATTGAAACTCGCGGGCATTAAGAATACGAAGTACAACTTCGATGGTTCAGGCGTCACCAAAATCATCCTAAATGGCGGTACATTCGACGAATTCCTTCGAGCGGTAGTGTCGGAAATTGGCGTTCAGACGCAAGAGGCACAGCGTCAGGTTTCGAATCAGAAGATTCTCGTTGATCAAGTGGATGCTAGACGCCAATCGGTTAGCGGTGTTTCCTTGGATGAAGAGATGGCCGACATGATTAAATATCAGCACGCTTATAACGCAGCTGCCCGTGCCCTTACAACTTTTGATGAAATGCTTGATAAAGTTATCAATTCAATGGGTACGGTAGGCAGATAGTAGCTTGACACACTTGATATGAGGTGAAATAAGATGGCATTACGCGTTACGCAAGGCATGCTCAATACACAATTGCTGCGCAATTTAAATACGAATTTATCTCGGATGGATAAGCTGCAAGATCAGCTTTCAACAGGCCGCAGAATCAATAAGCCGTCAGATGATCCGGTTGGAATCAGCTTCTCTATGCGTTATCGCAGTGAGCTCGAAACTAACGACCAGTATCAAAGAAACGTTGATGCTACGGTGTCGTTTTTAGATTATACGGATACCATGTTGGACCAGACGGGACAGGTTATGCAAAGAGCACGTGAATTGGCTGTAGCTGCTGCCAACGGGACAAATTCAGAAGAGTCACTGAACGCAATGAAGATTGAGATTGATCAGTTATACAATCAGTTGACCAATATCGGGAACAGCCAATTTAACGGCAAGTATATTTTCAATGGGCAAATTACGGATAAACCCCCTTTTCCTGACCCGGATAATGCAGCTAACGCTGTAACGGACAATGGCGAGATTAAGTTCGAAATCGGCGCTGGCGTTCAAATTGCAATGAACAAGACGGCCGAGCAGGTGTTTGGTGCTTCCGGTATGCAAAATAATGTTTTTCAGATATTAAAAGATCTGTCTACTTCGTTATCAACAAACAATACGTCAGGTATTCAGAAGTCAATTGAACTCATGGATACACGAATGAGCGGAGTTCTAGGGGCTAGGGCAGATATCGGGGCAAAAACGAACCGGGTACAGCTTGCCGAGGATCGCCTCAAGGATATTGGCATTAACCTGCAAAGTTTGCAGTCCAAAACGGAAGACGCCGACATGTCGCTTGTTATAACCAATTTAAAAATGGAAGAAAATGTGTATCAAGCCTCATTGTCTGCAGGATCCAAAGTTATTGTCCCGACACTAGTTGATTTCCTTCGCTAATAATCTCAAATAGGAGGCGGTTGTGTTGCCTAGTATTCCTCAAATACAAATAAGCCAGCAGCCGGCTCTCATCGGGATCGACGCAGACCTTGGGCAGCAGGACATCAGGCAGCCGCGTGCTACGTATGAGATGCAAGTGGAACAGCCTAAACTAGATATCCGTCAGCCGAGGGGCGAACTCGAAATTGACCAAAGCCGCGCTTGGGACGCACTAGGCCAAGGTCCAATCCTCACGGCTTTAAGCCGGATTTATTCTCAGTGCCACGAGATTGCGATGCAAGGCATTGCCCGCCGGGTTGAAGACGGTAATCGCATGGCAGCTATTCACTTGGGTGGAAATGCCATTGCTGAAATTGCAAAAGACTTAAGCATCAGTCGTCCGCAGTTCGATTATTATGGCGAAGCAGGCTACGATAATGTCGATATTACATATACCGCGCATAAGGCTGAAATCAATGTTACGGATGGTAAAATCAACGTGAATGCTCAAGTGAATAAACCCGAGATTGACTACACTCGCGGGAAGCTTGACATTTATATGCGACAGTACCCTAAGGTAGAAATTACACCGCCACAAATTGATTTCAAAACATAAAGCGTTATAATCAGGCTATAGATGATTTCTATGGCTTTTTTTATTTTAAAATGTATCGAAGGAGCTTGAGACATGCACATTTCGACTTTGTTCTTTGGCGGGCTAGACGTTCAAGAGTCCGAAGTTTTTACATTTACGCAAGGTGTTCCGGGATTCGAGGGGTTAACAAAGTTTACTTTGGTTCAACCTGAAGATAGCGCTCCATTCTCATACATTCAGTCCGTTCAGAACGGCGATCTTTCATTTCTTGTAACGGATCCTTTCCTTTTTTTCAAAGAGTATGACATTCATTTGTCCGATAGCTTGCTGGAGGAACTAAAAATTGAAGCACCTGACGATGTTATCGTCTGGTCTGTCGTTACGGTAAACAGTGATTTTACTAAATTTACTTTAAATCTTTTGGCTCCGATCATTTGGAATGTGAAATCGAAGATGGCTAAGCAAATTATTCTGCATGACTCTGAATATAACGTCAAACATGAGATTGTGTTGAGTGAAGCAGCGCAAGTGGAGGGGTGAGGAGCATGCTGGTTCTGGCTAGGAAAAAAGGCGAGTCGATCATGATCGGCGATCAGATTGAAATTGTCATACTTGGCAGCGAAGGTGACACGATTCGTGTCGGTATAAAGGCTCCGAAGCAAGTAGAAGTATTTCGAAAGGAAATATATCAGCAAATCCAGGAGTCGAATAAAGAAGCTACGGCTAGTTCAATTAGTCCTATGAACCTAAGTAAACTAATGAATAGATCCAAATAAATGAAAGTGTCGGCCACAAGTCGACATTTTTTTTATTTTAGCTATAAACTTTGGGAAACGCTTGGACGATATATATATCATTGGGACAACAAGCTGGGCGGCCGACCCGCTTGTAAACCTACAAATAAATCCACATGGACGTGGATCAAACGAACCTTCAGGAGGAAGAAAAATGAGAATTAATCACAATATCGCAGCAGCGAACACTCACCGTCAATTGACTGGTAACACAGCAGCAGCAAGCAAATCCCTTGAGAAATTGTCTTCCGGTCTTCGCATCAACCGCGCTGGCGACGATGCAGCAGGTCTAGCAATCTCCGAGAAAATGAGAGCACAAATCCGCGGTTTGGATATGGCTGCTAAGAATGCTCAAGACGGTATCTCTTTGATCCAAACAGCTGAGGGTGCATTGAACGAAACTCACTCCATCCTTCAACGTATGCGTGAGCTTTCCGACCAATCAGCTAATGGAACAAACACAGCTGACGATCGTGCAGCTCTTCAAGAAGAGGTTAAACAGCTGAAAGACGAAATCGACCGTATCGGTAACACAACTGAGTTCAATACTCAAAAATTGCTGAATGGTGCTTTGAAATCTGCTGGTGGCGCGAATGTTGCTGTTGATACAACAACAGGTGCTCAAGTTGCTAAGTTGACTGCTGGAACAGTAACGTCAGCTGGTACTGCAATGAATGCTACAGCAGTAGTAGATGCAGATTTTGCTAAAGAAACTATCACGATTGATGGTACTGCAATTGATGTAAACTGGGGTAATCTTACTACAGATGAAAGAAATACACTTAAAGGAATTTCAACCGATTCAACTACTCGCAATAATGCAAAAGATTTGATTCTTCAGAAAATCAATGAAGCTATTGATCAATCCGGTAAGAATGTTGCTCATGTATCTGGTTATGTAGATGCAGCGGGTGCTCTAGTACTGGAAAGTGGATCAAAAGGTGTTGATTCTAAAATTGCTGTTGGAACTGCCGGCCTATTAGGAGGTAAGGTTCTAGATGGTGGAACAGCTGCAGCTGTTCCAACAAACGGTACAACTAATTACAATGGTTCTGCAATTGCAGCAAATACAAAAGCGGATATCAGTGTAAATGGTGTTGCTATGCAAATTAACCTTGCAACTGCAATCGCGACAGGCGACACTATGGCATCTGTTGCAACAACTTTACAAACAGCTATTAACGCAGCGATTACTAGCTATAACACAGTTCAAGGTAAATCTGCTGGTGACGAAGGTTTCGTTAGTGCTGCACAAGTCAACGTAAGCAAAGATGGCCGTTTGGTTATCACGAATGAAAATGGTCCAATTTCTCTTAAAGATAAAGTGGGCGGTACAGCAATCTCTGATTTGGGTCTTACTCAAGCACAAACAGAAGCAACAGGCAATGGTGGCGTAACATTCCAAATCGGTGCTAACCGTGGTCAAACGATTAGCTTCGGTATCAATGATATGCGTACTGCTGCTCTAGGTTTGTCTGCTGTTGATATTTCCACAGCTTCAAGTGCTTCTCAAGCACTTGACACACTTGATGGTGCTATCAAAAATGTTTCTGCACAACGCTCCAAAATGGGTGCTGTTCAAAACCGTCTTGAGCACACAATCAATAACTTGCAAACAGCTTCCGAGAACTTGACGGCTGCTGAGTCCCGCATTCGTGATGTTGACATGGCTAAAGAAATGATGGACTTCACTAAGAACAACATCCTTTCCCAAGCTGCTCAAGCTATGTTGGCTCAAGCAAATCAACAACCACAAGGTGTTCTTCAATTGCTTCGTTAATTTTAATTTAAGAGCTCTAGGGGTTTTTCTCCTAGGGTTCTTTTTTATTTAAATGGAAAGAAATCCATAAAATTTTATTAAGGCTCTATAACAACTAAAGGAACTCTATCCGATATAAATGATATATGTATATCTTCGGATGGAGGTTTTTCTATGAGCTTGAATTACCCAGTCGGCGGGTTCGGAAACAACGGAGGAGAAGGAAAGCTAGCTCCTGAGCCAATAAAGATTCATAAGGTAGATGAGACCGGGACCAATAATGCAGCAGCATTCATTGCATCTAACATTACGAATACATCCGAACTAAAAACAGCAGAACTACAAGGCGAAAACGTCACGATTAGTGATACTCAGTTGGTGAAAGCGATTGAACATGCGATCAAGGCTATTCAAGGGAGAACAACGTCTCTTGAGTTTTCTATTCATCAAAAAACAAAACTAATTTCAGTCAAAGTCCTGGATAAAGATACGGGCGAAACGATACGTGAAATTCCGCCTGAGAAAAGTTTGGATTTTGTAGCCAAGCTCTGGCAAATGGCCGGAATTCTTGTGGACGAGAAAAGATAATTAAGGAGTTGATCTAGCGATGGTAACTCGTTTAAATGGATTCTCAGGAACGGGTATTGATATTGATGATACAGTAAAGAAGTTAATGACGGCTGCTCGTATGCCGCAGGACAAATTAAAACAGCAGAAGCAGTCAATTGAATGGCAACGTGATGATTACCGCACTATTAACTCCAAGATCATGGCTTTCCGTGACTTGGCTTTTAATATGAAACTTCAGTCATCTTATCAATCGAAGAAGGCTACATCTACTGATGAAAGCAGTGTAAGTGTGACAGGGACTTCCGTGGCAAATCCTGGGAATTACTCTCTTCAAGTAGACAAGTTGGCTTCTGCAGCGACAGCAACATCAGATCTCCTAGGTGCTACAGTAAAAGGAGCAGATACAAAGGTTTCTGATATAGTTGGGGCTCTTAGTCCAGCTAAAACTTTTACAAGTAATACACTACTAACCATCGGAGGATCTAAAGGGACTACGACTATAGAGGTAAAACCTACAGATACATTAGGTAGTCTTGTCTCCTCAATTAATAGCAAATCCAGCATTACAGGTGTCAATGTTAGCTATGATGCAACAATCGATAAGCTCTTTTTCACATCCACCTCAACAGGTAAAGCAGGTCAAGTGAATTTAAGCGCCAAGAACGTAGCGGGTAATACGGCTGATTTGTTGACTGATGTGTTGAAGATTTCAGGTGGTGCGACTCAAACTGGTACTACAATTTCGGGAACTAATAATTTTGTAGGATCTCTACAAATTGATAGTTCGCTAAAGACAACGCAGACATTACGCATAAAGATCGGTAGTACAACAGCTGATTTCACGATTGATAAGGATACTACCTATGACAAGTTAATATCGGATATTAATAAGTCTGATATATCAAAAGTTGCAACGGCATACCTAGATAGTAATAATAATTTAAAATTTAAAGATGCTGGCGACAATCCAATCACCGCGACTCTATCCGACCAAAATGATGATACTACGAAGGTGAACAGTAAGCTTACTACACCTGCACCCAATCTTGATGTACCTACTTCTACTTTAATTGATAGAAATTTAACGACAACTAAACAATTGAGAGTGAAAGTAGGTTCTACATCGGTTGATATTAGTATCGATAAGACTACAACGATTGCTAATGTGATCGATGCCATCAATAGCTCGGCTGTAGGCAAATTAGGAGTTTCTGCTTATCTGGATAGTAACCATAATATTGTTTTTGCTAATCCAACAACGGACTCCATTACATTAACTGATGAAAAAGATAGCGCAGCAAATGTGCTGCCTCAATTTAAAATGAATAGTACAACTACACCGGCAACCTTCAATCAAGTTAAGAACGAAGGAACTCAAGCCGAGGTGAAATTTAATGGAGCAACTGCGAAGTATGATACGAACTCTTTCACGATAAATGGGATAAATTTTACTGCAAAGAAAACGACTTCGTCGGCTGTTGGCGTTAACGTGATTGGTGATACCGATACGATCTACAATAACATTAAGAATTTTATTGATAAATATAACGAACTAATAGATACTATTAATACAAAAGTTACTGAAAAGACGTATAGGGATTATACACCGCTAACGGATAGTCAACGTGAGAGTATGAAAGACGACCAGATTACGGCATGGGAAGCCAAAGCCAAGAGCGGGACATTGCGTGGCGATATGATACTTAATCAAGCGTTAACGAATTTTCGAAGCTCTTTTTCAAGCCCGGTGACAGGTCTACCTTCAGGGAACGCGAAGAGTCTTTCTGAAATTGGTATATCGACAAGTGTTTCGTTAGGTGGAGTAATCTCTGGCAGTTATTTAGATAACGGGAAAATTTATATCGACGATACTAAGCTCAAGAAAGCTATCTCAGAGAATCCGGATCAAGTGATGGCTTTGTTTGTATCGGACGACAAATTAAAAGAGTCGACTGCTGGTGATGGTGTTGCAACACGTTTAAATAATTTGGCTACATCACTCATAAGTAAAATTACAGCAAGAGCTGGTACATCGAATAGCGTAGATACCAGCTATACATTAGGGAAATCAACCAAAGAACTTAACAAAAGAATTGATGACTGGACTACAAAATTAGATGCACTGCAAACCCGTTACTATAACCAATTCACCGCTATGGAAAAATATATCACACAAATGCAAGCACAAAGCGCACAACTAACACAACAAATGGGCGGCTAATAAGAGTCCTACTTTAAACTAGGGGGAAATAACAATGATTCAAGCCCAACGCAATAAATACTTGGAGAATACGGTACAAACGGCAAGCCCGGCACAACTGCTTATTATGCTTTGTGATGGAGCCATACGTTTCTGCCGTGCGGGTATAGAGGCTTTGAAAACGACCAACTATCAAGACGCTAACACCAACCTAGTCAAGGTACAGGACATTATTAGCGAATTCTCTATTACGATTGATCGGAACGCTCCGATTTCGGCTGATCTATTGAGGCTGTATGAATACTTCAATCACCGCTTGATCGAAGCGAATATGAAGAAGTCGGTTGAGCCTGCTGAAGAAGTGCTTGGTTATTTGATTCAGTTGAAGGAAACCTGGCTGCAAGCTGCTAAGCAAGTAAGTGCTGGCTCCGCAGCACCTGCAGGAGCTCTACATGGATAAGCTGGTCACAGAGCTGGAACAGCTAACACAACAAGGATTAGCCGAGCTTGTGACAATGGATGCGGAGCGGATCTCCGAGTTTATGGAGAAGCGCGGGGACATCATGCAGGCGCTTCTTAACGCCACAGCAACAGCGACAACGCGGGATAAGGAGACTTATCAATCACGCATTCAAGCTGTGATCAGTCTGGATCCCATTTTTCTGAAGAAGCTGCAGCAATTCCGGGATGAAGCAAGCATGCAGCTGGCCAAGCTCGACACGGGTAAAACCCAGCGAAATGCCTACGATAACCATTATGACACGGAAAGCTTCTTTTTCGATCGAAAAAAATAAGTTTATGCACAGAAACCTTTTGCCGCGGCAGAAGGTTTTTTGGTTATCAACGGTTTTGCAACGCTTTCATCTCGGAAATGTGGACAAACAAATTCTATTAGACCGTGATGTACACAAGCCCACCGCATCGCCCCGGGCTTATCCATAACTCACTCGCAATGACCTGTGGATAATGTGAATAAAACTGTGCATAACTTTGTGAATAAATCGTAAAAGTGCCGGACACGACAGGATTCTACAAAATCTGCAGTTATCCACGGCTTGTATATACCCGAATTTTCAAAAAATTTACTTGGGTACTAAGTTAGAAATTGACAGGTCAAGCAGGAGGGTGTTATAGTCAAAAAGTAAGGGCTTACATTTCTATTTTATGTATATCTATATTTTTAAGACGAAGGGAATGTGTACGTTATGCAAGGTAAAGTGAAATGGTTCAACGCAGAAAAAGGCTATGGTTTTATTGAGCGTGAAGATGGTGGAGATGTATTCGTGCATTTCTCAGCCATTCAATCAGAAGGATTCAAAACGCTGGACGAAGGTCAAGCTGTAGAGTTTGACATCGTAGAAGGCGCACGCGGACCGCAAGCAGCTAACGTTAGCAGACTATAATGATCCGGCACGTCTGTGCCGCTAGTATACACCTACGAACATGCACACCCTGGGAATCATCCTGGGGTGTTTTTTTGCGTATAAATTTTATGCTCGGAATTTAAAGGAATTATGAAGATGGGGTGGAATGTAGTATAATGTAAGTAGGAAGGGAGATGTTTAACTATGATGATTAGCATTCGCGGAGAACACCTTGAAGTAACTGAGGCACTCAGGGACTATGTCGAGAAGAAATTAAACAGACTAGATAGGTATTTTGAAGCTCCCCTTACATCCGATGTACAAGTGAAGCTAAGTGTGGTTAAAGGTCTGCAAACTATCGAAGTAGCTATTCCTCTAACGGGCGTGCTGCTGAGAGCTGAAGAACGCAATTCAGATATGTATGCTTCGATTGATTTGGTAGTGGACAAGTTAGAGCGCCAAATTCGCAAGCATAAAACAAGAACCAACCGCAAAATTCGCGAAGAAGGCGGCAAGCGTGATTTGTTCAAAATCGAAACATCACCTGTCACTTTCATGGAAGAGGAAGATGACTTTGAATTGGTCCGCAACAAACGCTTCGATTTGAAGCCGATGGATGTTGAGGAAGCGATTTTGCAAATGAATTTGGTTGGTCACAGCTTCTTTGTTTTCTCCAATATGGACACAGATTCCGTCAATGTCGTTTATAAACGTAACGACGGCAAGTACGGACTAATTGAGCCAGCAGTTTACAAATAAGATAATGTTCCAAAGAGCTTAATTCGATACATTCGAATTGAGCTCTTTTCAGTTCATAATAAAGGTTATGCATCGTCTCATCTGGACAGAGAGGTCGATTATTTGGCATGCATGCATTTAAGAAAACGATTCAATACTATAGAAATAATTGAAAACGTGAGATTTTCGTCTGTTTAGGACAGTTTATGCAGAAGTAGATCGAGGGTTTGTTGCGGCAGGACGGTCAAAGGTGGTACAATTTAAGGATACGAATGCAATGGAAAGGGGTTCACCGATGCTAGGACTAGTGAAGAAGATTTTTGGTGATTCCAATGAACGGGAAATTAAACGGATGTTAAAAGCGGTTGATTATATCAACGGGCTTGAGGCCAGCATTGAGCCGTTATCCGATGAGGAATTAAGAGGCAAGACTGTCGAGTTCAGAAATCGCCTGGAAAAAGGCGAGGAGCTGGACGATTTGCTGCCGGAAGCTTTTGCGGTAGTCAGAGAAGCAGCTAAACGCGTATTGGGCAAACGTCATTACGACGTTCAACTTATTGGGGGTATGGTGCTGCACGAAGGCCGTATCGCCGAGATGAGAACAGGGGAAGGGAAAACGCTGGTTGGAACACTCCCTGTGTACTTGAATGCATTGCTGGGCAAAGGCGTGCACGTTGTAACCGTCAATGACTATTTGGCGCAGCGCGATAGTGGCGAAATGGGTCAGATCTATAGATTCCTTGGCCTGACGGTTGGGGTTAATCTGCATGAACTTACGCATGAGGAAAAGCAAGCAGCTTATGCCTGCGATATTACGTATGGCACGAATAACGAATATGGGTTCGATTACCTGCGCGATAACATGGTGCTTTACAAAGAGCAGATGGTTCAGCGTCCGCTTTATTATGCGGTCATCGATGAAGTGGACTCCATTTTGGTCGATGAAGCCAGAACGCCTCTTATTATTTCGGGACAAGCTGCCAAGTCTACGGACTTGTATTATGCGGCGGACCGTTTTGTGGCGAAGCTGAAAGAAGAAGAGGATTGCACGATTGATATTAAAGTGCGTTCCGTGGCTCTTACGGAAGAAGGGGTCGCGAAAGCGGAGCGTGCATTCGGCATTGAGAACTTATTCGATCATCAGAATGTGAATATTAACCATCACGTGACTCAAGCGCTGAAAGCGCGTTTCATCATGAAGCGCGATGTGGACTACGTCGTACAAGACGACGAGGTTATGATTGTCGATGAATTTACAGGCCGTATTATGACAGGCCGTCGCTATAGTGATGGGCTGCACCAGGCTATTGAGGCCAAAGAGCAGCTGCAAGTTCAGAATGAGAGCATGACGCTGGCGACGATTACATTCCAGAACTATTTCCGGATGTACCGCAAGTTGGCGGGGATGACAGGTACGGCGAAGACGGAAGAGGAAGAGCTCAAGAAAATTTACGGGCTTGAAGTTATCATTGTTCCGACGAACCGTCCGATGATTCGTAAAGACATGCCGGATGTGGTGTACAAGTCGGAGAACGGTAAGTTCAAGGCGGTTGTTGATCAAATCGTTGAGAAACACAAGCTGAATCAACCGGTCTTGGTCGGTACGGTGTCGATTGAGAACTCGGAAAGACTTTCTGAGATGCTCAAAAAGAAAGGCGTACAGCACAAAGTCCTTAATGCCAAATACCATGCGGAAGAAGCTGAAATCGTATCGCGTGCGGGCCAACCGGGTGCCGTGACGATCGCTACGAATATGGCGGGCCGCGGTACGGACATTATGCTGGGAGAAGGCGTACATGATATCGGCGGGCTGCATATTATAGGTACAGAACGTCATGAAAGCAGACGGATCGATAATCAGCTGCGCGGACGCGCAGGCCGTCAAGGCGACCCTGGTTCTTCGCAATTCTACCTCTCTCTGGAAGATGAATTGATGAAACGTTTCGGCGCTGAAAATATTATGGCGATGATGGATCGCCTCGGGATGGAAGAAGATCAGCCGATCGAGAGCAAATTAATCTCCCGTGCTGTGGAATCCGCCCAAAAACGCGTGGAGGGCAACAACTTCGACGTACGTAAAGTGGTCCTTCAGTATGACGATGTTATGAATCAACAACGGGAAATTATCTATAAACAGCGCCGCGAGCTGTTGGAGTCGGAAAATATCCGCGAAGTCATCGAGGGTATGATTAATGCAGTGATTGAGCGCGTCGTGAAAGCGCACTGTCCGGAGGAGCAAATTCCGGAAGAGTGGGAGCTTCAAGAAGTTGCGAATTTCGTGAACAACAACTTCCTTCAAGAAGATGCGCACATTAGCGACCAAGATATTTGGGGCAAAGAGCAGGAAGAGATCATTGATTATATCAAAGAACTCGTTAGCAAACGTTACGATCAGCGTGAAGAAGAGATCGGACCTGAATTCATGCGTGAATTCGAGAAGGTCGTTTCGCTGCGTGCGGTAGACAGCAAATGGATGGATCACATCGATGCGATGGATCAACTGCGTCAAGGTATCCACCTGCGTGCTTACGGCGGTACGGATCCGCTTCGTGAATACCAGTTTGAGGGCTTTGAGATGTTCCAAGAGATGATTGAGAACATTCGCGAAGAAGTCGCAATGTATATCATGAAAGCTCATGTTCAAAGCAACCTGGAGCGTCAAGCCGTAGCCGAAGGGCAAGCGGTGGATACGAAGAACGAAGCCGGCGGCAAAAAGCCGGTCGTGCGCGACGAGGAACAGCGTATCGGACGCAACGATCCGTGCCCATGCGGCAGCGGCAAGAAGTTCAAACAGTGCCACGGACAAGGCAGCTAAGCGAAGCTGACGCGATCCGGTTAGAACGGGCACAAGAGAATAAAGAGGTGTAAGACATGCTGGAAGCAGAAGTGAAACAAGACTTAAGAGAAACAGCAAAGCGACTAACCGAATTACGGGGGTCTCTTTGACTTAGATCATAAACTGGAAGCGATCGGCGATTATGAGGAAAAGATGGGGGCGCCGGACTTCTGGGACGATAACGAACGCGCCCAGAAGACCATCGCCGAGCTCAACGCCATCAAGAGCGTTGTGGATCAATTTCAGGGCTTCACGAACGAGTTTGACGACCTGCAGGTCATGGTCGAGCTCGAGGAAGAGGAAAGCGATGCCGGCCTGGTGGCTGACATTGAGTCAGGCATCGCGGCGCTAAAGACCAAGCTCGAAAGCTTCGAGCTTGGCCTGCTGCTCAATCAGCCGTATGACCGGCTGAATGCGATCCTAGAGCTGCATCCCGGCGCGGGCGGCACGGAGTCGCAGGACTGGGCGGAGATGCTGCTGCGCATGTACCGCCGCTGGGCGGAGAAGCGGGGCTACAAAGTCGAGGTGCTCGACTATTTGCCCGGCGACGAGGCCGGCGTGAAGAGTGTCACGCTGCAGATCACAGGCTTCAACGCCTACGGTTACTTGAAGGCGGAGAAGGGTGTGCACCGGCTCGTGCGGATCTCGCCGTTTGACGCGTCGGGCAGACGTCACACGTCGTTCGTGTCTTGCGACATCATGCCGGAGATTGAGGACGATACGGAAGTTGAGATCCGCACAGAGGATCTCAAGATCGATACGTACCGGGCGAGCGGCGCCGGCGGTCAGCATATCAACACCACGGATTCAGCCGTGCGGATTACGCACATGCCGACCGGGGTCGTGGTGAGCTGTCAGCAAGAGCGCTCGCAGATCAAGAACCGCGAGAAAGCGATGAAGATGCTGCGTTCCAAGCTGTACGAGAAGAAGATCGAAGCGCAGATGAAGCAGCTGGCTGAAATTCGCGGCGAGCAGTCCGATATTGGTTGGGGCAGCCAAATTCGTTCTTATGTTTTTCATCCGTACAGCATGGTGAAAGATCACAGAACTTCGGCGGAGACCGGCAATGTCGGTGCGGTCATGGACGGAGATTTGGATATGTTCATCGATGCCTTCTTGCGCCATCAGATTCGTAAGCCGGACAACGCCGAGTAATCGGTGGATTGGCGAATGCGGCGAAGTCCTTTGCCTCCGGCGGAGGACCAGCGCATAGCAGAGGCAATAGACGTTCATCCTACACCTATCAGGTGTAGGATTTTTTGTGAGAGGAGGCCTATGGTGGCCAGAAGAGAACCGATGCTACGGATAGGAAGTCCTGCACATACCATTTTTGAATATTCCTTATTAATCATAGGCTCGTTGATTATGGCGGCTAGCTTTAACTGCTTTTTGAACCCGAACCAAATCGCAACCGGTGGGGTTGCAGGGATTTCAACGGTAATTCAGCATGTAACCGGCTTAAATCCGGCGATCATCCAATGGTCGCTGAACATTCCGATTTTCCTCTTAGCCCTTTGGCTGCTGGGGGGACATTTTGGCGTGAAGGCGGCTGTGGGCTCGGTTGTGTTTCCGTTATGCGTCCTCGTAACCAGCCATCTGGGCGTGCCGACGCAGAATCCTTTGCTCGCTTCCGT
The DNA here is from genome assembly GCF_058789495.1 of Paenibacillus sp. FW126-R14. Classification (NCBI taxonomy): domain Bacteria; kingdom Bacillati; phylum Bacillota; class Bacilli; order Caryophanales; family Paenibacillaceae; genus Paenibacillus; species Paenibacillus sp. FW126-R14. The sequence continues at coordinate 57,444 of NZ_JBYTBS010000010.1, read as the reverse complement.
CTATGGCGGGATTGGCGTTGGGCTTGGACTCGGCATTGTTTTTCGCGGACGAGGTTCTACAGGCGGGCTTGGGTTGGCCGCGCAAATTTTACATAAGTACACCGGTTTAAGCTTGGGTTTCTCTGTTGCCGTATTTGACGGGATCGTGATTATCTCCTCTGCGCTAGCGTTCACTCCGGAGAATGCCCTGTACGGGATGATCGGCTTATTCGTTACGACGAAAACGATCGATATTGTGCAGCTTGGTTTTAACTATGCCAAAGTGGCTTTCATCATTTCGGACCATACGGATGCGATTCGCAAAGCGATTCTGTACGATTTGGATCGCGGGCTAACGGAGCTTAACGGATCCGGCGGATTTACCGGGGAATCCCGGACTGTGATGATGGTCGTTGTGAAGCAGAACGAGGTCAGTCGTTTGAAAACGCTGGTTCAGTCGGTGGACCCGCAGGCGTTTGTTATTTTGAGTGAAACGAATGAGGTGCTCGGCGAAGGTTTTAAGCGGCATGCTCAGCCATCTGGAAAGCGGCAGTGAGTTTTTAATGAGACGTGCTTTGGCTCGTCTTTTTTTGTTGTGAGGGTTGAGGTTTATCTGCCGTCTACCGTCTGGGCTTTGTTGTATTTTGTGCAACATAGAAACGAATATCCGGCACATTCAGTCCTTATAGTGTATAAAATACAACCATTTCAGCTGAAAGGTAACAAAATCAGCCGTTTTAGCTGGAATGGTTGCACAAAGTACAACGAAGGAAGATGCTAGGGGCAAAATGCAGAGATAATGCTGCACAAAGTGCAACATAGGGGGATCGATCCATAGCCTCCAGCCTCCGACTGAGCATCATTGTGCCATGGCTCAAAATTTTCCGACACGGGTTTAACCTCACAAAAAAATGTTGCTTGTCTAACGTTTAATTTGGGATAATATAACTGTTCGTCATTCGAACGAAATGTCTATGCATATTATAAATTTTTTTCATCCGACAACAGGATTGAAAACCGCGGCAAGATTTTCCGCAAAAAAGCTGAAAAACCCTTGATTCGTCTCGCATCTAAATGTCTTTTAGCGGAGAAAAATGGAGAAAAAAATTCATTGAATTATCATGTATATGACTGTATAATCATACATATATTTTCGGAATAACGGGGGAATTCATATGAGTCATAACGTTAGAGCGGCTATTATTGGAGCTACAGGATACGGCGGCGCGGAGGTTATTCGGTTGCTGCAGGCGCATCCTCTAGTGAAAATCACATCGGTCATCTCGACCTCGAATGCGGGAGCGCCACTGGCGGATCATTTTCCACATTTGCAGGAAGTGGTCCTCGATATTCTGGATCAACTCGATGTTGATCTGATCGCAGGCAAAGCCGACGTCGTGTTCCTGGCGACACCTGCGGGCGTAAGTGCAGAGCTTTCACCAAAACTTTTGGCTGCCGGCCTGAAGGTTATTGATATTTCCGGGGATTTGCGTTTGAAATCAAGCAGCGACTACGAAAAATGGTACAAGAAGAAGCCGGCTTCCGAGGAAATCTTGGCGAAGTCGATCTATGCGTTGTCCGAAGTGTTCGGGGACGAAGTCAAAGGAAGCGATCTGATCGCGAATCCAGGCTGCTATCCGACAGCAACGCTGCTAGGTCTTATTCCTGCTGTCAAAGCGGGCTGGATCGATCCTTCGACGATTATTATCGATGCCAAATCAGGCGTATCCGGCGCAGGACGAGGCGTAAGTCTTGGCGTGCACTATGCGGAAGTCAATGAGAATTTGAACGTGTATAAAGTGAATAAACACCAGCATATTCCGGAAATTGAGCAGGCGCTCAGCCGTGTTGCGGGCAAGCCGGTGGTGACGACGTTCACGACACATCTTGTTCCGATGACGCGCGGAATTATGTCCACGATGTACGCCACTGTAAATGGTGAGCATACGGCTGCAGAATTTATTGAGCTTTACCGCCAATTCTATGAAGGCCGGAAGTTCGTACGGATTCGTCAAGAAGGCAAGTTTCCTTCGACGAAGGAAGTTTACGGCTCTAATTACTGTGATATCGGTTTTTCCGTGGATGAGCGGACAGGTCGCGTGACGATCGTTTCCGTTATTGATAATGTGGTGAAGGGCGCTGCGGGGCAGGCCATTCAGAACTTGAACTTGATGTACGGTTGGGAAGAAACGACCGGATTGCTGTTCGCGCCGGTATATCCATAAGAAGAGGAACATGTGAGGAGACGAGGATGTTGGATAAAGCTAGTTTCACGGTCGTGCCGGAGGGCACAGTAACGACGCCGAAAGGCTTTCGCGCAGGCGGTCTGCACTGCGGATTAAAGAAGACGGAGCGCTTTGACTTAGGTGCGATCGTATGTGATGTGCCGGCGGCAGCGGCGGGCGTGTACACGCTGAACGCGTTTCAAGCGGCACCACTGCGCGTGACGCAAGAAAGCATCGCCCAAGGCGGCAAGCTGCAGGCGATGATCGTGAACAGCGGCAACGCGAACGCGTGTACCGGCCAGCAGGGCGAGGACGACGCATACGCGATGCGCGCGGCCAGCGCGAAGGCGCTAGGCGTGGCAGAGCATCACGTTGGCGTGACGAGCACGGGCGTTATCGGCGAGCTTCTGCCGATGGGCAAAGTGCTGACAGGCATCGAGCAGCTGCCGCAGCGCATTAAGCTGGACGGAGGCGAAGACTTCTGCCAAGCGATCCTGACGACGGATCTTGTGCAGAAGATGACGTGTGTCCGTCTTGTCGTTGGCGGCAAGGAGGTTCACATTGCCGGGGCAGCGAAGGGTTCGGGGATGATTCACCCGAACATGGCAACGATGCTCGGTTTCATGACAACCGATGCGCCGATCGAGAGCGAACACCTGCAGCAGCTGCTTAGCAGGATCACGGACAACACCTTCAACATGATCACGGTTGATGGCGATACGTCCACCAACGACATGGTCGTGGTGATGGCTAGCGGGCTGGCCGGCGGCGAAACGCTGAATCCGGACCATCCGGATTGGGAAGCTTTCGCGGCAGGGTTCCAATACGTTGGCGAATACCTCGCCAAAGCGATTGCACGCGACGGCGAAGGCGCAACGAAGCTGATCGAGACGACGGTCATTGGCGCGGAGAGCGATGAGGCGGCGCGTAAGATCGTGAAGTCGATCATCGGATCGAGCCTCGTGAAGTCCGCCGTTTACGGCGCAGATGCGAACTGGGGCCGGATCATTGCGGCTGTCGGCTACTCGGGACAGCCCGTGAATGTGAACACGGTCGATATCCGCTTGGGCGATATCGCCGTACTGGAACAGTCGCGTCCCGTGAAATTCGACGAGGAAGCGGCGCTGGCGTATTTGAAAACGGACACGATTCAAATTCATGTGAATTTACATATGGGCACTGGCAAGGCAACGGGCTGGGGCTGCGATTTGACATATGATTATGTGCGAATCAATGCCGCTTACCGTACCTAAGGAAGCAAAGGGGAACGAACGCAGTGAAGAACAATTGCTTTGTGATGAAATGCGGAGGCAGCACGCTTGCGGCGCTGCCTGCCAGCTTTTTTGAAGATATGCGTCAGCTTCAAGAGGAAGGCATTGTAACGGTTATCGTACACGGCGGCGGCCCGGCGATTTCGGAAACGCTCGGCAAGCTGGGCATTGAATCCGGCTTCGTGAACGGCCTTCGGGTGACGAACGAAGCGGTGCTGGACGTTGTGGAGATGGTGCTTTCCGGTCAGATCAACAAGGAGATCGTACGCCGCATTCAATTGACAGGCGCAGCAGCGCTGGGATTGTCCGGTGTGGATGGACATTTAATTGAAGCGAAGCCGGTTGCGAACAGCGATGAGGTCGGCCTTGTCGGCGATGTGACGAAGGTGAATGCGGAGCTGATCCAGGGCATCGTGAACATGGGCTATATTCCGGTTATTGCGCCGGTCGGGCTTGGGGAAGATGGCGGACAGCGCTATAATATCAATGCGGATACGGCGGCTGGTGCAGTTGCTTCTCACCTGGGTGTGGAGCAGATGGTTGTCGTGACGGACGTTCCCGGCATCATGAAAACAGTTGACGGCGAGAAGCAAGTTCTGCCTGTGGTAAGCGTTGCGGAAATCGAAGAAATGATTGCAAATGGCGACATTTACGGCGGCATGATTCCGAAGGTTCGTGCAGCGATCGCATGCATTCAGGGCAAGGTGCAGGAAGTTGTGATTGTGAACGGATCTGAACCGAATGTGCTTAGCAAAGTGCTGAAGGGCACGGGAATCGGCACAAGAATTGTACGATAACACTATAAGGAGGGAATGTACATGAGTGAAACGGGTAAAAGCTCGCTCTTTCCAACGTACGCCAGATATCCAATTACGCTGGTGAAGGGGGAGGGCAGCCGACTGTGGGACGATACGGGCAAGGAGTACATCGACTTGATGAGCGGAATTGCGGTAGCGAACCTTGGACACGCGCCTAAAGAAGTGAAGGAGCAGCTTGTCCAGCAGCTGGATCAGCTGTGGCATGTTAGCAACCTTTTCCATATTCCGAACCAGGAGAAACTAGCTTCCTTACTGACGGATAATAGCTGTGCGGATGCTGTGTTCTTCTGTTCCACAGGAGCGGAAGCGAACGAGGCCGCAATCAAGCTGGCACGCCGTTATAATCAAAAGGTGCTGAACAACGGCCGGTACGAGATTATTACGTTCAACATGTCGTTCCATGGACGGACACTGGCGACGTTGACCGCTACAGGTCAAGACAAAGTGAAGGAAGGGTTCCATCCGCTTCCCGAAGGCTTCGTCTATGCACCTTATAACGATATCGAGGCTGTCCGCAGTCTTGTGAATGACAAAACATGCGCCATCATGCTGGAAATGGTACAGGGGGAAGGCGGCGTACTGCCGGCTGATCCGGAGTTCGTGAAACAACTGGCAGAGCTGTGCAAGCAGGAAAATCTGCTTTTGATTGCGGATGAAATCCAAACAGGCGTTGGGCGTACAGGCAAGCTTTTTGCCTATGAGCATTATGGGGTTGAACCGGATATTTTCACATTGGCCAAAGGCTTAGGCGGAGGGTTCCCGATTGGCGCTATGCTGGGGAAAGCTTTCCTTGCTGAAGCGTTTAGCGCCGGCAGTCACGGTTCGACATTCGGCGGTACGCCGATTGCGACGGCAGCAGGCTTTGCGGCGGTGGATACGATTATCTCGACTAAACTGCCTGAACGTGCGGCGGAAATAGGCGAGTATACGATTAAGAAGCTGGAAAGCAAGCTTGCCGGCAATCCTTTCATCGCGAAAGTTCGCGGTATTGGGCTTTTGATCGGGATTGAGTGCACGCAGCCGGCTGGTGAAATCATTAGCGAGGTTCACAAAAGAGGCGTACTTGTTATTCCTGCCGGGCCGAACGTCATTCGTTTAGTGCCGGCCTTAAATATACCGCAAACCGATTTGGATCAAGGGCTGGATGTGCTGTGCGCTGTCCTCGCAGAGAAGGCATCGACCATCAGCAGTGTCTAGTGAGTAACATGGAGAGAGGTTGAACAGAATGAACATTACGTTACAAGAAGAAATGGCCGCCCAGTTGAAAGGCAAGGATTTTCTTGCTCTGGCTGACTATACACCGGAAGAAATCGAATATTTAATTCACTACGGGATTGAACTTAAGCGCAAGCAAAAGGCTAGAGAGCCTCATGCTGTGCTGGCAGGCAAAACGCTCGGGATGATTTTTGAGAAATCTTCGACGCGCACGCGTGTTTCTTTTGAAGTCGGGATGTACCAGCTTGGAGGTCAGGCGCTTTTCTTAAGCAAAAACGACCTGCAGCTTGGACGCGGAGAAACCGTATGGGATACGGCTCAGACGCTGTCCCGTTACTTGGATGGCATTATGATCCGTACGTACGAACACCGCAAAGTCATTGACCTGGCTCGCGGAGCAACCGTTCCGGTTATTAACGGATTGACGGATTATGCGCATCCTTGCCAAGTGATGGCCGATTATCAGACTGTGCTTGAGAAAAAGGGCCGCCTGAAAGGCATTAAAGTCGCATACATCGGGGACGGCAACAACATGGTACACTCCTTGATGGTGGGCGCAAGCAAACTAGGAATGGACTTCGCCATTGCTTCTCCGGAAGGCTATGATCCTGACCAAGAAGTGATTCAGAATTCCAAAGAAAATGCCGCACAATACGGCGGCAGCGTGCTTCTGACGCGCGACCCGCGCGAAGCGATCGAGAATGCGGACATCGTTTACACGGATGTTTGGGCGAGCATGGGCTTTGAGGCCGAGCAGCAAGAGCGTGAAATTGCGTTCAAAAATTACCAAATCAACGAAGATCTTGTGAAGTATGCCAAATCGGATTACTTGTTCATGCACTGCTTGCCTGCACACCGCGGCGAAGAAGTGAGTGAGGGCGTCATTGACGGCGCGCATTCGATTATTTTTGACCAAGCAGAGAATCGTCTTCATGCGCAAAAGGCTATTATGGCCGCAACCATGATATAATAAATAGATAGAGGAAACGGAGAGATTAGTAGACATGGCTAAGGAAAAAATCGTACTCGCTTATTCCGGTGGATTGGATACATCGGTTATTTTGAAATGGCTCAAGGAGACTTACGACGCCGAAATTATTGCTTTTACTGCTGATATCGGGCAAAAAGACGAGTTGGACGGTCTAGAGGAAAAAGCGCTCAAAACAGGCGCATCCAAAATCTACATCGACGACCTGCGTGACGAGTTCGCAAAGGATTTCATCAACCCGATGTTCCAAGCAGCGGCTCTATATGAAGGGCAATACCTGCTCGGCACGAGCATTGCGCGTCCGCTGATCGCGAAGCGCATGGTTGAAATCGCGCGCGCAGAAGGCGCTACGGCGATTGCGCACGGCGCAACCGGCAAAGGAAACGACCAAGTGCGCTTCGAGCTGACAGCTGCGGCGCTTGCGCCTGAGATTTCGGTGATCGCGCCTTGGCGTTTGGAAGAATTCCGCGAGCAGTTCCCGGGCCGCGCAGAGATGATCGCGTATGCCGAGAAACACGGCATTCCGGTAACGGCATCCGCTGCGAAGCCGTATTCGACAGACCGCAACCTGCTGCACATCTCCTTCGAGAGCGGTATGCTGGAGGATCCTTGGTTTGACCCATCCGCTACATCCAACAAAGACATGTTCGTGCTGAGCGTTGACCCTGAGGATGCGCCAGACCAAGCCGAATACATTGAACTTGAGTTTGAAAAAGGCGACTGCGTTGCGATTAACGGCGCGAAGCTGACTCCGCTTCAAGTGATGGAAACTTTGAATGAAATCGGCGGCAAGCACGGTATCGGCCGTGTAGATATGGTTGAGAACCGTTTCGTGGGTATGAAGAGCCGCGGCGTGTACGAAACTCCGGGCGGTACGATCCTGTTCACGGCTCACCGCAAAATGGAATCTCTGACAATGGACCGCGATGTGATGCACCTTCGTGATTCCCTGATTTCCAAATACGCAAGCCTTGTATACAACGGCTTCTGGTTTGCACCTGAGCGTTTGGCGATTCAAGCGCTGGTTGCGGAAAGCCAAAAGAACGTATCCGGTACAGTTCGCTTGAAATTGTACAAAGGCAACGTAATCGGAGCTGGCGTGAAAAGTCCGGTATCCTTGTACAACCCGGATATTGCGACGATGGAAGCAGATCCGACGAAAGCTTACGACCAAGGCGATGCGACTGGCTTCATTCACTTGAATGCTCTTCGTTTGAAAGTATCTTCGGGCGTTGAGCAGAACGCTAAGAAGTAAGTTATCATAGGCTGTGAACCGGGCTTTCCCTCGTGGAAAGCCTTTGGGCTGTAAATCAGAGAGGAGTGGTGCACGTGTCAAAGCTTTGGGGTGGACGATTTACGAAGCAAACCGACCAATTGGTTGAAGAATATACAGCATCGATTATGTTTGATAAAGAGTTAGCCGAGGAAGATATTCAAGGCAGCTTGGCCCATGTTACGATGCTTGGGAAATGCGGCATTCTTCCTGCGGAAGATGTTGAGAAAATCAAGGATGGCCTCTACGAGGTGCAAGGCATGATTCGCCGCGGCGAGCTGGAATATACGATTCAGAACGAAGATATTCACATGAATATCGAGAAGACGCTGATCGATTTGATTGGACCTGTCGGCGGCAAGCTGCACACCGGCCGCAGCCGTAACGATCAGGTGGCGACGGATATGCATCTTTACCTGCGCAAGCGGGTGGTTGAGTTCGTCGGCCATCTCATCAAACTGCAGGAAGCTCTTCTTGATCAAGCTAAGAAAAACATCAATACGATTATCCCGGGGTATACGCATCTTCAGCGTGCGCAGCCGATCTTGTTTGCGCATCACATGATGGCCTACGTCAGCATGTTCCAGCGCGACCTTGAGCGCTTGCAGGACAGCTACAAGCGCGTAGACATTTTGCCGCTCGGCGCTGGCGCGCTCGCCGGCACGACGTTCCCGATCGACCGCCATTTCGTGGCGCAGCAGCTCGGGTTCGGACGCGTGTACGAGAACTCCCTGGATGCGGTCAGCGACCGCGATTTCATCCTGGAGTTCCTCTCGAACGCGTCCATGATCATGATGCACCTTTCTCGCTTCAGCGAGGAAATGGTGCTTTGGTCTTCCACCGAGTTCGCGTTCGTCGAACTGGATGATGCTTTCTGCACCGGCAGCTCGATCATGCCGCAGAAGAAAAACCCGGACGTGGCGGAGCTCGTCCGCGGCAAAACAGGCCGCGTCTACGGCAACTTGTTCGGTCTGATGACCGTACTGAAGTCGCTGCCGCTGGCGTACAACAAGGACATGCAGGAAGATAAAGAAGGCATGTTCGATACGGTTCGTACCCTGCAGGGGGCGCTGCAGCTGTTCGCTCCGATGGTCTCTACCATGAAAGTGAACACGGAACGCATGAGACAAGCCGTGAACCAAGATTTCTCGAATGCTACGGATATTGCCGATTATCTGGTTAACAAAGGGCTGCCATTCCGTCAAGCGCACGAAGTTATCGGCAAAACGGTGCTGTACTGCATTCAGAACAAAAAATACTTGCTCGATATGAGCATCGAGGAATTCAAAACGTTCTCCACGCTGTTTGAGTCCGACATTTACGAAGTGCTGCAGCCGGAGCAAGTTGTTAATGCGCGCAATGTTTACGGCGGAACGGCAAGCAATCAAGTGTCCGAAGCCATTGCCCGTGCAGAGCAGGTGCTAGCGCAGTCCAACGAATGGCTGCAAGCGTATATGGAGAAAAATAAATAAGCTGTTAATGCAAAAAGCCTTCAACCCATCCGATTGGATGAATTGAAGGCTTTTTGCCGTTTTATCGGCCTGTGACCGAGACGTATCCGGTATCCACGCTGACTTTCACTTTCTTGCTGCCATCTCCGAGGGTGCCTTTGGCGGAGTGATGCTCTTTGCGATCTACGGTTAGTCCAGGCACATCCACATTGATGCTGCCGGTATCTGTGCTCAAATCGAAGCTGACATTCTTAGGCGTCGGATCCAGCGTAAGACGGACACTGCCGGTATCGGATTCCAGGGAGACGGAATCGCCGATATCGCTTAATTTTGCCGTGATGCTGCCGGTGTCGGTTTTAATCTTCACATCTCCTTGGCCTTGCTGGATATTGATATTTCCAGTGTCCGCTTGAAAATTAATCAGTTTGCCTTCGTAACGGTCAAGGGAGATGTTGCCGGTATCCGTAGTGGCCGTCAGTTTTTCCGATTTTAGGTCCTTGAAATTAATATTCCCCATATTGGAAGAAACGGTGATGGATTTGTACATTTTATCCGGAAGAGAGACTTCGGTTTTGAGGCCGAAGCTGCGGCCGGCGATTAAATTTTTGAGTTCGGTGATATCAAAACCAAAGTTGAAATGATCTTTCTTCTTGGTACAAACATCGACTCGCCAAACGTTGCTTCCTTCTGTCGCTGCTTCCACCGTGCAGTTAGTCGCATTAGATTCTCGCATCGCACCGACCAGCCGCACCTTGATTTCATCGGAATTGGCAGGGACGAAAGTTATGCTCGAAATATCATTTTGAATAATAAGCGTGTCGATGTTTGCTGACGAAATTTTTTTCTCGACATCAATGTTGGCTATGCCTGCATCGAGGTCAAGCGTTTTGAAAGAAACGGCCGCACCGACAAGACCCACTGCCACGCAGGCAAAGCCGATCAGCAAGAAAAATTTATATCCACGTTTCATGGCTTAAGCCCCCTTGATTAATTTGGCATTGAATTGGATGTACGACCAGCTGAGTTTGAAAAATACTTTGAGCAGCCAGGTGCTGAGCGTTGTCAGGATAACGCCTAAGCCGAAGCAAGCCAGCATGGCGAACCCGATGAATTGCAAATCGCTGCCGACCGTGCCCGTGCCCAGGAAGCTGCCCGCCATCCCGGCGACGGGAGCGACGATGAGCGCAAAGCCCGATACAAATAGCGCAATTAACGTTGCGAGAATGCCGAACCATGGGCCTACAACAAACAAAAGGTTGAAAAAGCCAAGCGTAATGGAAATGATAATCGCCTTAATGCCAGACTCCTGTTTAACCGGATAAGGGTAAGGAGGTTGAGGCGTATAATATGGATTTTCTTGAGGCGGCGGCGTGTAGGGGGGGATGCCTCCTGTTTCAGGTGCCTGTTTAGGCGGTGCTGCCGGTTCAGGTTTTGTATATGTTTTTTCTAACGGTGGCGCTTGGAAGGCAGGGGGAGTCTGTGGGCGCTGTGGAACTTGCGGAACTTTAGGAGCTTCTGGAGCGGGCTCTTTGGCTGCGCTCTTCACAGGCTCCGAATGGGTCGAGGCAGGCGCGTCCTTCTGCGCATCCCAGTTGGGTACGCGTGGGTAGCCAAGCGATTGCGCCACGTCATCCTCGTGCTTGCCGTTCTCAATCGCCTTTTGAAACAATTCTTCGTAGACCGATAATATATTTTGGCGCTCCTTCTCCGGAAGTCCGCGCAGTCGATAGTTTAGTTCTTTGAAATAATCAATCTTGCTCATCGTTCATCCTCCTTATTCGTATTGCGTATTCTTATCATAATAAAAAAAAGTCATAGTGACCTAGTAACTACAGTCACATGACCTTTGCAAGTTTTACGCTTTATCGGAAGGAGGGCCCTTTTACGCCGTCCTCTAAGATGGGTTGAGGAGGCTCGGCAGCGCCGTCTTCCGGTTTAATGTCGCCCCGGTTAGAGGCCACCAGGGTCGGTACGGGAGAATATTGGTCTTTCGAGACGAGTTCTTTGCTGACGACGGCGCCATTTTCCCTTTTGATCCGATAGGTTTCTACCTTATAGCCAGGTTTGCCCGTGCTGATAGGCCTCGTCGCGCCTGGCGCCAGACTTGCATTGTGCAAATATTTGACGGGGGGCTGAATCGTTTCTACAACGTTGGATTCAATCTCATAGCTTACCGAAGGGGACATGTGCCCGTATAGCTTAACGGTAACATCTCGATCCGTTGTAACTGTACGTATTAATAGGTACGCGTCGGTATTGTTGCGGAATTTGAAATTGATATACCCGTTGGCAAAGGTCGCATCTTGCCCGAGTGTCACATAGCTGACAGGCAGGGAGTGGTTGCGTCTTTCTACAATGGCCAGTCCGCTTCGCAGAACAGCATTGTACAGTGTTGTCGAAACTTGGCATATGCCGCCGCCGATGCCTGGGACAAGCTTGCCGTTTAGAATAACCGGCGCTTCTTTGTAGCCGAACTGGGTTTCGGTTTGGGCGATGATTTTGCTGTAATCAAACGTTTCTCCCGGAGCCATGAGCAAATCTTGAATCGACGCGGCGGTGGAGCGGATATTGTGAATCCGCCCTTCGCCTGAAGCGGGAAAGGTGGTTGTGAATTCGGATATTTTGCGATCGATGCCTTGCTTCTTCAAGGTGTCCACAGTTACCGCAGGACTTTGCTCGTACAAAGGGAGTGTCAGCCGAATCGGTGCGGCGTTATGAATGTAGGAAATGGAGGGGGCGATTTCTTTCAAATGTTCCCCCAAATGTACGGTATCGACGCGTAGCACCCTGCGCTCCGCTTCGTAGTTGAGCGTGTCTTGGGCAGTGACGATGCGTTTGGCCGGAGCAGGCTGCTGACTGTAGAGATCCTTCCAAGCCTCTTTCACCGAAGCGCTCAGCTGCGTTTGATTAACCTCGATCTCAAGCGGAATATCCGTATGACGAAGCTGCCAGCGTGCCTTTATTCGCTCGAGGGGCGAAGCTTGAAACAGCTGTTCAAGAGACTGGGTCAATCTGTCGTTATGATATTCGACGCCTAGCTGTCCCAGGGTCAATTGTCGATTGGCAATGTCCGGATAGGAGGTTTGCAGTTGAACGGGAAAGGCTGAGAGCAGCTGCAGCCTCTCTTCGTATTGTGCTTGAAACTTATCGTAAGGCATGCCGCCAACCCGCCAGCCAGCCACAGTGAATTTAGGAGGCAATGTGCTCTGAGAGCCATAGATGTATAAAGAGATGCTTACAGCACTTAACAATCCGAGGGTGACCGATACATAGAAGATTGCTTTTCTGATGTAGAGTGGCATGTACAGCAGCTCCTTTACATACGAATGAGTGAAAAAGCCTGTACTACCATATGTATCGTGCGCAAAGAGATTTTAGTACTTGCTCAACTCCTCAAAAAAACCGCCGAAATGAAGCTTCGGCGGTTTCGTGTTTTGTTTATTTGGTTCCTGTAAAGGTGATGCCTTTGATGAAAAACTTATTGCCGAATACATACACTAGCAGGGCTGGCAATGTGAAAATCATGGATGCCGCCATGATATAGTTCCAATATGAAATGTATTGGCCTTTAAATGTATTCAACCCTAGCGGGAGGGTGAACATAGCGCGCTCTGACATGAAGAGCAATGGTTTCAAGAATTCATTCCACGAACCCATGAAGGTGAAAATCGCCATAGCAGCGAGCGGCGGTCCAGCCAGCGGCAGCGCTACCCGGAAGAACATGCCGATACGGCTCATCCCGTCCATTTCAGCTGCTTCCTCTAGTTCCTTAGGGAAACTAATGAAAAATTGGCGCATCATGAAAATATAAGTGGCTTGCACCGCGGCTGGAATAATCAAAGAGCGAAAGCTGTTCAGCCATCCGAGGTCTTTGATGATCAAATATTGCGGAATAAGCGTAACTTTATCCGGCACCATCAGAATCGTTAAAATAAAGAAGAAAATAAGTTTATTGCCGGGGAAGTCGAAACGGGCTAAGGAATACCCGGCCAGCGAATTCAGCAGCAAGTTGAGCAGGGTAACGGAGACGCCCACCAGGACACTGTTTAGGAACCAGCGCGGGAACATTTGCTCGCTTGTGAAGATATATTTGTAATTATCAAGTGTAAAATGCTTGGGAATAAACGATAATCCGGTTGTAGAGATTTCCGCTAGCGTCTTGAACGAAGCGGAGAGCGCCCACAAGAACGGAATGATCGTGATTACCGCATAGAAAGCCAGCATGAGGTAGGTCAACACGCGTGCAATGGAGCGGGTTTTGGTTGCTTCCATATCGGGTCTCTCCTCTCTTAGTTCAATTTCTCGTCGCCGCCGAACAGTTTGCGTTGGATCAACGTCACAACCATGATGGCGCAGGTTAGCATGAAGGCCAAAGCGGAAGCGTAGCCCATGTCTAAGTTTTTAAAGGCATATTGATAAATCAAAAGAACGAGGGTCAGCGTAGAATTATCAGGGCCACCAGAGCCGTTAGATAAGATATAGGCCTGGTCGAAGAGCTGGAATGTTCCAATCAATCCCATCGTAACGACAAAGAAGGTTACAGGTTTGAGCATCGGGACTGTAATGGAGATGAACCGGCGCCAAGTTCCTGCGCCATCCAGCTCGGCCGCTTCATATAGCGTATCGGGAATATCCTGCAGCGCAGCCAAGTAAATCACCATAAATTGAGGCGCTGTGGAAAATATATTCATGATCATAATACCTTTGAGGGCGACACTCGGGTCTCCCAACCAGTTGTAGCTGTCCATGCCTATTAAATTAAGCAAATCGTTTAATAATCCATCGGATTTATAAAGCCACATGAAAATGAGCGTTAATACTGCGGACGAAGTGATCGTCGGCATAAAATAAACAACTCTGAAAAAATTGCGGAACTTAATTTTGGAATTCAGCACCGAAGCCATCAGCATGGCGACGATGGTTTGTATCGGAACGACATATATCGCATATTCAACGGTATTGCGGAGTCCAATCCAGGCGCGGTCATCGTCGGCAATTCGAGCGAAGTTGCGAAGTCCGATGAATTTGTAACTTACGCCGCCGAGCAGTTCCACCTTATGTAGAGAGAGGAACACGGCGTACAGAATAGGCAGCAAGAAGAAGGCCCCAAGTATAAGCAGAGACGGAGAAACGAACAAATATCCAGAAATCACGTCCCGCCATTTGCGGCGGTTCCAGCGTCGTTTCATAATAAAGCTCCCCCTTTCCTGAAAAAATACGTAAAAGAGGAAGGTTCTCCTCTTTTACGTTGCTATGCTTTATTTAATTACTTCGCAGCGGCAATTTCTTTATTGGCAGTATCTTGCGCTTTTTTGAGCGCTTCTTCCAACGTTACTTTGCCCTGATAAGCGGAAATAAATTGGTTGTTGAAGTTGTTCATAATTGTCGGCAATGTTTCTTTGGCTTGCCAAGGAATGGAGTAGGAGTTGCCGGCTACCAATGCAGCGCGCAGCGGATCTTTGTCGAATCCAAGTTCTTTGGATACGGATTTACGAGCAGGAAGCGCTAAGCCTTTGCTGGTCCAAGTTTTCATGCCTTCTTTGCCAGTCAAGTAGGAAATAAGTTCCCATGCTTCTTGTTTGTGTTTCGAGTTTTTGTTCATTACATAAGCAACGGTGTAAGCCATTGTCGCTTTTTTGCCGAAAGTGGTAGGAACTTCAGCTGTGCCAAAGTCTAGATCTTTGAAAGTGCTTTGCAGGTAAGGGATTGCCCAGTTTCCTTCAATGACCATGGATGCTTTGTGTTGACCGAACATTTCGCCGCCCCAGCCAGCGCCAACATCTTTCGGCTCGCCTGCGGACTTATCTTTCAAATGCATATCGACAACAGGCTGCAAGCCTTTCAACGCTTCAGGAGAAGCATAAGCCGCATTGCCATTATCGTCGGATACTTTACCGCCAGCAGCTTGGATCATGAACATTTGACGGGCAAGTTCAGGTGCAGCGCCAAATCCGTAGCGGGATACTTTGCCGCCGTCAGCTTTTGTTAATTTTTTAGCGGCGTCTTGAAGCTCTTCCCAAGTTGTAGGAACCTTCGTGATACCTGCTTCTGCAAAATCTTTTTTATTGTAGAAAAGGGCTAGTGTGGAAGTATCTTTCGGGAAGCCATAGGATTTATTGTCTTTCCCTTTGAATGCATTCACAAGCGGCTCTTCGAAATCAGCAACGTCAAATTCAGGCTTTACATAGCTGTCTAGCGGTTCAAGCACGTTTTTGGCAATGAGGCCCGGAGCTTCAAATGCATCCAGGAAGAAGACATCAGCGCCTTCGCCACCGACAAGACGAGTTTTGATTACATCCATGTATTGATCGGCAATCACATCGAACTTAACCGTAATGTTCGGATGTTTAGCTTGGAAATCTTTTAAAACTTGTTGGAACAAAGCTGTTTCTTCCGGACTGGAGCCCCAGCCGTTCAAAGTGATGGTAACGGGTTCTGCCGATTTAGGCGTAGTTGTTGCAGCAGATGTTGCAGGCGCCGATGGAGACGGTGTTGCGTTGTTCGTTGAGCTGCCACAGCCGGAAATCACGATCATGGATGATACAGCGGCGAGTGAAATGCCAGTAAGCCATTTTTTCATTGTAAGTCCTCCCTTTTTATATAGAGCTTGTTAAGATTGGTGGATCACTTGAAGTCCTGTTGTATTGTGCAGTACTTGGACTACCGTTGTTTGTGTCTGCGGGTTGAGCTGTACAGACAGGCTTAGCTTGCCTTGAGCGACCGTCATATTGCGAACGGTAAGTTCCGTCATGCCGGATGGAAGCACAGGATTCAAACGAATGGTACCGCCCAGCGTATCGGGCTCAATACCAAGCATCGTCTGCAAGAAGACCAGCGGCGTACCGGCTGCCCAAGCTTGCGGAGAGCAAGCGACCGGATAAGGGACAGGCTCGCCGATCGATTCGTCATATCCGCAATATAGTTCAGGCAGTCTATGGTATTCAAAGCTTTCGGCTGCTTTCATTAGGCCTTCGATGACTTGCATCGTTTCGGCTTTGTAGCCGCAGCGGCTCATACCGAGCAGAACGAGCGAGTTGTCGTGCGGCCAAATGCTGCCGTCATGGTAGCTCATCGGGTTATAACCGGCAGATTCCGTACTCATCGTACGAATGCCGTAGCCGCTGAACATGTCGGGAGCTACCAGTCTGCGTACCACTGCTGCAGCGCGATCCGGTTGCAGCATGCCGGACATGAGGACATGACCCGGGTTGGTCGTCACGGATTGAACTTGCTTCTTGTCAGCGTCCAGCGCGATGGCGTAGAAGCCTTCTTCTTCCATCCAGAAGCTGTTTTCAAAGCGTTGGCGAAGGTCTTCCGCGGAGCTTTCGAGCTCTTGCGCCATCGATTCTTTGCCCAGCTGGCGAAGAATTGGAGCCAGTTTCACTTTGGCCTGGTACACGTAGCCTTGCACTTCAGCGAGTGCGATTGGCGCTTTGGCATAGTCGCCATTGCTGTGTACGACGGAGTCGCCGGAATCTTTCCAACCTTGGTTGGCGATACCTTTCGACGATTTCTGGTAGTATTCCACAAAACGGTCGCCGTCTGCATCGCCATGCACGTCGATCCAGTTCAAGGCCTGCTCGATGTTCGGCATCAACTGCTCGATCAGGGCCGTATCACCGGTCCATTGCACATATTCTGCTGCAAGGAGCAGGAATAGAGGCGTTGCATCGATCGTTCCGTAGTACGGCGTGAAAGGAACCTGATTCGTTAGGGCCAGCTCGCCGTAGCGGATTTCGTGCATGATTTTGCCGGGCTCTTCATCACGCCAAACGTCATGCTTGGTTCCTTGATAAGAGGCCATGGTGAGCAAAGTGCCTTTAGCCACATTCGGCTCGGCAGAAAGCATTTGCAGCGCAGCGATTAAGCTGTCCCGTCCAAAGGGAACGGCATACCAAGGCAGTCCGGCAACAGGGAATTGTCCATGCCCGAGGTCGGTAAGGAGCACGCGCAAATCCTGCAGTCCGCGATCGTACAAATGATTGAACAGCGGCAGATTGCTTTCTACGGAAGTGGTGTTCGTGTCCCATGCTTGATAGGAAGCTTTCAACTGTGTAATTGCCTGCTCGGCAGGTACTTGCTTAGGTCCTTGGCCATCGATATAAGGAGCGATGAAGAAGGTCACGGATTGACGTTCTTTAGGAGCCAGCTCAAAATTGAATGCTACCGTGCTGTCTTCTTGAACCTTTGTTTCCTTGCGATCCCAGCCAATATGGGTTTGACGCTCGATACCGTCTGTACCTTTGTAGCGCTTGATCAGCTTCTGATCTTCTTGAAGGTCTGGAAGCATGTCACCGAAAGTTCCGTTCTGGAAGCCCCGAACGACGAACATGTCGGCGAAGTCGCTCTCGAAACGTGCCGTAAAGTCGAAAGCGACCCCTTTAGGATAAAAATTCGTGAAGGCAATCGTTTCGTATAAAGCGCCTTCATATATAAAACGTTGTCTTTCCAGTTCGATCGATTCTCTCCAAAGAATCAACTGCCCATCCGATTCCATATGAGGATTAGTCATACGAATGGTGGCGATATAGTTCGTTCCTGCGGAAGAACTAAGCAGAATCGGCGTCATGCCGTTAATACGAATTTCCATCGCGCTTAAAAAGCGGGTATCTTTCGTATATAAACCGTGTCCTGCAGCATTCCCAGCCGGAATATCGCCGGTTTTATCGGTCATGAGGAAGAGATCGTTCTCCTTGATGACGCGGTAATCCATTCAGGCCACCCCTTTTCTCTGTTATTCTTGATGATTTTTCAAGTTTCATTCGTTCCGAAACGTTTCGGGTCCAAGCAAAAAGAAAAGAAAATTAAATTCAGCAAGGCATAAGCTTGATAAATTTTCTTTTCCATTTTTTGAAAATAGACCGATGAAGTGTTTCCGAAACGTTTTGGTAAAGTACATTTTTGATTATACATAACGATGTAACCATTTTCAATCCCTTTTATTTATTTTTTAAGCGTTTACATTTGTTAATATTTAAGATTGAAACTAAATGGGGAATATATTAATATAGAAATTATATAAAAATCCGTAAAATACACTCCAAAACGTTTTGGACGAGGAGCGAGCACGCTACGAATGATTACAATTAAAGATATTGCCAGAGAGGCAGGCGTGTCTGTCACGACGGTATCTCGAGCGCTTAACGGATACAATGATGTTAATGATGATACCCGGAAGAAGATTCAGCTCATTGCGAGTGAGCTTGGCTATAGTCCTAATATGGCGGCGCGAAGCCTGATTTCGAAGAAAACCCAGACGCTCGGACTTCTGCTGTCCGGTATTACCCGCAGCAGCTCCAAGGACAGCATAGCTTTTGAAATTCTTTGCGGCATGAACGACCGGGCAGGCGAGCTGAATTATGATCTTATCTTATTCAGTACGACTCCGCAGAAGCAAGCGGCAAAGTCATACAAAGCACTCTGTCAGGAACGCGGGGTAGACGGTGTCATTATAATGGGCATTCGGCTGGACGACCCTTATCTCAAAGAAATTGTCAGTTCCAGCCTGCCCTGCGTACTGATCGATATTCCTTTTAAGAACAGCAATGTCGGCTATGTGACCTCGGACAATATTCAAGGTGCGTCGCGCATGACACAGTACTTGATTGAACAAGGGCACACGAAGGTGGCGCTCGTCAATGGCCATGCGCAAGCCGATGTCAGCATAAAGCGTCTGGACGGCTACAAGCAGGCGCTGAAGCAAGCTGGCATCGCTTTTAATCCGGAACTGGTACTCGATGGAGGCTTCTCGGATGAGGGAGCGCGTGATGCCACCTACAGGCTGATGTCCCAGCATCCGGACGTAACCGCTATTTTTTGCGCCAGCGACATCATGGCTCTCGGGACGATGCAAGCGCTTCGCGGGCTTGGGCTTGATATTCCTGGCGACGTCTCTGTTGCCGGATTCGACAACATTAGCATCTCCGCGTATTGTTCCCCCGCTCTAACGACAGTTAGCCAAAATCCCTATGAAATCGGGTATCAATCTGCTCAGATGATTATTGATATGCTGGAAGGCCGTCAAGTTACCAAGCAATTGGTTCTTCCTACTGAGCTTCTAATCCGTGCAAGTGCAGCAGCACCCAAAAAGACAACTAAAATGACAACTAAATAAACATTAGGACCGTCCTATACAGGGCGGTTTTTGCGTATGTTCTTTAAATCTACAAGAAAGTGTTATAATGACGGTATTCCCCATAAAATTCAGAACGATTTTAGAAGGAATTTCCGCTTTTGTGTCGAACTCTTAAAAGCTGTCTGTGCAGCAGAGAGACTTTGGGCTCCGCTCAAAGATCCCTAGACTAGGATGTGATATTGTGATCGAAATGCAGGACGTATGGAAAACGTACTCCAACGGTACTCATGCATTGAGAGGAATTAATGTAAAAGTAGACCGCAACGAGTTTGTCTATGTCGTCGGACCATCCGGCGCCGGTAAATCGACATTTATGAAATTGATGTATAGAGAAGAAAGACCGACTAAGGGTCAGATTTTCGTGAACGGGTTCAATTTAGAAAAGCTGAAGCAGCGTAAAATACCATTTTTACGTCGAAATATCGGAGTTATTTTCCAGGACTATCGCCTGCTTCCGAAACTGTCTATTTTCGAGAATGTGGCTTTTGCCATGGAAGTTATTGAGGCACCGAAGAAACAGATCAAGAAACGCACCATGGAGGTGCTTGAGCTTGTCAAGTTGAAGGACAAAGCGAATTCGCTGCCTTCACAGCTATCCGGCGGCGAGCAGCAGCGCGTAGCCATTGCCCGGGCAATAATCAACAACCCATCCGTCATTATCGCCGATGAACCGACAGGAAATCTCGACCCTGAGACGTCATGGGGCATTATGAAGCTGATGGAGGAAATTAATTTCCGCGGTACGACAATCGTCATGGCTACACATAACAAAGAGATTGTTAATACGATGCGTAAACGCGTCATTGCCATCGAGAATGGCCTTATTGCTCGTGATCAGGTACGGGGGGAATACGGCTATGAAGATTAGTACATTCTCCCGGCATTTACGTGAGGGTACGCGGAATGTCGTCCGGAACGGTTGGATGACGTTTGCGTCGATCAGTTCGATTGCCATCTCTTTATTCATTCTAGGCATCTTCGTCCTGATTACATTGAATGTGAACGATATTGCCGGTCAAATTGAAGATCAAGTTGAGATTAACGTTTACCTGGAAGTGAACACGCCTCAAGATCAAATAACTGCGCTGGAGACCCAAATACAAGGAATTCATGAAGTCAAAACGGTGAAGTTCGTCTCGAAAGAAGAGGGGCTTGTCTATTTGCGGCAAAAGCTGGGGGAAAGCGGAAAAGCTTTGCTGGAGGGCTTTGAAGGCGAAAACAATCCGCTCAATGACGCGTTCACGGTTGAAGTGGACGATCCGAGAAATGTAGCGGCCGTTGCCGATCAAATTAGCGCGCTTAATACAGGCAAGGATCCAAAGCCTATCTATAAAGTGAACTATGGCAAAGGGACTGTTGAAGCGTTATTCAAGGTAACGCAAATTGTACGCTGGGTTGGTTTCGGTATCGTGATTTTGCTCTCGTTTACAGCGGTTTTCTTGATTGCGAATACGATTAAAATTACGATTTTGGCCCGCCGGAAAGAAATTTCAATTATGAAAATGGTAGGAGCGACGAATTCCTTTATTCGTTGGCCGTTTTTTATAGAAGGTGCATTGTTAGGATTCGTAGGTTCTCTGATTCCCGCGGCGATCATTCTGGGTGGATATTGGAAGCTGTTGAATTTGAGTTCATTAAACTTGAACTTGTTGATGATTAAACTGACACCGTTTGGGGAAATTGCTCCGACGATGATTGCTTTGTTGTTAGGTATTGGGATCGTAATCGGAGTCTGGGGTTCCCTCATCTCCGTACGCAAATTCCTTCGCGTCTAATTATGGTGGCTTTAAAAGCCGGCTTTGATAACGAAGTTTCTCTTAGCAGCTTATTCGGCGTCGAATCTTGAATGTAAATGGGGTAGTCCGGTACTCATGCAGCTTGCTGCACTCCGTTCCTCCTACTCCCATTTGCGTCCAACCTTCTCGGTTCTGAAAGCCGACTTTTAAAGCTTTTATTTTTGTTTTCAAACATACATAGGTTAAGAGATTGCAAGATTGAGAGATTCCAAATAAGCATCATGTTTTTGATGATGAGGAGGCTACGTGCTTGAAGAAGAAGATTCTACCCTTGGTGTTGACACTTGGGATTGCGGCTTCGTTAGCAGTTCCATATGCGGGTCATGCCGCATCCACAACGGATAAGATCGATCAGCAGTTGACTCAGCTTAAGAAGCAGAAGGCAGACGCGCAGCAGAAGGCGAATGACGCCCAGAATCAGATAGATAAAGTGCATTCCGAGAAAGACCAAGCTACGAAGGATATGAAAACGCTCGTTGAACAAGTCAATGAGGCTAGCAAGAAGCTTACGCAGCTAAATGAGCAAATTGATCAGGTTTCCAATAACTTAGAGGAAAACGCGAAGCAGTTGGATGAGGCGATAGGTCGGGTGGAAAGCCGCGATCAAATGCTGAAATCCCGCGTGCGCTTAATGTATATGAACGGTTTTGTTTCGTACATGGACGTGGTTCTTAGCGCGACCAGTTTTTCTGATTTCTTGAATCGGATAGAAGCTTTAAAATCTATTGTAAATCAAGATAAAGTCGTACTAGAGGCGAACAAAAAAGATAAAGAGGTTGTCGCTCAGAAGAAGGAAGAGACGGAGCAGCAGCTCGTGAAGGTCAAAAAGCTTTACACCGATGCAGATGCTCTAAGAAGCGACCTGCAGGCGAAGGAAAAGGCGAAAGAAGTGAAGATTGCTTCTCTTTCCAAACAAGAGAGAGTTCTTGAAGATATTTCCGAAGAAAACGATAAGTTAATTACCCAATTAGCCAAGCAAGAAGCTGATCTGCAGGCGAAGAAGCGCGCAGCGACCAAAGCTAAGTCGCCCTTCACGTATGCGGGAGGCAAGCTGGGTTATCCTTTGGCCGTGCAGGCGCCGCTTACGTCTGATTTCGTATCGCGGATCAATCCGGTTACGGGCAAAGCGGAGAATCATAAAGGCATTGATCTCGGCGCGCCGAAAGGGACGAACATCCTGGCTGCCGAGAACGGTTCTGTCATCTATGCATCGTGGATGAACGGATACGGTAACTGTGTAATCGTCGATCACGGCAATGGGCTATGGACGCTGTACGGTCACATTATGAACGATGGCATTTATGTGAAAGTCGGCGATGTTGTCAAACGCGGCGAGAAAATTGCCGGCGTTGGCTCGACGGGGCAATCGACAGGGAATCATTTGCATTTCGAGGTTAGGCTGAATGAGGTTCCAACCGATCCTAAACCGTTCTTGCGATAGGACAACTTGGTTATAAAACGGGAAGAGCTTGTCATATACTACAAGCAAGACGGGAAAAAGGTGGTGGATCACGCTTTGCAATTCAAGGGACGCACGGTCATTGTATTTGTTTTGTTAGCTATGTTTGCAAGCAGTATTGTCACATTGACGATTGTGGATTCATCCTTCTCATGGGGACGAAATGAAAAGCCGGCGGGCAGCGCATCCGCCTCTCTAGGATCATCGTCCGGACTTTCGAACAAGGATTTGAGCAAAATCGCAACAACCTTTCAGTTGATCGAAAGTAAATATTTGAAGCAGCCGGATCATGATAAGCTGGTTAACGGCGCGATCAACGGGATGCTGGAATCCTTGGAAGATCCGTTCACCGTATATATGGATCAAAAGGAAGCGAAGCAGTTCGATGAGAGTATTACATCCTCTTTTCAAGGCATAGGAGCCGAGGTATCGATTGAGGAAGGCAAGTTCGTCATCGTGTCTCCAATTAAGGGCTCTCCTGCGGAGAAGGCGGGCATTCAGGCCAAAGACGTCATCGTTTCGGTGAACGGCGAGAAGCTGGACGGCCTCACGCTGAACCAGGCGGTTATGAAGATCCGCGGTCCCAAAGGGACGCAAGCGAAGCTTGATTTGCTTCGTCAAGGCGCAGGCGATCCGGTTCAAGTGATCGTGGTGAGGGATAACATTGACGTTGAAACCGTGTATGGCGAAATGCTGCAGGATCAGATCGGGAAAATTGAAATTCGTCAATTCTCTTCCAATACGGCGGTGCGTTTTGCTGAAGAACTGAAAAATCTCGAAGCGAAAGGCATGAAAGGACTCGTTATCGATGTGCGTAACGATCCGGGCGGTCTTCTGAACGTTGTTGTCGACATTGTTAATCCCTTCGTGAAAAGCGGCAAGCCGATCGTTCAAGTCGAGAATCGCGACGGCAAGCGCGAGCCGACGCCGTCTACGGGGACAGGCAAGAATTATCCGGTTACCGTCCTGATTAATAAGGGCAGCGCGAGTGCTTCGGAAATCTTGGCAGGCGCGTTCCAGGAAGCGGTCGGAAGCAAAATTGTCGGGGAAACTTCCTACGGGAAAGGGACGGTTCAAGTCACTTTCGAGAAGGAGATGGGCGACGGCAGCAACATCAAGATGACCGTGTACAAATGGTTGACGCCGAACGGCAATTGGATTCATAAAACAGGCATCCAGCCGGACATCGCAATCGAACAGCCAGCTTATTTCAAAGCAGCTCCGCTTTCCAAGAAAAGCGTGCTGAAACAAGACATGACAAGCGAGGATGTGAAAAATCTACAGCTGATGCTTGCAGGTCTTGGCTTTAATCCTGAGCGTTCGGACGGTTACTTCAGCGATAAGACAGCGACAGCCGTGAAAGCTTTCCAACGGACGAACGGCTTGCCGATGACCGGCGAGGTAGATACGGAAACAGCGAATAAAATCGAGAAGCTGCTGCTGGTGCAGATTCGCGAGCCTAAGAACGATTTGCAGCTGAAAGCTGCGATCGGGCAAATTCAAAAGCAGCTCGGGAAGTAATTAATTACTGGTGAGATGCTGGAAATTGACGGTGCAAGGCAGGAAATGAGCCCTCGCAGTCGAAATATTATAGGAAGGGTGCTTCGGCATCCTTCCTATTTCTTTTTATCGAGGAGACCGGAATCGTTATGGATGTTCTGATTCAACTCTTGGACAGACTGCTTTACGCAGTGGGTCAGTTGTTTGCGAATCCTTTCTACTATATAGGCATTTTATTTATCGTGCTGCATTACCGTAAGCAAATTCAATTGGAGCGTAAGCTGTTTCATACACGGCTCCATTCCTTGTTGAATGAGACATGGCGAACCGTGCTTTGGGGATGGATTGGCGGGATAAGCGCCTCTGTGCTCCTGCTGTTCGTTGGGGTGAATATTCAAGCTGATGTAGTTATTCTATTATGGGCGATAACCGTCGTTTTGATCTTGCTTCGGGTGAGATTTTTGTGTTTGGCTTATGCGGTCGGAATTCTGGGAATCGTCCAAGCGATTGTATCTTGGATACCGGATACCGCAAGTTTGAAAGAAACTCTGCCCATGCTGGATATTGTCGAAAAAGCCGACATCCCTTCTTTGCTGGCGGTGGTCGCCATTCTTCATCTCCTGGAGGGGATGCTTACGCACTTCCAAGGAGCGCGTATGGCGACTCCGCTATTCCTAGAGGGGAAGCGGGGGCAAATCATCGGAGCCCAACAGCTGCAAGGCTTCTGGCCTGTGCCTTTATTCTTGCTCGTACCTATGGCAGATGGAAGCGGGTTAAGCCTTCCTTGGGGAACGCTGTTCGGTGCGAACCTTGCCTCGGGTTGGACGCTTCTTGCTTTTCCGGCCATGATCGGTTTTACGGAATTGACGATCTCGAAGCTGCCCCGCAAACAAGCGCGAGCTAGCGCAAACTTGCTCTACTTGTACGGCCTGATCCTATTGGCTGCTGCGGTTGCCGTTCACTTTTGGCCGCCGGCTATGCTGGTTGGCGCTTTGCTGAGCATTGCGCTGCACGAAGGATTGATCCGCTATAACCGATGGACGGAAGCGAAGCGGATTCCTTTCTATGTACACTCTTCGCGGGGGCTCATGGTACTGTCCGTGGTCCCGAACAGTCCGGCGCAGGAGCTGGGGATCCAAACCGGAGAAATCATTCATAAAGTAAATGGTCACAAGATTAAAACCAAGACCGATTTGCACTTGGCTATGGGACTTAATTCGGCTTTCTGCAGGCTGGAGGTGCTGAATGAGGAAGGCGAGGTCCGCTTTCTGCAGCGGGCGATTTTTAACGGGGATCATCATCAGCTGGGCATCATTTTAGCCCCGGATCAGGAGGCGCTTTACTTCACGGAGTATAGGCCCGTACACCTCTTTTCCTATTTGCGCGGCAAATTAACCGGTTTGTTATCCAATGATTCGACGAAATCGATGTAAGGATAGAAAGAAGAAGACCCTATCTCTCTTGAGTTGAGAGGCAGGGTCTTCGTTTATTTAGCTATATGGGTTGGAGTCAGCCCGTCACGCAGAACGACGATTTCGACGCGGCGGTTTTTGCTGCGGTTCTCATCGCTGTCGTTTGGAACTTTGGGCATCGTATCCGCATACGCTGTGGCAATGAATTTGCTGTCATCCAGCTTGGCGGTATCGCTGAAATAGCGCAGCACCGAAAGGGAACGAGCGAATGAGAGTCCCCAGTTATCTTTGTAAGGCGAGCCTGTCGCGAGCGGCAAATTGTCCGTATGCCCCTCGATGCTCACCTTGCTGTTCAGCGTTGGGAAGAGCGAAGCGAGCTTTTGCAAAACAGGTGCGGAAGCTGCTTTCAGATCTGCTTTTCCGAGATCGAACAGGAACAAATCATTCAGCGTAATAGCTACACCGCGGTCTGTATCGCTGGCAGACACCTGCGCCTCCAGGTTTTGGTCTTTGATATAAGCCTGTACTTGTTTCAAAAGATCTTGAAGTTCTTTCTCGCGTTTGTCTTTCTCGTTATTATCGGGCTTGGATTTATCTTTTTCTTCCTTCTGATCATTCAGATTCTGCTTGGTGTAGTCTTTGTCTTTGCTGTCGGAATCGCCCTGTTTCGGAGTCATTTGACCGCTGATGCCCTGCCCTTTATCCAGTACGGAATCGGCTTTCTGGAACTGCATGTTTAATACCTGCGCCAGAACGGCATACTTTTGAACATCGACCTTACTCATTGCATACATAATGATGAAGAAAACGAGCAGAAGGGTGATTAAGTCAGCATAGGTAATGAGCCATCGTTCATGATTGACATGCTCTTCCTGCTTTTTACCTCTCCGCGCCATAATCGGCTTCCTCCTCTGCAATCGGTGCTTTATTGGACGACTTATCGTGGAGGAAGGAAGTCAGTTTTTTCTTAATTAATTGCGGATTCTCGCCGGCTTGCAGAGCAAGAATGCCTTCAAGCATCAGTTCCATTTCGGCAACCATTTCTTTGCCGCGCACTTTTATTTTGGTTGCCAGCGGAAGATAGATTAAGTTGGCGCTCATAACGCCATATAGGGTCGCTGTGAAAGCGACTGCGATAGCAGGACCGAGACTCGACGGATCTTCGAGATTGCCTAGAACATGAATGAGTCCCATAACCGTTCCCACAATTCCCATCGTTGGCGCGTAGCCGCCTCCGGCTTCGAATACTTTGGCCATATTATCGACCTGATGCTCAATCGCATCCATTTCCAGTTCGAGAATTTGTCTGGTCAATTCGGGATCTGTTCCGTCTACGACCATGAGCAAACCGTCTTTAAGAAAAGGGTTCGTATGCTCCTGAGCGCGCTGTTCGAGAGCCAGTACGCCTTCTCTTCTGGCAACGGAAGCCATATCGACAAGCTCTTCAATCGTAGCTGAGGGGTCTCTCTTTACTTCTTTGAAGGCAATGCCCAGCGCTTTAGGAATTTTGGCTAAAATAGAAAAAGGGAAAGAGACCGCTACAGCTCCAAAAGTTCCTCCGAAAACAATTAACATCGCACTCGGGATAATCAATGAATTAATGTGGCCGCCATCCCACATGTAACCTCCGATTAATCCTACAAGACCTAAGATTAAGCCTAAAACCGTTGTCAAATCCATGACTGTACCACTCCTATTTGCATAAAAAGAATTGGGGGCCCTGCAGGAAGCCTGATGAAATCGTGTTGATACCTCATCTTGGTGTATTCAGGCGTAACAGATATTGCCGTTTGCATCAAAGATTTAAAAAGAGTATAATGGAAAAACCAGAACAAACATTCTTATGATGAATTCCAAGGATTGCCATCATATATGTACGACATGTTCCATAACCTTCTTTATCGGAAAGACAAAAACGAAAATGAATAGGCTAAAAGTCCGATATATTACCAATAAGTGTAGGTGATCAGTGATGAGTGAACTTGTTAAGAGCTCTAAGAAATTTGAGCTTGTTTCTGATTTTGCTCCGCAAGGGGATCAGCCCAAAGCAATTGAGGAAATTGTTCAGAGTATTCAAGCCGGCAACAGACATCAGACGCTCCTGGGAGCTACGGGGACAGGGAAAACGTTCACTGCGGCGCAAGTGATTGCCAAGTTGAACCGCCCTACCTTGATTATTGCGCACAATAAAACATTAGCCGCACAGCTGTGCAGCGAATTCAAAGAGTTTTTCCCCCATAATGCCGTCTCCTACTTTGTTAGTTATTATGATTACTACCAGCCTGAAGCCTACATTGCCTCCTCTGACACCTACATTGAGAAAGATTCCAGCATCAATGAAGAGATCGATAAGCTTCGCCACTCGGCGACGAGCTCCTTATTTGAGCGCCGTGACGTTATTATCGTTGCGAGTGTATCGTGTATTTATGGCTTGGGTTCTCCGATCGAATACGGAAACTTGCTGCTTTCTTTACGCGTAGGGATGGAGAAGTCGCGCAACGAGATTTTGCACCGGCTAGTCGACATTCAATATCAGCGGAATGATTTGAATTTCGTCCGCGGGACGTTTCGCGTGCGCGGCGATGTCGTTGAGATTTTCCCGGCATCGCATGGCGAACAGGCGGTAAGGGTCGAATTATTCGGAGATGAGATCGAGCGGATTACGGAGATCAACGTACTTACGGGCGAGATTGTCGGCGAACGGGAACATATCGCGATTTTCCCGGCGTCTCACTTTGTAACGCATGAGGATACGATGAAGCGCGCATTGGTGAACATTGAGCAGGAGCTGGAAGAGCGTCTTGCCGAGCTTAAGGAGCAAGGAAAGCTGCTTGAAGCGCAGCGACTGGAACAGCGGACGCGCTATGATATGGAAATGATGCAGGAGATGGGCTTTTGCTCAGGCATTGAGAATTATTCAGGGCCGCTGACCTTCCGTGAGCGCGGAGCTACGCCTTACACGCTTATAGATTATTTCCCGGACGATATGCTGTTCATGGTGGATGAGTCTCACGTGACGCTGCCGCAAATCCGTGCGATGTATAACGGGGACAGAGCCAGAAAAGAAGTGCTGGTCGAGCATGGCTTCCGATTGCCCTCTGCGCTGGATAACCGTCCACTGCGTTTTGAGGAATTCGAGGAGAAAGTCAACCAGATTTTATATATATCGGCAACGCCGGGGCCATACGAATTAGAGCATTGCCCGCATATGACGCAGCAAATTATTCGACCTACGGGCTTGTTGGATCCTATTATTGAAGTCAGACCGACTAAGGGTCAAATCGATGATCTGATTGCGGAAATTCAAGAGCGGATTCGGAAAGACGAGCGTGTGCTCGTTACGACGCTGACGAAGAAGATGTCGGAGGATTTAACCGACTACTTCAAGGAAATCGGCATTAAGGTCCGATATTTGCATTCGGATATTAAAACGTTTGAGAGGATGCAGATTTTACGCGATCTGCGCTTGGGAACCTTTCATGTGCTTGTTGGGATCAACCTGCTTAGGGAAGGTCTTGATTTGCCGGAGGTATCCCTTGTCGCCATTCTCGATGCGGATAAAGAAGGATTCCTGCGGTCTGAGCGTTCCATGATTCAAACCATTGGCCGTGCGGCTCGTAACGCAGATGGCCGGGTTATTATGTACGGCGATAAGATTACGGAATCCATGGACAAAGCGATCCGCGAGACGAGTCGCCGCCGCAGCATTCAGGAAGCCCATAACGAGAAGATGGGAATTACGCCGCAAACGATCGCGAAGAAAATTCGCGATGTGATTGAAGCTACGAAAGTGGCTGAACAGAAAGCTGACTATTTGACCGATGTAAAGGGTGCGAAGATGTCGAAGAAAGACCGTGCATCCTTGATCGAGCGCCTGGAAGGCGAAATGAAAGAAGCAGCGAAGAATCTGCAGTTCGAACGGGCGGCACAGCTGCGTGACGCTATTATGGAAATGAAAGCTGAGGCCTAAGGGCTTCAGCTTCACATAGGAGAGGAAGGTTACCCGTGTCTAGAGATCAAATCGTCATTAAAGGAGCTAGGGCTCATAATCTGAAAAATATTGATGTCACGATTCCGCGCGATAAGTTCGTTGTTTTAACGGGATTAAGCGGATCGGGCAAATCGTCGCTGGCCTTTGATACGATCTATGCCGAGGGGCAGCGCAGATACGTTGAATCGTTGTCTGCATATGCCAGACAATTTCTAGGCAATATGGATAAGCCGGACGTAGATTCTATTGATGGTCTATCCCCGGCAATTTCTATTGATCAGAAGACAACAAGCCGGAATCCGCGTTCCACCGTTGGGACTGTCACAGAAATTTATGATTACCTGCGTTTGCTATTCGCTCGTATTGGACGGCCTCATTGCCCGACGCATGGCATTGAGATTACATCGCAAACCGTGGAACAAATGGTAGACCGCATCATGGAGTACCCGGAGCGCACAAAGCTCCAAATTCTTGCTCCTCTCGTTTCAGGCCGCAAAGGCGAGCATGCGAAGCTTTTTACCGACGTTCAGAAACAGGGTTTCGTCCGGGTTCGCGTGAATGGCGAGACAATGGATCTCGGGGAAAAGATTGAACTCGACAAGAACAAAAAGCACACGATCGATGTTGTTGTTGACCGAATCGTAATTAAAGAGGATGTACAAACACGTCTGGCCGATTCGTTAGAAACGGCGCTTAAACTTGCGAACGGACG
The DNA here is from genome assembly GCF_058789495.1 of Paenibacillus sp. FW126-R14. Taxonomy (NCBI): domain Bacteria; kingdom Bacillati; phylum Bacillota; class Bacilli; order Caryophanales; family Paenibacillaceae; genus Paenibacillus; species Paenibacillus sp. FW126-R14. Next base: position 27,219 of record NZ_JBYTBS010000010.1, on the reverse strand, counting down.
AGTTATTGTCGATGTGATCGACCAAGAAGAGCTGATGTTTAGCCAGAATCTAGCGTGTCCGGAATGCGGCTTTAGCGTGGAAGAACTGGCGCCGAGAATGTTTTCCTTTAACTCCCCTTTCGGGGCTTGTTCCGAATGTGACGGACTTGGCAGTCAGATGATTGTTGACCCTGAATTGCTCGTGCCGGATACGAAGCTAACGATTGAAGAGGGCGCGTTTGAAGCCTGGGCAGGCAGCACGTCCAACTATTATCCGCAGTTTCTTGCCGCAGTGTGTGAACACTACGCGATTCCGCGTACAGTGCCCGTAGCTGAGCTGTCGAGTGAACAAATGAAGGTCATTCTCTATGGCACCGGCGGGGAGAAGATACGCTTCCGCTATGAGAACGATATGGGAGCGACCAAAGAGGCGTTGGTTCCTTTCGAAGGTATCATTCGCAACTTGGAACGCAGATTCAAAGATACGTTCTCTGAGGGTATCAGAGAACATATTCAGACATATATGAGCACGAAGCCCTGTCCGAAGTGCAAGGGGCAGCGACTGAAACCCGAAACGCTTGCCGTGACGATCAATGGCAAGAATATCGCGCATGCCACCTCTCTCTCGATCGGAGAAGCGGAGGAATGGTTCAAAGGTTTGAACCTGAATGAGAAAGAGCAGACGATTGCCAACCTGATTCTTAAAGAAATCAGAGCGCGCCTAGGATTTCTTGTGAACGTAGGCCTTGATTACTTAACGATGCATCGTTCGGCGGGTACGCTGTCAGGCGGAGAAGCACAGCGGATTCGGCTCGCAACGCAGATCGGCTCCAGCTTAATGGGCGTTCTTTATATTTTGGATGAGCCCAGCATCGGGCTGCATCAGCGGGATAATACGCGTCTGATCCAGACGCTGGAACATATGCGCAACCTCGGCAATACGCTGATTGTCGTAGAGCATGATGAAGACACGATGATGGCTGCCGATTATATTATCGATATCGGACCGGGAGCAGGTATACACGGCGGGCAAGTCATTGCTCAAGGCACGCCGACGGAATTGATGGCGGACGACAACTCGCTTACAGGGCAGTATCTGAGCGGCAAGAAGTTCATTCCGATTCCCGCTGCGCGCAGGAAGCCGAACGGCAAGTGGATCGAGGTCAAAGGGGCCAAGGAAAACAATTTGCGCAACGTATCGGCTAAAGTGCCCCTGGGCGTGTTCACCTGCGTGACTGGCGTATCCGGCTCCGGGAAAAGTACGTTGATCAACGAAATTTTGTTTAAAACGCTGGCTCGCGATTTGAATGGAGCGAAGGTCCGCCCTGGCGAACATAAAGAGATCATCGGACTTGAGCATGTCGACAAGGTCATTGATATCGATCAATCGCCGATTGGCCGTACGCCTCGTTCGAATCCAGCGACGTATACAGGCGTCTTCGATGATATTCGCGACGTATATGCCAATACGAATGAAGCCAAGGTACGCGGCTACAAGAAAGGCCGCTTTAGCTTTAACGTGAAGGGCGGCCGCTGCGAGGCTTGTCGAGGCGATGGCATTATTAAGATTGAGATGCACTTCCTGCCAGACGTTTATGTGCCTTGTGAAGTGTGCAAGGGCAAGCGGTACAACCGTGAGACGTTGGAAGTGAAATATAAAGGAAAGAGCATCTCGGAAGTGCTCCAGATGACGATTGAAGACGGCTGCGAGTTCTTCAAGAACTTGCCGCGGATTCATCGGAAGCTGACGACGCTTCTGGATGTGGGGCTGGGCTACATGACGCTCGGCCAGCCGGCAACGACGCTGTCCGGGGGCGAAGCCCAGCGCGTGAAGCTCGCGGCGGAGCTGTACCGCCGCAGCACGGGCAAGACGATCTACATCCTGGATGAGCCCACAACGGGGCTCCACATCCATGATATCGATCGTCTGCTGAAGGTGCTTCACCGCCTCGTGGAGAGCGGTGAAACCGTGCTTGTCATCGAGCACAACCTCGATGTGATCAAGACGGCGGACCACCTCATCGATCTGGGCCCCGAAGGCGGCAGCCGAGGCGGCCTGATCGTGGCTTCCGGTACGCCGGAAGACGTGGTGAAAGTGGCCGGATCTTACACCGGCCAGTATTTGAAACCGATCCTCGAACGGGATCGGGAGCGCTCGGAGAACTATGCGAAGCGGTTAGAAGTGTTGGAAGAATCGGTCGGCTAAGCGGCCGATTTGCAGCGAGGTCCCACGGACGAGTGCCGTGGGGCCTTTTTCATTTGAGAGATGGAGCAGGAAGGTAGGTTCAGCGGAGTGTTTCAAAGGTTCTTTGGAATGAAGCAGCAACAGCGGTCCGTTATTTTTGGCCATATCGGTGTTTCTCATGAAGAAGGGAAACTATATTCCTCTATTTTTCCAAACGTATACTAAAAATAAATTTTTTTTGACTATTAAGACCCTCTAATTCCTTCTTGGGCTCGAAACAGGCTCATTTCGTTCAAATAGCACCCTGCAGTTCTCTTTCAAGGTCATTCAATTTCACAGTCATTAAACCTCTGAAAACTCACCAACTTGGAAGTCATTGTCTCTATTCGTCAAGATCTTATTAAATCCGACTAATTTGTCACTTGTTTTGTTAAGACTTAATTGGATTCGACAATTTAACCCTCTATCAAGAAATAAGTGAATAGACCTATAATTAAGATAGTGATTGCAACTAGATCATCCTAGCTAACTATTCAAGGTTGAGAGATATAAGCAGTATAAATCTATTTACTTTATGGAGGCTTGCTATGAAACCGACGTTAGAGTTACAAGAGATTGTTTCTGCTCTAGGAATCGACCCCTTCCGTTTTTTGGCCTGGCAGGAGAAAGAATTAGCGCAAAAAGATCCCTTACATACGCCGATCGAAGAGCAAAAAGGTGCAATGTCTGTATTCGGATTAGTGGTATAGGAAATGTTCCACACTATAGAAGAGAGATGATACCCGAGTATCCGTTATGGATGGTCGGGTTCTTTGATGTTTAGGCGGTCCATTTTTGAAGGCGTTTTATGAAAGATAAAAAGAAGGGGATTTTAACCTTAAAGGTGTAATATTTTCCGCAGAAGATGGTCAATCTAATCAAAAGGTGACAAACTTGTTACACATGCGCCTAATCACTTGCATCTAGTGTCCAATCAAGCTAACATAGAATTAAAATAGCAGGACGTGTGCCTTGCACCGAGTTATTAGAAGGAGGGTTTCACCATGTTATTCGCGGAAGAAGCAGCAGCATCAACAAGCACGTATACAAGCTTTGATATTTACGTTTTGATTTTCACAGTGATTATTGCCATTGCGTTCATCAGACAATTGATCTCTCCAAAAAGAAATTTGTTCGCTCTAGGATTCGCGGGAGTTTCCTTGCTCGTATTCGGCATTATGGATTATGTCATGATTACAGGCTGGTAATTCAGAGCTAACTAAGCTTCACAAGATAAAAGCCCACAGGACCAAGATCGGAAGATCAACGGTGCCTGCGGGCTTTTTTGATGGGTTGGGAGGGCTAAGCGGCTAAGCGCTTATACCCACCACATTTCACCAAGCGGTTCTTTGATGAGAACTTGTTGAAGATTTTGAACGGCTTTGGAGAAGCCTTCTTCGACGGACATCAATCCATCTTCGTGCTCAATGCTCACGACATAGTCGTAACCGACAAGACGCAGAGCGCTGATGATGTCAGCCCATACTTTCATGTCATGGCCGTAGCCAACGGAGCGGAACTGCCATGCACGGTCAAGCATGTTCGCATAAGACTGCATGTCCGTAACGCCGTAACGGTTTACATTGTTAACATCCATGGAAGTGTCTTTTGCATGGAAATGGTGAATGGCTCCTGCGCGGCCCAGAATTTGTACGGCTTGTACAGGATCAATACCTTGCCACCACATATGGCTCGGGTCAAGGTTGGCACCGATGGCGTCGCCTGCAGCTTCGCGCAAACGGAGAAGGGTAGCCGGTGTATGTACGGAGAATCCGCCGTGCAGCTCCAAGCCGATTTTCACATTGCGGTCAGAAGCGTACTTGCCTGTTTCCGTCCAGTAAGGAATGACTTTATTTCCCCACTGCCAGTCCAAAATTTCTTGGAAGTCATTCGGCCATGGAGCTACAGGCCAGTTCGGATATTTCGCATCCTCGTGGTCCCCAGGACAGCCAGAGAACGTATTAACGACAGGTACTTCAAGGCGTTCTGCAAGATCAATCGTTTGTATAATAGCATCATGAAATTCTTTAGCAATTTGTTTTTGCGGGTGCAGCGGGTTTCCGTGTACGCTCAGAGCACTAATCGTTAAACCGCGGGATTCCACCGCATGTTTAAAAGCTTTCAATTTTCCAGCATCGGCAAGCAGCTCGACAGGGTTGCAATGCGCATTACCAGGGTATCCCCCGGTACCGATTTCAACAGCTTCTAAGCCTTTAGAAGCGACATAATCAAGAGCTTCCTCCAAAGGTTTTCCACCGAACAGAACCATAAAAACGCCTAATTTCATTAGGTACACCTCCATAAGTGGTAAACAACCATAAGTGGTAAACAACCATAAGTGGTAAACAACCACACAAATTATACCACTATCATCCTGCAAAATGAAGCAAGCCTTTGTAAATCCGAAGAACCGTCTCATAATTGGAACTGTAAATAATAACCGAGAACGTCACCAAGGCTTGCGTCACAAAGCAGCGGAAGTAGAAGTAGGTTTTGGAAACTTTCTTTTTATTTACCGTCGTAATTTTAAATATGTTTTCAATGGCAAGAATAATCCCGTGATAGAGACCGTAGAAGAAATACAGCCAAGTGAAGCCATGCCAAAGACCAATCAAAACCATGATGAGCACGGATAAGCTGGAGGCAACCCAACGGGACGGAGCTGTACGTGAAAAGAACATAAAGATGTGATCACGGAAAAAATCGCCCAGCGTGGCGTGCCAATTGCGCCAAAACTGTGTCATCGAAGGCGAGAAGAGAGGACGCTTGAAGTTCTCAGGCATTGTATAGCCCATCAACCGCCCAAAGCCGATCGCCATATCCGAATAGCCGGAGAAATCGAAGTAGATGAGCGCATAGAACCAAATCAGCAGAAACAACGACTGATGCGTATGAAGGTCCTGTTTCAGCACTTGGTCGAAGACGCTGGTCATCCAGGTGACGACAACGATTTTCTTGAACAAGCCCATAATGATTCGTTTGACACTGTCTTCGAAGAGAGCGGCGTCTACGGTATATGGCTTTTTGCTATCGGCCATAAAATCGCGGAACTTCAGAATCGGGCCTGACGTAAAGGTCGGAACGAACAGCAGATAATTTGCATAATCAATGGCAGGCACTTGGCCTTCTTTGCCAAAGAAATAAGCGAAATAGTAGGCGTCTATGACTTTCAAAACATTATAAATAAGACCCAAATAAATGACGGCATCGAACAGCGGATTGTGGAAAATGCCCATGACGAACAGCCGGACACCAAGAAATACCCCGATGATGTTAGCGGCAATAGCGAATATAAAAGTCGCTTTCCTCCACACCGTTGTTCGGCATAAATACACAAAGCCAATGTAATTAATCACTGTAAAAGCACCATAGAAAACTAGCAGTTTCTGGCTGTACAGCAGTAAAAAGCAGAGGCTGAAAATAATCATCAGAATGCGTTTGTTGTCGGCCCACTTGCGGGTGAGCATCAGAACGGCAACCATGCCAAGCATAGCGATAATTGCGTTCATGTGCATATAAAACATAAGCTTTGAACTCCTCGCTTGGAAAGCTCGATTAGAATTTCTCGTAAATAAACAAGCCCTTGCCGGTAAAATAAATGAAAACCAAATAGAGCATTACGAGATAGATGAGGACTTCGACGGTTTTCCTAAGGATTTTAACCATGTGTCAACCTCCTTCGTAAATAGCGGAGCGCCCTCTTCGCGGTTCAAGTGAACAAGGTCATGAAAGTACTTCGGATCGTACGTATGCATTAAATCCAGCACCGGCACATCAGCCGTCTTCAGTTGGTTGTTCACGGCTTCCTTCAAGGAAGCCATATAAGGCGGATCCTCATATCCTTTGTTCCACGGCATCCAGATCACCCGCAGGGGCAGCTGATGCTCCTTGGCATAGCGAATAATCCACTGCAAAGCGTCCAGATTGTCTTGAAAATCCTTCAATGTCATAGCGCCGAAGCGCTTGTCATAGTCGTCCCATTTCGTCCGGAGGAAAGCATCGTCTTTACGGCCCGGATAGAGCTCTTTATCAATCCAGCGCGGCTCGTAGGCGAGGCTTCCTTTGCTCAGATTACGGGCGAACTCTTCGCCGGAATCGCGGAAATAGTCACGGTACGTGTACACATAAGGCTGGTACCATGGCTTGAACCATTGGTAGGTCGGGTCCGTTTCCAGCGGATCCAGCATGGTGTGCACATCGATGCCGATGACGAGCTCACTGTCGATCTGATACAGGTTGTGGGTAAGGATCCCTTTCAGATCCGTCAGCTTTCCGTAGGAAAGCCCCATTTCCACCAAATGGGTATCGGACTTCTCTTCGATGTAAGCGCCGGTTACGGCCGAATTACCGAAGAAAACCGGACCCGATTGGGACCAGCCGTGGTGGTAGAGTGTTTTGGTAAAGTCGTTTTTGTAGAATCGGCGCGAGCTAACCATCGGGTTCCACCAGGAGATGAGAAGGTCGGAAACGACGATCGCCAGCAGCAGGCCGAGAACGAAGCTATTCTTTTTAAGAAAAGTGGCTGCTTTCAACGGAATCACTCATTATCTTTGATTAGGATGGAGGCCCACAGCTGACTTCACTCGGGTTAAGGTCGGCATGTGGGCCCATAAGGGTACTTTGATAGAATAAAATGTTACAGAGCCTTTTCCTGCCAAGCGTGGTACTGCTCGCGGAAAGCGGCCGGCCATTGCTGCTCGTCCAAGCCATACTGCGCCAAGAATGCAAACGCCCAGCGCTCGATGCCGAAGCCGACACAGCCGGTAACGGCGTTGCGCTTGCCCATTTTAATATTAAATGCATTGCCGAACGTGTTGCTGTGGAAATTGACCGAGGAGCAGGCAATCGATTTCTTCACATGTGGAATCGTCAGGCGCAGCTCGTATTTCATTTCTTGATTGCGCTGGAAGGAGGCTTTTACTTGGAAATCGTTCGTGAAGAACGGATCGTTCGCAATCTCCAGCATGGAATCCACATTCCACTCTACAGCTAATTCTTTCAAATACTCGATCGACTTTAAGCGGTTTTCTTTGACGAAATCAGGCTTGCCCACGAAAATAATCTCGCGCATGGAGAAGTCGAGCAAGCGGCCGAAGTCGCTGTGATTTTTGGACTCGAAGCGGTGGCACTTGGCAATCGCTGTGACGACGATTCCTTCGCCTTCAAGCGTTTCATTTTCCAAGCCTTCATAGCAATGGTAGCAAGTAGAAGGATTCATCATGAAATTAGGCTTCACCAGATTGGAATCAAGCGCTAAAGGATCCTCCTGCTTCCAACCGCCGGCATTGCGAATGGATTGAGAGAACGATTCAATCACGTCCAAATCCTCGCGCAAATGCGTAACGAAGTGGATATGCTCCGGGAATGATGTAAAATGGTTCGTTTTATTCAACGTGTGGCTATGAATAACGGCCGGATACTGCTCTTCCTGCATGCCTTCGAAGCGCTTGGCAATCTTCGTAACGAAGGAGTAGTCCAGAAAACGCATTAAGCTGGAAAAAGGTTCGCGGAAAATAAACAAGCCCGGTTCCAAAATCTTAATCGCTTTGCGCTCCACCAATTTAGCGATAATATCGCCTTCATAAGGAGTTTCTACTTTATTTTCGAACAAAATATTTTCTTTAAAACCGAAATCGCCGTGGGAGAAACGCTCGATCAGACGGCTAACCCGTTCGGTAATGCCCTCGTTGCCATTTGGCGAGTTGTGCGTAATCACGATATGACCGTCGATCAGGGCGATATCGTGAATGTGCTCATCGGCGAAGGCGGACGCGTACTTAACTTGTCCGTGCTGGCTCTCGGCCAGGCCCGCGAGCGAAATTTTACATGTCATCATGAGTGGTTACCTCGCAGTCTTCTTGGAAATAAAATCGGCAATTTCGCTCACCGTATTCATGGAGTACAGCATGAGATCTTGGTTCGTTACTTGGATGTTATACGTCTTCTCAATGTGGGCGATGAGCGCCGTGGCGCCGATGGAATCGATAAACCCATAATCGAACAAATGAACGTCAACGCCGAAATCGTCATCGTCCTCGGCAATTTCATAACGCTCGCGAATATGCTGTTCAAGCTGCGCTAGCAAGTCTTCGTTAGACATGTGGGAAAGCCTCCTGGTTTTAATTGAAATATAATGCTGCCTAGTGAACAGAAAGTGTCACTGTGCTTTGTTGGTGAACGATATCGTTGTTGTATCCCCATACCGGGTAATGGTGTATAGATGGTTCACGGCATCATAATCGATCTTGGCATCGCCTGTGAATTCAAGCTCCGTAGGACTGTACAGCTTTACCTGCTGCAAGCCGGCTGCTTTCAGCACCAATTGGCGGGCAGATCCTTGCCCTGTCAATTCAAAAGGGACATTAGCGCGCACGATGTGCAGCCGCTCTTTGGCCGGTGCAATGCCGATGGCGGTGGGCTTAGCCAGTCCTACATAGAAGCGGTTGTCGATCGTTGTGTACGTATCTGAATCGCTTTGCAGGGAGTATAAGGCCAGCTTCTCGCCTTTCTCGACGACAACTCCGAGCGTTCCGGCATACTCATCGGCAAGTCCGGGGACTCCCGACGCATTCGGCGTCAAGGTTGCATGGAAGTGCGGGCTGCCGCCGGCTAAACGATCTTTGAGCCTGTCCCATAAATAGAAGGCCCATGACTGGCTGATCCGAACTTCGCTTTTCATTGCGTTCAGAAAGGATTTGGCCATTTGTTTCTCGGTCATGAAATTATAATCATGCTTCGTGCGAAGCTTGTCAAAATAGTCAGCGAACTGGGTTAAATCAGCCACTTTGGACGGTACGGGAAAATGGTACTCGATGTGCTCGAAATAATCAATCGGCATATCCAGCTTTACCATAGATTCAAAAACATCCGTCGTGGCGTAGTCGCCTGTTCGCAGCACCGGTGTCGGCGTATGAATCAGCATTGTGCGCTCCGTGCCGCCTTGCTTGTCCTGCAGCAGGAAAGGCAGCGACCATATCGACTCCGGACGGGAGATGACCGGCGATTCCGACGGCAGGAAGCCGAAGTTATACCACATTCCGCTCTGCTCTTCGCTTCGCAGCGTTTGCTGATGATCTTCGTTATTCACGCGCCATGTGTGCTGATTCGTGCCGGGATGGAGCCAAGGGATACCCAGCTTGGCGAAGGCTTGCTTATGCAAGGCAATCTCGGCTTGTTCTTGCCCGGCGTTCTTGAAATTATGCACGAACACGTGCGGATCTAAGTCCAAATGGTTATCGCGAGCATATTGGATGAACTCCTTCAGCTCGGCTTGATAAGGAAACTGCGGATCGTCAATGGCTACGGGGGACCCGAATTCGATGCCGCCGACGACGAGATCGTCTTTGCCGTCGTGATTGAGATCCAACCAAAGCGGAACGGAGTTATGTCCGGCCACCAATGCGTGATTGCCGACTTGGTTTAACGTTGAGCCTTCCAGGGGACCCGCATTCGTCCAAGTGCCATCGGCGCTTTGCAGATACACCTGCAGGTCCCCGTCGCTGCTGCCGACCACAAGATCGAGTCGGCCGTCGCCGTTCATGTCGCGTGCGGCGGGCGCAGCATACGCGGCGCTGCGCGGCAGCGTCAAGATCACGCTGCCTGCGTCTAAGTCAAGGGCCGCTGCGCTGCGGCCCTTGAAGAGCCACACTCGTCCGTCGGCTCCGCCCAGGACGAGGTCAAGCTTGCCGTCGCCGGTCATATCGGCGACGAGCGGCGCTGCAGGCCCTCCGGGCAGCTGCAGCGCTTTCCCGCCCACGTGAACCGCCGCGGGCTTCCCGAACCTGCCGCTTGCGAGCTGCGGCAGCACATACACGGCCCCGGACTCGTCTCCGACGATGAGGTCCGGGCGGCCGTCTCCGTTCACGTCTGCGGCGTGAACGGTACTGTAAGGGCCGAGCTGGAGCGGCACGCCGGACTCCAGCAGCAGCTTCTCAGGCGCGCCGAACGTGTCCGGCAGCGCCAAGCCCTCAGGCGGCGGCTCGCTTGCGTATGCCGCCGGATCGGCTCCTTGATTCGTGTAGACGTACACGAATCCGTCCGCGCTGCCGGCCAGCAAGTCGGTGCGGCCGTCGCCGTTTAAATCCGCGGCGGCCGGATACGCGCGGTAAGGAAGTTCAATCGCGCTCGACAGATCGCGATATTGCGGGAACAGCGCCTGCCGCAGCGGCTTGCCGGCAGACATCACGTGCAGCCCGCTCGCGTAGCCGGAGCCAGGCAGCTCCCCGACGAACTTCGGCTGCGCGTTCGTTCCGGTGTTGAGCTGCACCGTCAAGCTCTCGCGCCATTGCCCCCAATAGAAGGCATTGCGTACGAGGGTGAACGAGGGGATCTCGTTATACTTTTTGAGCTCCTCCGCCCAGGCAATGCCGTCTTTTTGCTGGATGGCCGGCATCGCCTCGAAGTGATTCTGAAAGGCCATGGCGGGTCTGCCGTAAGGGCCAAGGATTTTGCGCACGCTGTAACCCAGCGTTTCTTTCGCTACATAGGAGAGCAGCTCGCTGCGATACTGCATGTTGGCCGCTGCGAAATCAAAGTTAAAGTAAGGATGGAGCGGCAATGCTCTTTTATTGAAGTAAGTCGTCCCCGGCGTCGATTTGCCTGCGGCTTGATATTTGGCAGCCAGCTGAGCGAAGCCTAAGCCTGGGTCAGCGCCGCTCTGCATATCGTATCCGGTTGGAAAATAGCGGTTAGGCAAAAAATTGCTGGAAATCAGCACGCTGCCCTTCCCCACACGATTGTGCATAGCCAGCGAGACAGGCTTGCCGGATACGTTCATCGCCACAAGGGTCTGTCCGGTGGACGGGATAAAGCCATATCCCATATGAAAGCCTGGAAGGTCTTCCATCGTGTGATGCTTGAGATAACTTTCGGTAAACAATTGAAAGGTGGTCTGCAAGCCTTGCAGATTCATAGATACTTTGGGAAAGCTGAGGCTTTGCATATCCGCGGCCAATTGCGGTGCGCCAACACTTGTAAGCGGCACCTTCTGCAAGTCAACGAGCTCTGCAGCACCAAGGAAATCGAGCGGCAAGCGGGCAGCAAACCCATTTTCGGCCAGCAAATGTCCGCCTTGCTTCACATAGCTTGTGAGCTTCGCCGTTTGTTCCGTCCATGCGGCATCTTGAGCAAGAGCAGGATCCAAATAAATCGCATCGTAAGCGCTCAGCTTTCTAGCGGATAGAGCCGCCAGCTTTTGTTTATCGATGGAAATGCCTGCCTGCAAGGTTTGCTCAAAGTTTCCATAAGCCGCCGTGTCGTAAGAATCTCCGCTTGTTGCGTAGAGGAGCTTGGTTTCCTCTGTTTTTGGTAAAAATAGAAGCAGGCCCACGACCAACAGGAAACCGAGGCCTAATCCGATAACCATTTTTAAAATGCGTATTTTCGACAAAATCAAAAGGATCCCTCAATTGCTAAAAAGGTCACTATCCTTGACATTATAGCATTCATGGGTAAGTTTGTTAACTTTTAAAGGGCCGGGAGGCGGCTAGGTAAGGTTTTCCAATCGCGCAGAGGTTGTCGGATATTGGCTGGGTTTGGAATTGCTCACGCCCTAGCTTCCTACCTATCGTTTCTGTTACACTAAAGAGAAGACTTTGAGGGTTACCCGAGGATCTATTATTGAAAGGATTTGCTGCCATGCGTACGATACGCAGAGAAGATATAGAATTGTTGGCCCCTGCGGGGGATTGGGATTGTTTGAGAGCGGCTGTTGCCAATGGGGCGGATGCCGTATTTTTTGGTGTGGAGAAATTTAATGCCAGAGCGCGCGCGCACAATTTCACGATGGCTGAGCTGCCGGATATTATGTCGTTCCTTCATCTATATGGGGTTAAGGGCTTTCTGACCTTTAATATTCTAGTATTTGAAGAAGAGTTGAGCGAAGCCAAGCAGCTTATTGAGGCTTGTGTGGATGCGGGTGTTGACGCGGTGATCGTACAAGATCTTGGTCTTGTGAAAATGATTCGTGAAATCTCTCCCGATTTCCCGATTCACGGTTCTACGCAGATGACGATTACATCGCCTGAGGCGGTTGAATTTACGAAGCCCTTCGATATCGAACGGGTCGTATTGGGACGCGAAAATAATTTAAAACAAATTAAACAAATCGGAGACCAAGCCAAGCTTCCGATGGAAGTGTTCGTACACGGCGCGCTTTGCGTGTCCTACTCGGGCCAATGTTTGACATCCGAAATGTGGGGCGGCCGCTCCGCCAATCGCGGGGAATGTGCGCAGGCCTGCCGCTTGCCGTATGATTTGATGATCGATGGCGTGCAAAAGCCGATGGGCGACGTGGCGTATTTATTGTCGCCGAAAGATTTGGCAGCCATTGAAATCGTGCCTGAATTGATCGAAGCAGGCGTGTGCTCTTTTAAAATTGAAGGGCGTCTGAAAACCCCTGAATACGTGGCTAACGTCGTGAGCAAGTACCGCAGCGCGATTGACCGATATTTCGATGGCGTGGACGCTCGTCCGTCGAAAGAGGAAGTTCGCGAGCTGCAGCAAAGCTTCTCGCGCGGCTTCACGGTTGGTTTCTTGAACGGAACCAACAATAAACAGCTCGTCGACGGTACGTTTCCGAAGAGCCGCGGGGTATTTGTGGGCCGCGTGAAGCAGATTCTGCGCGACGGTGTCGTTTGTGAGCTTGAGGCGCCGATTAAGCGCGGGGACGGGATCGTTTTCGATGCCGGAGATCCGACGAAGAAGGAAGAAGGCGGCCGTATCTACGATTTGCGCCGCAAAGGCGAGAAAATCGAAGGCGAAGCCGAGGGCGGCATCATCGAAATCATTGCGGGACGCAACGATGTGGACCTTAGCCGCCTGCACGTTGGAGACCGGATCTGGAAAACGAACGATCCGCACTTGGACAAACGTCTGCGCCAGACGTTCGAGACGGATAAGCCTTACCGGACATTCCCGGTCAGCATCAAGATTACCGGCACAGAAGGCGAGCCGCTGAAAAGCTGGTGGACCGATGTGCAGGGCGGTCACACCGTTTTCGTCCAATCCGAGCTTCCGCTTGTGCGCGCGGAGAAAAGACCGATGGACGAGCAGCTCTTCACGGAGCAGTTCGGTCGCCTTGGCGGCACGATTTATGCGCTTAGCGAGCTCGATGTGCAGTTGAACGGCGAGCTGATCGTGCCGATGCGCGAGCTTAACGCTATGCGCCGCAGCGCGGTAGAGCTCATGGAAGACGAGCGGCAGAAGCCGCGTGCGTACATGAAGCGCGAGATAGGCGTCTATGACGATGTGCCGCAGCCTGTTGCTGAGCGTCAAGCTGCTGGGCAAGCGCCTGCGCTGTCTTTGGCGGATCGCAGCGGCGTGCACCTTACGGCGCTTTGCCGCAACCTGGATCAGGTGAAGGCTGTGCTCGAAACGGACGACGTTCAGTTGATTTACGCAGACTTCGAATTTATTAAGCAGTTCCCGGCGGCTGTTGAAGCGGTGCATGCGGCAGGGCGCAAAATTGCCTTGGCGACGCCGAGAATTCATATGCCGGGGGAAACGGGCTATTTTAACAATATTCTAAAGCTTAACCCCGATGCCGTGCTCATTCGGAATACAGGCGCAGCCTACTTCTTCCTGAAGCATCAGCTGGAGCATCCGAATGGGCCTAGGCCGCAGCTTATCGGCGATTTTTCCTTGAATGTAGCCAATCACAAAACAGCCTCCTTGTTCTTGGAAGCAGGTTTGTCGAAGGTTACGCCTTCTTACGATTTGAACATTCAACAGATGGTCGATCTGCTTCGCCGCGCTGAAACTTCCAAGCTGGAAGTTGTCATTCATCAGCATATGCCGATGTTCCACACGGAGCACTGCGTATACTGTACGTTCTTGAGCGAAGGCACGGACTTTACGAACTGCGGCCGTCCTTGCGAAGACCATCACGTGTCTTTGCAGGATCGCGTCGGCATGTCGCATCCCGTGCGCGTGGATGAAGGCTGCCGCAATACGGTTTACAATGCCGTCGATCAATCGGGTGCGGAATATTTGAACCATTTCATGGATCTGGGCATTCGTTCCTTCCGCGTGGAGTTCCTGGAAGAATCCCCTGACAAGGTGCATGAGATTCTGGGCTTGTACCGCCGTGCGATTAACGGAGAAATCAGCGGTACGCAAGTGTGGCGTTCCCTGAAAGCTACGAATCAGTTGGGCGTTACCCGCGGTCAATTGGTGAAATAAATTGTCGAATCATAGATCATAGACGCTTGCCGTTTATGGTCTGTTTTTTTTATTCAACCCGCCTGCCTCCCGCGTTGTGTTAGGGGAACTATAGGACGCTATTTCTGCGAAAATCGTCCTGTTGTGGTAGGAGGGGGAACTATGATCCGTTATTTCCCCCTTCTGGGCCAAAGTTCCGCCCAATTCGGAGAAATAAAGCCCTGTAGTTCCCCATAAACTGCGCAAGCCCCGCTTACCGCAAGAATAGCGGACCGTAGTTCCTCAGAGTCGGCCAGGCGGCAGACTTAAGCTTAAGCCTCGCTGCGCTGGCCAACCCACTCCATGCCGCTCCGTCCTAACGCGCCCGCCCGTCGCCAAGCCGCTCCGCCCTAACGCGCTCGCCCGCCGCCAAGCCGTTCCGTCCTAATGCGCTCACCCAACCCACCCCGCTATGTCGCTCCGCTCTAACGTGCTCGCCCGCCGCAGAAGTATTTCATTCTCCGTGTTTAACTTAACTTTTGCTGGTTTAGACTAAAATAAGGGTCTAAACAACCTATTACGTTCACAACTTGGACACAATTTTTTAATGTATTTTTCAGATTTGCTTAAGGTTGGTTTATTGTTCCACGGGTATAGTGATGATGATTAGTATGAACGAAAGAATGAATGGGGGATCTTGGATGCTTGAGGTCAAACAGGTCAGCAAGCTGTACGAAAATGATCGCGGCGTACATAACATCGACTTCTCGATGCAGCGTGGCGAAATCGTCGGCTTCTTGGGGCCTAACGGTGCTGGCAAAACAACGACAATGCGCATGATCACGGGTTACTTGAATCCGACGCACGGCCAAATCTTGGTGGATGGCCACTCCATGGCGGACAACCCGAAGAAAGCGCGCCGCAAAATCGGCTACTTGCCGGAAACACCGCCGCTCTATCCGGAGATGACGGTGCAATCGTACCTGCGCTTTATCGCGAACCTTCGCGATGTGCCGGCACGGGAGCAAAAGCTGCGCGTTGGCGAAGCGATCGACAAGCTCGGTTTGCAAGGCCGCGAGAAGCAAATCATACGCTCGCTTTCCAAGGGCTACAAGCAGCGCTTAGGCCTCGCGCAGGCGATTCTGCACCAACCGGATCTGCTCATTCTGGACGAGCCTACGTCAGGCCTCGATCCGAAGCAGATCATTGAAATCCGCCAGCTGATTCATGAGCTTGGCGAAAATCACACAGTGCTGCTTAGCACGCACATTTTGCCTGAAATTAACGCGATTTGTAACCGCGTTCTCATTATTAACCAAGGCCGCGTCGTGCTCGACGAGCGTCCTGAAAATCTCGGCCGCACGATGGGCGAGACGTTTGAGGTGTCGCTCGAGGTCAAGGGACCTCGCGAGCGGATCTTGACCGAGCTGCGCAGCCTCGGAACGGTTGCGTCGGTCAAGGAGCTGGATGCTTCGGCTGGAGCTCCGGCATTGGAAGCGGCCGCTGAGGCGGAAGCGGATACGGCGGTGGAATTGCCTAAAGCGGAGTCTGTGAAGCTGCTGGTTACGTCCACGGATCGTTCCGATATCCGGGAGGATCTGTTCTTCCGTCTGGCTGGCGCAGGCTATCCGATTCTGGAAATGAAGCGGGAAAGCCTCAGCTTAGAGGATATTTTCCTCAAGCTGACGACGGACGAGCCTGCGGAAGAGAGCGGCAAAGCGGAAGAGGAGGTAGACACCGATGCGTAAAATCTGGGCGATCTGTTCGAAAGAGCTGCAGATGTATTTCTTTTCGCCGGTTGCTTATGTAGCCTTCGCTTTCTATGTGCTGCTGTCGAGCTTCTTCTTTTACATCAACTTTGTCGCCGGTCAGCCGCCGATTATTGATGCGCGTTCCGTTGTGGGCAATACCTCGTTTGTCTATCTGTTCATTATCCCATTATTGACGATGCGTCTGATCGCCGATGAGTTCCGTCAAGGCACGGATGAGCTTCTGCTCACGTCGCCTGCAGGCATTGGAGAAATCGTGATGGGCAAATACTTGTCCGCTTTTATCGTGCAGGTAGGGCTTGTGGCGATTTCCCTGATTTATCCGCTCATTATGTCCACCTTCGGTGAGATGGATAAACCAGTGCTATGGCTGTCTTATCTGAGCATGTTCTTATTAGGCTGTGCGATGATGGCCATCGGCTTATTCGCGTCAAGCCTTTCCAACAACCAGATGGTTGCGGGCATTACCGGTTTTGTCATTTTGCTGCTGCTGTGGCTGCTTGATTGGGTCAGCTCCAGCATGACGGGCAAATTGAAGGATTACGTCGGTCAGTTCTCTTTGACGAGCCATTTGTCGAACCTGCAAAAAGGCGTTCTGCATGGCGGCGACATCCTTTTCTATGTCACAATTACAGCTGTGTTTCTCGTTCTAAGCATACAAGTCCTTGAAAGAAAGCGTTGGAGGTGAGCGGGATGAACAAGTGGATACGGGGAACGAATGCGACAGTTTTATCCATCGCGGTGATCGGTATTTTCATCATTCTGACCATTTTCCTTCACTCGCTGAAAGGCTTTCAGGTCGATTTGACGAAAAACAAAAACTTCACGCTATCGGAACAGACAATAACAACGCTCAAAAACTTGAATCAAGACATACATGTCATTGCCTTCACCAACAGTGGGGACAACAATGAATTTGTGACACGCCAAGTCACGGATATGGTTCAGGAATACAAGAAGCAAACCGGCAAAATTACGTATGACGAATACGATATGCTGAAACAGCCGTCTATGGCTAAGCAATATGGCGTTGATCAAGGCGGTACGCTCGTTTTTGAAATGGGCAGCAAGAAACAGAACGTGAATTTTTACGAGCTGTTCGTCGGTCAACAGGACGGATCCTATACCTTTTCAGGGGAAGAGAAGTTCACCCAAGCAATTACCAGTTTAACGTCCACGGAGAAGCATACGGTCTATCTGCTTTCCGGTCATCAGGAGTATCCGCTTAATGCGATGACGATTCTCAAAAGCAGCCTGGAGGCCGCAAACTACACGGTGAAGGATCTCAATCTGTACGTTGAAGGCAAAATACCGGACGATGCGCAGATGCTCATGATGCTTGGGCCGCAAAATGACCTGAACGACAAAGAAGCAGAGCTGATTCAGGCTTATTTGAAGGATAAAGGCAAAATCTATCTGGCGCTGGGCTTTAATAAGGAAATGGCGACCAAGTGGAAAAATATCGATGCGATCATGAAAACTTACGGTATTCAGGACCAGCATGCGATTGCGATCGAACCGAAACAAACTTCGCTGTATGATCCGTTAACGATCATTCCGGACTATGGTCCTCATGACATTACGAACAAGCTTTCCAGCAATAATCTCGTTACGATGCTTTCGCTGGCGGTTAGCTTGAATGCCGATCAGAGTGCGCCGGATTACACGCAATCCCTGCTCTTGAAGACGACGGATAAAGCTTATGGCGAAACGGATATCAACTTGCTGGCGCAGTCCAAAACGAAACAGGATGCAACGGATGTCAAAGGCCCGCTGAATTTGGGATATGCGATTTCGAACAAAGATAACAAGCCTAAGGCCGTTATTCTGGGCGGTTCGACATTCGTATTGGATCAAGATATTCAGAACCAAGGCAACAAAGATTTTGCCATGAACAGTATTGGCTGGCTGCAGGAGCAGAAGGATCAAATTACGATCCGCCCTCGTCAAGGGGACGCGTTCCAGCAAGCGATGATTACGCCTAGCCAGGCGAATACGATTTTCTTCGTCACGATCGTGTTCTTACCTCTCTTGTTCTTAATCATCGGCGGCTTAATCTGGTGGAGGAGGAGAAGAGGATGAAACGGTTTATTCCTACGATTCTGTTAGTGGTTATTTGTATCGGCGGTTTCTGGTACGCTTCGAGCAAAGACTTCTTTCAAGAGAAAAAAGAAGAACCGAAAACCCTTCTCACGCTCAAACAGGAAGACGTACAGTCTCTTTCGTTGAAAACCGAAGAGCAGCAAATTGATCTAAGCCGCACAGACAGTGGCTGGGAAATGAAAAAACCGGCTGCAGCGCCGCTGAATTCGAATCAAGTGGATTCGTGGTTGGATGCGATGGGTTTGGTTACTTTCACCAAGGTGGTGGAGGAGAAAACGGACAATTTGGCCAATTACGGCTTGGATAAGCCTGTTGGCACCTATGAAGTTACGCTGAAGGACGGCTCCAAAAAGGGTATTCAGGTTGGAACGGCCCTTCCGATTGAAGGTTTCTCCTACGTTCAGGTGGAAGGAGCTCCGGCTGTGTATCAAGTCAGCGATCAGACGTTGTCTTCGCTGAACAAGACTCCGGTCGATTTTGCCCAAACGAGCCCGTTCAAAATCGAGAACGATAAGGTTCAGACCGTGAATGTCACGTGGAAAGGCCAGACCTGGACGCTTGCCAAAACCGACAAGGACAAAGTTGCAGCTGAAGCTGCCTGGAAGCTTGGCGATAAGGAGCTGAAAGGCGCGGATGCGAGTCCTCTGCTGGATGAGCTGGTCTTCCTTCACAGCACGGAGCTGCCGCAGCCGCTGGCTCAGAAGCCAACGTCAGGCGGCGAGTTCAAAGTCGAGCTTGGGTTGTCCGTGGATGGCAAAGACGTTACCGAGGTCTACGAGGGCAAGATTAGCCAAGACCAAGTGTGGCTGGCTAAGCAGGGCGGGGAGTGGTCCTACCAGCTTCCGGTTGCAGATATTCAGAAATTAGCGGATGCATATGCCGGCAAACCGGCGCAGCCCGCCTCATAGATGATAAGGCCCCTCTGCAGTTATGTGCTGTGGCGGGGCCTTTTTATGTATGTTTGGAGTTCATCCAATGAAACACGGAATTTAAGCCTTGCGAGGGTGTTTTCGTTGGATCTCGTCCAACGGGGCCTCTTAACGCAGCGATAGCACCAGTTCGCCCAGCCAGAAGCGCCGTAGGCAGCAGCTCTTTTCCTGTCAGCAACTACCGATAGCCTCTTCCCTTGCAGCCAGTAGCTCCACCACCGGCAGACACCTACTCCACCTACGCTAACTGCTCTACCTGCTCCACCTGCTCTACCTACCTATATCCCCGCATTCTCCACACAGCAGTTACGTTGTATTATGTGCAATGAAATCATCGCATTTTACCACAGTGCCCTCCGCTCGTTGTATGAAATACAACGTATTGGACGGTATTGCCTCAGTTAAGAGAGAAACCTTCTTAAATGGTTGTAATAAATGCAATGAGGGAAGCAGTTTGCTCCCATTTGCAGTGATATTGTTGTATAAAGTGCAACCTGGGACGTGCGACACCGCCGACTAAAAGGTTTTTTTTACCAGTCTCACATAAAGCGGAATATTTTGGGAAACCTACAAGCAAGGAATGGAAAGGAGGGTAACATTCACATGTACAACAATCAAGGGAACCACACCATCACAGGTAAAGAACTCTCGTACCTAGCGGATGCGCTGAAAAACGAGGATTTATTAGCAAAGCTTTGCGTACAAGGAGCGGTTAACTGTGAAAGTCCATCGCTTGCACAAACGTTGTCTCAGCTTTCTCAGGAGCGTCTCCATAGTGCCAGTATCCTCATTAACACGCTTCAGCAGCAATCAGGCATGACCCACTAAAACGTATATAAAGGAGGTGCAAGAGCATGTATCAACAAAATCAACAAAATTCATACCAACAACAAGGCCAGCAGCAACAAGGCCAACAACAAGGCCAACAACAACAGCATCAACAACAAGTTCACATGCAAGAGCAGGATTTCGCGAACTTCGTTCTTTCCGAACTCAAGCGCAGTGCGGGCGAATACACGACAGCGGTAACCGAAGCGGTCAATCCGCAGATCAGACAGACTTTCCAAACGTTGCTCCAAAAGACACTTCAAGACCAGGCGGCTGTATTTCATGAAATTCAAAAGCTCGGTTATTATGAAGTTCAGGCTGCGCCCCAGCAGCAGGTTCAACAGGAGCTGCAGAAGATGAGCCAGTCAGCCGCCCAACTGCAGTCATTTGTTCAGCACAATAGGACCATGTCCCCTTCTGCGAGCTATCAGCAGGAGACGATTTCCCAGCAAACGCAGCAGCAGACCCATCAACCCCAGCCCCAACAGCAAAGTCAGCAGCAGAACATGATTGCGGCCTTACACCAGGCGCCTGTCCAACCGATGATTACAATGTCGCAATATCCGAATGCCATCTATAATAATCAGGGGCAGGGATACGCAGCAGCCAATCAACACCAAGCCTTCAACAGTATGCAAGGGCAGCAGCAAGACCATCAAGGCTACGGACAAACCGGCCATGGCTACTCGCAAGGCTATACGGCATCAACCGGTTATGGCACCTCTGACAATGCCGGCATCGCGGGCAAATCGGCCAATTCAAACATCGCTTCCCGCCAATCCTCCAATATGACAGAGGGCAGCAAGTACAGCTTCTAGTACTTTCCCTCATAAAGACGTCCGCAGCGCTGAGCTTCGGGCGTTTTTGTCCAACTTTTCTCATAATCATGGTATGGAACCGGCTTGTCACACATATATAAGGAACAAGGATGTCCAAACTTATGGGAAAAGGGTGCAAACGCGGATGAAAAAAACGTGGATTTACGGCGCAGCTGCTTTAATATTACTTGGGGCAGTGACCACAGCCTGCGGTTCTAAAGATGAAGTCATTAGTACTACCGGAGCAGGTCCCCAAGTAGCGACGACAGTGGCAGGCGGGAAGGCGGAAAGCGGTGTGAAAACAGTGGCTTCAGGCGCTAAACCGGCCATTGACGCACAAGTTTCTAAAGTAGACGGCAGAAACGTCACGATTACGTACCAGACAACGAATTTCCAATTATCCGACGAGAGTATGGATAAGGCGAATGTGCAGGGCCAAGGACATCTGCATCTGTACGTGGATGGCAAGCAGAAGGCTATGATCGGCAAAACAGGGCCGTTAACGCTAAACAACTTGGCTGCCGGCAAGCATGAGATTCGTCTTGAGCTTCAGCAAAATGACCACAAAAACCTCAATGTCGAGAAAATTCTTAATATTGAAGTGAAATAACAAGAACATTTGTGCGTATTCGGGCGGAAAACAAGCTCGGGTGAAGATCAGCACACGCTGCACGCATATTCTTTGAAAAGACGGGCAAATTGCCCGTCTTTTGTCATTTGACACACCCGAACGCGTAGCATAGACTGTTGATAGTATGGCAGTATTGCCGCCTAATCGGAGGGAAACAACAATTGATCGTCGATATACGGAAGTGGAAACATGTTTTTAAGCTGGACCCGGATCGGGACATATCCGATGAGGCGTTGGACCTTATTTGCCAATCGGGAACGGATGCGATTATGGTCGGAGGTTCAACAGGCGTAACATTCGATAACACCGTGGATCTTATGGCCCGGATTCGTCAGTATGAATTGCCTTGTGTACTGGAAATTTCCAATCAAGAGGCTATCGTGCCTGGATTCGATCTCTTTTTCATACCGGTGGTGTTGAATGCGGAAGATCCGAATTGGATTGTCGGACATCATCATGAAGCGTTGAAGGAGTATGGCTCGCTGCTGAACTGGGATGAAATTGTAGCCGAAGGCTACGTGATTCTTAATGGCGAGGCTGCGGCTGCCAAACTGACGCAAGCTCGAACGAACTTGGAGGCCAAAGATGTTGCGGCTTATGCGCGCATGGCGGACAAGTTATTTCATATGCCGATTGTATATTTGGAATACAGCGGGGTCTTCGGGGATATGGAGCTGGTCCGGCGGACGCGGCAAGTGCTGGAGAATGCCCGTTTATTTTATGGGGGCGGCATCGACAGTTTGGCCAAAGCGCAGCAAGCGGCGGAAGTCGCAGATACCATCGTCGTGGGCAACATTATCTATAGTGATTTGAAACAGGCGCTTCAGACAGTGAACGTGAATTTTGATAGAACAGGAAGGTAACTTAATGAACGAGACAGTCAATATCTTAGATGCGATTAAAAGGTTGAATCCCCAGCAGCGCAAAGCGGTTGAAGCGGTTGACGGTCCACTTTTGATTATGGCTGGAGCGGGAAGCGGGAAGACGCGCGTGCTCACGCATCGGATTGCTTACTTGATCGGCACCCGCAAAGCGGCGCCATGGAGCATTCTGGCGTTAACCTTTACGAATAAAGCAGCACGTGAGATGCAGGAGCGTGTAGGCAAACTGGTTGGCGGGAGCGGGAATGATATCTGGGTTTCCACGTTTCACTCGATGTGTGTGCGTATGCTGCGCAGAGATATTTCGCGAATCGGTTTCACCTCGAATTTTACGATTCTGGATTCAGGCGACCAGCTCTCCGTGATCAAAACCTGCTGCAAGGAACTCAACATCGATACGAAGAAGTACGAACCTAAGACGTTTCAAGCGGCAATCTCTACAGCCAAAAACGAACTTATTTCTCCTAAACAATTTGAAGATAAAATCGGCGACTACTTCGACGGACTGACCTCGAAAGTTTATACGCTCTACCAAAAAAAGCTGAGAAGCAACAACTCCTTGGATTTCGATGACCTGATTATGGCTACCATACATTTGTTTAAAGAAGTACCAGAAGTTCTGGATTACTACCAAAACAAATTTCAATATATTCATGTCGATGAGTATCAAGATACGAATAGGGCGCAGTATATGCTGTGTCAAATGATTGCTGCCAAACATAAGCGCATCTGCGTCGTAGGGGACAGCGATCAGTCCATCTACCGCTGGCGCGGTGCGGACATTACGAATATCCTTAATTTTGAAAAAGATTATCCGGACGCCACTTCTATTCTCTTGGAGCAAAATTATCGCTCCACCTCGAATATTTTGAACGCGGCTAATAAAGTCATCGCCAACAATACGGGCCGTAAGCCCAAAAATTTGTGGACCGACAAAGAGGGCGGCGCAGGCATTAAGTTGTTTCAAGCGGACTCCGAGCACGAAGAAGGTTACTTCATTACAGGCGAAATCAACAAAAACAAGTCCAAAGGCAAGAAGTTCGCCGATCATGCCATTCTCTACCGGACGAATGCGCAATCACGGGTAATAGAGGAGATTCTTATTAAGTCCGATATTCCGTATACGATTGTTGGCGGCGTGAAGTTCTATGATCGTAAAGAGATCAAAGATATTTTGGCTTACTTGCGTCTCATCTCCAATCCGAACGATGATATCAGCTTGAATCGGATCGTTAACGTACCGAAGCGGGGCATCGGCGATACTACGATGGATAAAGTCGCGGATATGGCGGGACGCCGCGGTATTTCGTTATTTGCCATGTTGGAGGAAATTGACGTTCTGGAGATTAATGCAAAAGCTAAGCACGCATTAGCGGATTTCCGTGAAATGATCGATAATCTGAACCGGATGGTCGAATACTTATCTGTAACAGAGCTTACCGAGAAGGTGCTGGAATTATCTCAATACCGTGTGGAGATGCAGCGGGAGAATACGATTGAATCCAAAGCTCGTCTCGAAAATATTGAAGAGTTCCTGTCCGTGACCATGGACTTTGAGAAACGCAACGAGGACAAATCCCTGATCTCGTTCTTGACCGATTTGGCGCTGATTGCCGATATCGATTCTTTGGATAAAGACAAACCAGAGGAAGAACAAGACGCTGTCGTTCTAATGACGATGCACAGCGCCAAAGGTTTGGAGTTCCCGGTTGTGTTCATCATCGGGATGGAGGAAGGCGTCTTCCCGCACAGCAGGGCTTTTGCGGATAACGAAGAGCTCGAAGAGGAGCGCCGTTTGGCCTATGTCGGCATCACGCGCGCCGAGGAAGAGCTGTTCCTCACGTGCGCGCGCATGCGCACGCTCTTCGGCCGCACCGCCGCTAACGCGCCATCGCGATTCCTGCAGGAGATTCCGCCGGAACTCCTGGAGAAGGTCTCGATGGGAGGCTCCATCGGCGGAGGCTTCTCCCGAGCTGGCCGCACCAGCTCGTGGGGAAGCAGCGGAGGCGGCAGCGCCGCCGCCTCCTCGGCGAGCCGTGGTTCCACCGGCTCGTCAGCTTGGGGCACGCCGTCCTCCTTCGGACGGCCAAGTGCTGGCGCGGCAGCGCCGGGCCCTGCAGCGGCTGCGAAGCCGCTTGCGTTCCGGGCTCCGCAGCCTGCCGCAGGCGGCGCGGTGGCGGACTACAAAGCCGGCGACAAGGTGTCGCATGGCAAGTGGGGCGTCGGCACCGTCGTGTCCGTGAAAGGCTCGGGCGACGACACCGAGCTGCAGATTGCTTTTCCGGCGCCTAATGGACTTAAGCGCCTGCTCGCTAAGTTCGCCCCGATTACCAAAGTATAAGGGCACGCTCATCTTTGGATTACCTATTACCCATTAGAGAGGAAGAGTCCGTAATGACAGATGCCATCGCGGCAATGAAAACCCTCATCCAAGAAATTAACAAGCACAACCACAATTATTATACGCTCGATCAGCCAACAATTTCGGATGCCGAGTGGGATGCTTTATATGATAGATTAGCAGCGCTGGAGAAGGAGACAGGGACGATCCTGCCTTCTTCCCCGACCCAGCGTGTCGGCGGCGAGATCCTGAAGGGCTTCGACCCGCACCGTCATCTAGCCCGTCTGTGGAGCTTGGACAAAGCGCAAAATGCCGAAGATCTGCAAACCTGGCACACGCGCGTACTTAAGCTGATTGCAGACTACAACGGCAAAAACCCGGAAACTCCTCTGCCAGACCCTACCTATGTCGTGGAATTAAAGTTTGACGGACTTACTCTCAACCTTACCTATGAAAGCGGACAGCTTACGCAAGCCTCCACACGCGGTAACGGTACGGTGGGAGAGGGTATTTTAGCGCAGATTAAGACGATTAAATCCATTCCGCTTGAAATCCCGTACGATCAAGGGACGATTGAAGTGCAGGGTGAAGGCATGATGTTCCTGTCTGTCCTTGAAGCGTACAACCAGACGGCCGTAGAACCGCTCAAGAACGCTCGAAATGCGGCAGCGGGAGCTCTGCGCAACCTGAATCCCAAAATAACCGCAGAGCGCAAGCTGAACGCTTTCTTCTATAACATAGGCTATTCTGACCATATACAATTCGACAACCATGCGGATATGGTTCAGTTTCTGCGGGACAACCATTTCAAAATCAGCAACCGTACACGGTATTTCAATACGATCGAAGAAGTCAGCTCAGAGCTGGAGCGGATCGCGGAAGAGCGGTCAAGTTTCGATTTCCTCATTGACGGAAGTGTCGTGAAGATTACGGACATGCGGACGCGCGAAGTCCTTGGCTATACCGAGAAATTCCCGCGCTGGGCGATTGCGTATAAGTTTGAGGCTGAAGAAGCGACTACGATTCTGCAAAGCGTATCCTGGGAAGTGGGACGCACCGGCAAGATAACGCCGCTAGCCCGCGTAGAAGCCGTGGATCTCGCTGGCGTCACCGTACAGAACTGTACGCTGAACAATATCGGCGACATCGAACGCAAAAACCTCAAGCACGCCTTGGGCAGCCTCGTCTACATCCGGCGCTCCAATGACGTCATTCCTGAAATTCTCGGTAAAGTAACCGAGGAGAATGACGGCGGGGAAATTGTCGCGCCTACGCAATGCCCTTCCTGCGGTAGCGAGCTAGAGATGCGCGGTGCGCATCTGTTCTGTTTGAACCGCCTCGCCTGCTCGCCGCAGCTCGTTGGGCGCATGTCTCATTTTGCTTCGCGCGATGCGATGGACATTGAATTTTTCAGCGAAATGACGGCCTCGCAGCTGCATCAAGAGCTTGGCGTCAAGGATCCTGCGGATCTTTATACGCTGCAATTCGACGATCTCGTGAAGCTTGACCGCTTCGGGGAGAAGAAAGCCCGCAACTTGTTGGGCGCTCTGGAGAAAAGCAAGACCCGCGATCTCGCGTCGTTCCTGTATGCGCTTGGGATTCCCAACTCCGGCAAGACGACGACCAAAGTGTTGGCCGACCATTACCGCAGCCTAGCCAAAATTATGGCGGCAACGCCGGAGGAGCTTATCACGCTCCCGGATGTAGGCGGCATTGTTGCGGATAGCATCTATACGTTCTTCCGTGACCCTGTGATGGTGTCCAGCATTGAACGCATGTTGGCTGCCGGCGTCAACCCGATCGCTGAGGAGCCTGCGGCTGTTCTGGCCAGTCCGGACAGTCCGTTTTTTGGCAAAACCGTCGTGCTGACGGGGACGCTGTCTACGATGGGGCGGGACGAGTGCGCCAAGAAGCTTGAAGCGCTAGGGGCGAAAATAACCGGCAGTGTTTCCAAGAAAACGGACATCGTCATTGCAGGGGAAAGCGCAGGCAGCAAGCTGACCAAAGCGCAAGAGCTTGGCATTCGGATTATTGAAGATGAACAGGAGCTTTTGCAGCTGCTTGGCGAAGGTTAATTTGGAAAAGAAGAATGCGCCATGCCAGTAATTATACCGGTGTGGCTTATATGAAGGACCTATTGGCGTTTCAAATGTCCAATAGTGTCCTTTTTTCTAACTCACGGCTGTATAAAATGGCTTTGAGTAAGATTAGCCGATGTGGGTAAACTAAAGAAATATTGGCCCGAAATGCCGTAAATACGGGGCTTCTCAAGCTGTAAGAAAGTTTTTTTGAAAAGATGCTTGCAATTCATTTTAAAACCTGATAGTATATGTTCTTGTCACCGCAAGAGCGATGCATTAACGCTTTAAACGGTAACGCAATAAAGCTCTTTGAAAACTGAACAAATGGATGAAGTACATCAGCAAAATCAGTCGCGTAAGCGACTTTAAATGAGATTGCAAAATCTCGCTAGCAAGTCAAATGAGCAAGTCAGATTTTCTTTTATGGAGAGTTTGATCCTGGCTCAGGACGAACGCTGGCGGCGTGCCTAATACATGCAAGTCGAGCGGATTCATCC